>RHMC01000046.1 GCA_003719395.1 Streptomyces altiplanensis
CCGGTGGTCAGCAGCACGTGGCCGTGGGAGGAGAGGGCGCCGCGCCCGGTGACGCCCAGGAGCTCCGCCTCGGTGAGGGTCCACAGCGCGATACGGGAACGCAGGTCGCCGGGGGTGCCCGTGGAGGACCCCGTACCACCGGCGCCGGCACCCGCCCCCCGCAGCGGCCGTTCCCAGCGCAGCCGGGCCAGCACCTGCTCCGGTGCGGGCACGGCGCCCTCGGGGAGCACGGCGAGGAGGCCGAGGATGCGGCGGCGCACCTCGGGGGCCGCCGAGCGGTCCAGGTCGGGGCCGAGCGCCGCCAGCACGCGGCCCTTCGTGTCCTGGCTGCCGACCAGGCCGGCCGTGCGGGTGGCGTGCAGCCAGGCGGTGGCGAGGCGGGTCCACCGGTCCTGCGGCGGGAGGCCGAGCCAGTCGTCGTACGCGGGTGTGGCGGCGTACCGCTCGGCGGCCTCGCCGTCGGACGCCAGCAGCCCGGCGGCGTAGGCGAGTTCGATCCAGAAGGCGGCCGTGTGCTCGGGCACGTCGAGCGCGGTGGCCGTCCGCTTCAGGTCGCGCATGCTCAGACCGCCGGAGCGCAGGACGGCCGGGCCGCCCTCGTTCCAGTCCTTGAGCAGTTCCTCGACGGTGGACAGTGCCGTGTACGCCTGGCCGGCGGCCGTACCGTCCACGACCCGCGGGCTGTGCTCGGCGAGGGGCGCGACGGCGGGCGGCACCGGCTCCGGCGCCCGGTGCGCGCGTCCGGCGCGCAGGTGCAGCGCGGCCTCGCGCGGCAGCACGACCGTACGCAGGCTCTCGCAGCAGCAGCCCCCGGTCGCGCAGCCACCGCACGGGCGGCGCGGGGTCGGAGGTCACCTCGCCGTACGGCGGCCCCCATACCAGCCGCTCCAGCACCATCAGCGCCTCGGGCGGGGCCGTGTCGAGCAGCGCGAGATCCGGGTGCGGTCGTTGAAGAGCGCTGCCAGGGCCGTCACCGCCGACACCGGGTCGTGGGTCGGCGGCAGCCCGGCCGCGGCCAGCGTCTCCTGCCACCGCCCCGGCGACATCCCGGCGGTCGCCTCGGCGACGGTCGGGCCCAGGCCGGTGGGGGACGGGTGCGCGGGGGAGGGGGCGAGCAGTTCGCGCGCCGTACGCACCAGGCGCAGCCGGTCGTCGCCGCCCCAGAGCAGGGCCCGTTCGCGCAGTACGGCGACGGCCCCCGGAAGCGCCGCCTCGACCGCGGGGTCGCCCTCGTCGCCGGTCATCAGCGCGCGCAGCGCCTCGTACAGGAGCCGGGTCGGGGGCCACCGCCAGGGCCTCGGCGGTCTGGAGGGCGAACCGGTCGAGCTGCTCCAGCGCCCGTACGACGGAGGCGCGGGTGCCCGCCCGGGTGGCGAGCTGCGACACGTCGCCGGGCACGGGCGAGAGCAGGTCGGGCCGCGCGCGCAACAGCGCGGCCAGCGACGCGTCGTCGCGGGTGCGCAGGGCTTCCGCGAGCGTGCGTGGTGGCGTTGCGCCTGATCCTTCGGACACGTGCGCCTCCTGGTTGCGCTCGCCGGTCCCCATCCGCCCCACGGTAGCCGGTGTGGCGCTACGGTCGGTGCAGGCAGTTGGAGGTTGGAGGGCGAGGGGACGGAACGGCGCGTGGGCATCGAGAGCGATCAGCTCGTCTACGACTACCTGAGCCGGGTCGGCGACCTGGCGCAGCAGCACAAGCTGTCCGCGGCGACGCGGATGCGGCTGGTGGCCACGCTGCGCGACGAAATCGACCGGCAGCGCTCCGCGTTCGGTACGCCGGACTCTCCCGCGGCGGTACGGCGCATCCTGAACCGGATCGGTCCCCCGGCCGATCTGGTGGCGGCGGCGTCGGGCGGCGCGATGCCGGAGCCGGAGCCCGCGGCGCGGCGGGCCGCACTGCCGGAACAGCGCGACAAGCCGGCGGAGGGCGGCGCGGCCGAGCGGCGTGGCGGGCGCGGCTGGTGGATCCCCCGGCCCCGCGGACGCGACCACGAGCGGGCGGGCGCGGTGGGCGCGGTGGACGGGCCCGTCGCTTCGCCGCCCCACCTCGCGGGGTCGGACGAACTCGGCCCGCAGGGCAGCGAACCCGACTGGTGGCGCGTCGAACCGGGACCGCTCGGCATGGGCGCCACCGTGCCGGGGTTCGTCGGCGGCGTGGAGATCCCCGAAATACTCAAGCCCCCGCCGGCCGAGGAGGAAAAAGCCGAAGAGAAAGCCGAGGGGAAGGCCGGGGCCGGTGACGGAGCGGCCGTCGAGGCGGAAGTTCCTCCGCGCCGCCGCCGGTTGCGGTTGCGGCGTCGTACGGCCGGGCAGGGCGAGGCGGCGGCAGCGACTGTGGTGCGCCGGCCCGCGAACGTCCTGCTCCTGCTCGCCGCCGCGCTGCTCGTGGTCCTGCCGTCCTCGGCAACTGGCTCGCGCTGGGCGGCGGCTGGCTCCTTGCGTACGCCTCGCACCGCCTCAGCCGCGCCGAGGCGAAATGGGCGGTGCTGGGCCTGCCCGGAGTGGTCGCGGCGGGCGCGGCCGTGTGGCTGTGGGGCAGGACCGAGGGGCGGTGGGGCGTGCCGCTCGCGCAGGGGCGCGCTGGGCGAGGCGGTCTCGGGCATGTGGCCCGTGGTCGTACGGACGGCGGCCGTCGCCTCCGCGCTCTACCTGGTGTGGCGGGCGCGGAGGCGTTAGCCGTCGGTCACTTCGTCAGGTGGCCCTGCATCTCGTCGAGGATCTTGTCGGCGGCGGTGTAGCCGATGCCCTGGATCCACAGTTCGTCCTCGACGCCGAAGACCCTGCCCGCCTTCGCGGCGGGCATGTTCTTCCACAGCCCGCTGTTCAGGGCCTGCGTCTGCTTGGCCTTCTTCGGGTCGCCGTACGTCGAGTGGAAGACGACGTCGGCGTCCTCGCCCGCGAGGTTGATCTTCTCCGGGCTCACGTCGTACGAGAAGCCGTCCTTCGCCTTGTCGGTGATGGCCGGGCGGCCGAGGCCGACGTCGGCCAGGACGGTCGCGATGTAGTTCTGCTTGCCGTAGATGCGGATGTCCGCGCCTTCGATGAAGCGCACCACGTTGACGTTGGTCTTCGCGGCCTTGTCCTTGCCGCCGACCGCTTCGGTGACCTTCGCGGCGTGCGCGGTGTAGTCGGCGACGACCTGCTTCGCTTCGGCCTTCTTGCCGAGCGCGTCGGCGTGGACCTGGAAGTTCTCCTTCCAGGGGTAACCGGTGTTCTCCGTCATCACGGTCGGCGCGAGCGCCTTGAGCTCGTCGTACAGGGCGCCGTGCCGCACCTTGCTGGTGAGGATCAGGTCGGGTTCGAGGGCGGCGACGGCCTCCAGGTTGGGGGTCATCATCTCGCCGACGTCCTTGATGCCCGCGACCTTGTCCTCGGGCAGGTAGCTCAGGAAGCCGGGCTCGGCGGTGGTGTGGGTCGCGCCGACCGGCTTCACGCCGAGGGTGATCGCGGAGTCCAGCTCGGCGGTGTCGAGGACGACGACGCGCTTCGGGCTGTCCGGGACCTGCACGTCGCCCATGGCGGTCTTGACGGTGTGCGTCCGCTTCTCGGTGGAGGACGACGGCTTGTCCGTGTCGGAGGAGCCGCAGGCGGAGAGCGCGAGGGCGGCGGTGACGGCGAGGGAGCCGGCAACGAGGCCGCGGCGGCGGAGGGGTCCGGTCATGGGGTGGGGCACCTTTCAGGTGGTCCGGGAGGTGTCGGCGGGGTCGCGGGGCGCGGCGGGCGGGACGGTGTCTTCGACGGGGGCGCCCCCAGGGGCGGTGCCTTCGGCGGGGGCGCCCTTGGAGGCGGGGGCTTCGGGGTCGGTGCCGCGCCGGGGCGTCTCCTCGGGCGTCGGACGTTCGGGTACGGAGTGAGCTTCGGGGTGGTTGCGTTCGACGCCCTGCGGGGAGCGCCCCGGCACGTCCCCTCCTGCCACGGTGTCCCGCGAAGCGGCGGGCGCCGGGCTCCACGGCGTGCCCGGGACCACCAGGGGGGAGCCCGTCACCGGGTCCGGGATCACTACCGAGTCCAGGCCGAAGACCTCGCGTACGAGGTGTGTGGTGACGATCTCGGTGGGGTGGCCCTCGGCGACGATGCGGCCTTCCTTCATGGCGATCAGGTGATCGGCGTACCGGGCCGCCTGGTTGAGGTCGTGCAGGACCGCTACGACGGTCCGGCCCCGGTCGTGGTTGAGCCGGCGCACCAGGTCCAGCACCTCCACCTGGTGGGAGATGTCGAGGTACGTCGTGGGCTCGTCCAGGAGGAGGAGGTCCGTCTCCTGGGCCAGGGCCATCGCGATCCACACGCGCTGGCGCTGGCCGCCGGAGAGCGTGTCCACGGGCCGGTCGGCGAGTGCGGTGACGTCGGTGCGCGCCATGGCGTCCGTCACCGCCCGTTCGTCCTCGTCGGACCACTGCTGCCACCAGTGCTGGTGCGGCTGGCGGCCGTGCGCGACGAGGTCGGCGACGGTGATGGCCTCGGGGGCGACGGGGGTCTGGGGCAGCAGGCCGATCGCCCGGGCGATCCTCCTGGTCGGGATCTTCGCGAGTTCGGCGCCGTCCAGCAGCACCGCGCCGGCCTTGGGCCTGAGCAGCCGGCCGAGCGCGCGCAGGGTGGTGGACTTCCCGCAGGCGTTCGGGCCGACGATGACGGTCACCCGGCCGTCGGGCACGGCCAGGTCGAGTTCGTGCACGACCGTACGGTCCTCGTAGGCGAGCGTCAGCTCGCGAGCGGTGAGCCTGCTCACGCCTTGCCTCCAGTGCGGCCTTTGACGATCAGCCAGATCAGGTACGGGGCGCCGACCGCTGCCGTCAGCACGCCGACTGGTAGTTCGGTGGGGGAGAGGAGCCGCCGGGCCAGCAGGTCCGCCAGTACGACGATCAGTGCGCCCATCAGGGCCGAGCAGAGGAGCGGGATCTGCGCGGTGCGGGTCGTGCGGCGGGCGATCTGCGGGGCGAGCAGCGCCACGAAGTCGACGGGGCCGGCGGTCCCGGTCGCCACGGAGGCGAGCACCACGCCGGTGAGGACCAGGCCCAGGCGGACCCGTCCCAGCCGTACGCCCAGCGCGGTCGCGGTGTCGTCGTCCATCGACACGGTGCGCTGGGCGCGGGCGGCCCAGAGGACGGCGGGGAGCAGTGCGAGGAGCACCCAGCCCAGGGGGGCCGCCTCGTCCCAGCCGCGGCCGTTGAGGGAGCCGGTCATCCAGATCTGCGCCTGCTGGGCGACGAGGTGGTCGCCCTTGGTGAGGAAGAGGTGCGTGACGGAGCGCAGGGCGATCGCGAAACCGATGCCGATGAGCACGAAGCGGGTGGCGTGCAGTCCGCCGCGCCAGGCGAAGGCGTAGACGAGGACGGCGGCGAGGATTCCGCCGCCTACGGAGAGGTAGGGGAGTACGGCGTAGGAAGTGATCCCGAAGGTCATCGCCCCGACGGTGAGCGCGCTCGCGCCCTGGCTGATGCCGATGATGTCGGGGCTCGCGAGCGGGTTGCGCGCGACGGTCTGGATCAGTGCGCCGGCCACGCCGAACGCCGCCCCGACGAGCAGCCCGACGGTCATGCGGGGCAGGCGGAGGGTCCCCACGACGAGTTCGTCCGCCGACGGCTGTCCGAGGACGACCTTCAGCACTTCGGCGGGCGGGACGTTGCTCTCGCCGACGCAGAGGTACGCGACGCACGCTCCGGCGAGTACGAGTGCGAGTGCGCCGGCGGCCACGGCGGCCCGCCGGTGCAGCAGGAACCGTCCCCGCCCGAACCGCACGAGTGCGTACCCGGCGGGCCGTATCCCGGCAGCCGCGCTGTTCGCCGTCACGCCGGCACCGCCTTCCGTCGTATCAGGGCGACCAGGAACGGCACGCCGATCAGCGCGGTCGTCACGCCCGCCGGGACCTCGCTCGGCGGGAAGATCACGCGGCCCACCACGTCGGACACCAGCAGCATCACGGGGCCCACCAGCGCCGCCATCGGCAGCACCCACCGGTGGTCGCCGCCCATGATCGCCCGCGCGATGTGCGGTACCGCGAGGCCGACGAAGGCGATGGGGCCGGCCGCCGCGACCCCCGCGCCGGTCAGGACCGTCGCGCCGATGCCGCCCACGATCCGTACGGCGGCGACGTTCTGGCCGAGCCCCTTCGCGACGTCCTCCCCGAGCGCCAGCGCGTCGAGCCCCCGCGCGACGGACAGGACGAGCACCACCCCGACCAGCAGGAACGGCCAGATCTGGCCGACGACCTCCGCGTCACGCCCGGCCATGGACCCGACCTGCCAGAAGCGGAACTCGTCGAGCGCCGCCGCCTGTGCCGTCAGGACCGCCATCGTCACGGACACGAGCAGCGCGTTGATCGCGGCGCCGCCGAGCGCGAGCTTCACCGGGGTCGCGCCGCCGCGCCCGCTCGCCGCGATGGCGTACACCGCGACCGAGGCGAGGGCCGCGCCCGCGAAGGCGAACCACACGTACCCGGACAGCGAGTGGACGCCGGCGAAGGCGATCGCGAAGACCACACCCACCGACGCGCCCTGGCTGATTCCCAGGATCCCGGGGTCGGCGATCGGGTTGCGGGTGATGCCCTGGAGGACGGTCCCCGCGAGCGCCAGCGCGACGCCGACCATCAGGCCGATGAGCGTGCGCGGCACTCTCATGGTCCGTACGACCTCGGCGGCGTCGCTGTGGCCGCCGTTCAGCAGGACGTCGAGGACGGTGGACGGCGCGATGGAGCGCGCCCCGACCGCGAGGCTCAGCAGGACGGAGAGCAGCAGGGCCACGACAGCCGCGGCCGTCCAGCCGGTGCGGCGGGCCACCAGGGCGCGCCTGGGGTGGCTGGTGGCGGCTCGCATCTGGTCCTATCCGCGTCCGGGGTTGGTAAGGCTTGGCTAAGTATACGGGTGGGTCCCGGGCCTCCCGTGGGCACAATGGCCCCTATGCCCACTCACCTGCCCACGCCCCCGCTGACGGTCGGCTTCGACCTCGACATGACGCTCATCGACTCCCGGCCCGGCATCAAGGCCGCCTACGAAGCGCTCGCCGCCGAGACCGGTGCGCACATCGACGCCGACCTGGCGGTCACCCGGCTCGGCCCGCCGCTGGAACAGGAACTGGCGTTCTGGTTCCCGGAGGACCGCATCCAGGAGATGGGCGACCGCTACCGCGAGATCTACCCGACGTACGCGATCACGCCAACTCCCGCGCTGCCCGGCGCCCGTGAGGCAGTGGCCGCGGTACGGGCGGCGGGCGGGCGCGCCGTCGTCGTCACGGCGAAGCACGAGCCGAACGCCAAGCTCCACCTCGAACACCTCGGCATCGAGCCGGACGCGGTCGTCGGCTGGCTGTGGGCGGAGGCCAAGGCGGAGGCGCTGCGCGAGCACGGCGCCTCGGTGTACGTACGGCGACCACGTCGGCGACGTACGCGGCGCGCGGGCGGCCGGAGCCCTGTCCGTCGCCGTGCCGACGGGGCCCTGCGACGCCGCTGAACTGCGCGAAGCCGGTGCGGACGTGGTCCTGGACGACCTGGCGGCCTTCCCCGCCTGGCTGAGGGACTACTGCGACGCGGCGCGCGCCTGACGGCGCTGGGCGGCGATCGACCTGAGCACTCCGGCGGCGGCGATCACGAAGCCGACGCCCATCAGCATGCACACGGCGTACGCCACCGGGGGAAAGGGCTCCGTGCCCAGGAAGAGCGGAGCCACGGTGACCAGTGTGGCCAGTGCGCCGACGAAGAAGACGATCGCTCCGGTACGTACCAGCCGGTCGCCGGGGCCGGCCTCGGACGATGGGGTTTCAGTCATCACCTGACCAGGGTAGTTCCCTGCTCCGAGGAACCGCCCGGCGACGTCTTGTCACCAGCCCCTGGACCATTAGCCTTGGTGGTGGCGGGTCCTACGACCCGCTGTAGTGCTATCCAGAGCCGTTTTCAACGACGAGTACGAGGACGAGGACAGACGTGCCTACCGGCAAGGTCAAGTGGTTCAACAATGAGAAGGGCTTCGGCTTCCTCTCCCGCGACGACGGCGGCGACGTCTTCGTCCACTCGTCGGTGCTCCCTGCCGGAGTCGACGCGCTGAAGCCCGGCCAGCGCGTCGAATTCGGTGTCGTGGCCGGTCAGCGCGGTGACCAGGCGCTTTCGTTGACGATCCTCGATCCGACCCCGTCGGTCGCCGCGGCGCAGCGCCGCAAGCCGACGAACTCGCGTCGATCGTGCAGGACCTGACGACGCTCCTGGAGAACATCACGCCGGCGCTGGAGCGCGGCCGCTACCCCGACAGGGCGGCGGGCGCGAAGATCGCGGGCCTGCTGCGCGCGGTGGCCGACCAGCTGGACGTGTAGCCGGGGCTCAGACGAACACCAGCGCGTCGGGGCCGAGGGGCGGCACCAGCCCCTCGGCCGCGGCGCGCGTGAGCAGCCCGCGCACCGCCGCGTAACCGTTCTCGCCGAGGTCGGCGGTGAACTCGTTGACGTAGAGACCGATGTGCAGATCGCCCACCGCGGGGTCCATCTCCTGCGCGTGCTCCAGTACGTACGGCCGCGACACCAGCGGATCGTCCCAGGCCATCCGCACCGAGGCCCGCGCCGCGTCCGCCAGGGCGCGCAGCCGCTCCGCGCCCAGCGAGCGCTTGGCGATGATCGCGCCCAGCGGGATCGGCAGGCCGGTCGTGTTCTCCCAGTGCTCGCCCATGTCGGCGAGCGAGTGCAGCCCGTAGTCCTGGTACGTGAAGCGCGCCTCGTGGATGACGAGCCCCGCGTCGACCTTGCCGTCGCGCACCGCGGGCATGATCTCGTGGAACGGCATGACGACGGTCTCGCCGATCCCGCCCGGCACGGCATCGGCCGCCCACAGCCGGAACAGCAGGTACGCCGTCGAGCGCTCGCTCGGTACGGCGACCCGCTTGCCGGTGAGGTCGACGCCCGCCTCGCACGTGAGCACGAGCGGCCCGCAGCCCCGCCCGAGCGCCCCGCCGCACGGCAGCAGCGCGTACTCCTCCAGCACCCACGGCAGCACGGCGTACGACACCTTGAGCACGTCGAACTCCCCGCGCTCGGCCATCCCGTTGGTGATGTCGATGTCCGCGAACGTCACGTCGAGCGCCGGCGCCCCCGGCACCCGGCCGTGTGCCCAGGCGTCGAAGACGAAGGTGTCGTTCGGGCAGGGCGAGTAAGCGATCTTCAGGGCGTCAGACGTCGTCATGTTCCTCATCCCGGTCTTCATTCCGGTCTTCCCAGCCTTCGAGTACGGGCGCGAGCTTCCCGAACGCCCCGGTGAGCGCCTCCAGCGCCTCCTTGATGCGCCAGGCCGCCCGGTCGCGCGGCCCGACGGCGTTCGAGACCGCGCGGATCTCCAGCACCGGCACCCCGTGCAGGGCGGCGGCCTCGGCGACGCCGAAGCCCTCCATCGCCTCGGCGGCGGCGTACGGGTGCCGGGCGCACAGCTCGGCGGCGCGGGCGGCGGAGCCGGTCACGGTGGAGACGGTCTGCACGGTGCCGGTGACGGCGCCGGTCGCGCCGGCCACGGCCCGTACGAGCGAGGCGGGCGGCAGGTGTTCCACGGTGCCGAAGCCCAGCGCGGTCACCGGGACGTAGCCGTCGGGGGTCTCGGCGCCCAGGTCGCCGGCGACGATCGCGTCGGCGTCGGACGAGGGAGGCGAGCGGGGCCAGGTGGCCGAAGCCGCCGCCGATGCCGGCGGAGACCACCACGCCCGTAGCGGGGCGGGCCGCGGACGCCAGCGCGTCGCGGTCCCGGCCGCGCTCGCGGCGGGCCCGACCCCGCAGGCGATGACGTCGACGTCACCGGCCCCGGGGGTGAACGCGCGCGTGACCGCGTCCCGCTCGGCGGGAACCGCGGTCACGACCAGGACACGCATGGTCAGGAGGTCTTCTCCAGCTTGAAGTGCCAGATGCCGGTGAGCTTCTTGCCCTTGGTCTCGACGACGCTGACCTGCGCCTCGTCGGGGCTGGGCGCGCCCGGCTGCTGCTGTTGCTGCTGGGCGAAGAAGGCGCTGCCCGGGATGGTCCGGTACGTCTTCTTGAACGGCTCCTGCTCGGCCTGCTGGCCGTTGATGAAGAGCGTCCAGCCCTGGTCCGCGATCTCGGGGTCGACACCGAAGCGGACCTTGTCGTCCATGGAGACCTTGACGGTCTTCTCGGCCTTCTTGTTCAGGCAGCCCTGGAGCAGGGATTCCTTGATCGCGGAGCCGTCGTTGTAGCACGTGGCCTCGGTGTGCACCGATTCCGTGCCGACCGTCACGGTCGCGAGCGGCGTCGGCTTGTCGCATGCGGACAGGACGAGGAGTCCGGCCGACACGGCACCGAGAACGGTGGCGGTGCGGCGGGCCTTACCAGAGAGGAGCGCAACGGTCATGGGGCGAAGGCTATCGCCCGCCCCGTCTCACGCCACGCGGGGGTGCGGCGAGCCGCGTCGCGCCGCACTCAGGAGGCCCCGTACGGACAAGGCCGCGCCCGTCGCGAGGAGGCAGGCGGCGACCGACATGCCGAGGGCGCCGTTCAGCGGCAGGGCGATCCCGACGGCGCCGCCCACCACCCAGGCCATCTGGAGCAGCGTCTCCGACCGCGCGAACGCCGACGTCCGTACCTCCTCGGGCACGTCCCGCTGGATCAGCGCGTCCAGGGACAGCTTGGCGAGCGCCTGGCACAGGCCCGCCGTCGCGCCGAGCACCGCCACCATCAGCCCGCCGAAGAACAGCGCCGCGCAGACGGCCACGCCCAGCGTCAGCCCCAGCACCGTCGCGATGATCGCCTCGGGCCCGCGGTCCCTGAGCCACGCCCCCACCGCCGTCCCGCAGGCGTTGCCCACACCGGCCGAGATGCCGACGACGGCCAGCGACACGGCGGCGCTCTGCCCGGAGAGCGGGTGCTCGCGCAGCAGGAACGCCAGGAAGAAGATCAGGAAGCCGGAGAGGGAGCGGAGGGCGGCGTTGGCCTGGAGGCCGTGGAGTACGGAGGGGCCGACCGTGCGCAGGCCGGGGCGGCGCGGCGGCTCCTGCTTCCCGTGGCCGTGGCCGTGCCCGTGTTCCAGCAGTCTGGCCTTCCGCTCGCCCTTCGCGGAGTCCACCTTGTGCGGCATCGTGAACGCCAGGAACGTACCGAAGACGAACAGCGCGCACGCCCCGTACAGCGGCCACGCGGACCCGATCTGCTGGAGTCCCACCCCGACCGGCGCGGCCGCGCCCGTCGCCAGCAGCCCGGCCAGGGTCACCCGCGAATTGGCCTTCACGAGGGAGAAGCGGGGCGGCAGGAGGCGCGGCACGACGGCGCTCCGTACGACGCCGTACGCCTTCGAGGACACCAGGACGCCCAGGGCCGCCGGATAGAGCTCGATCCCGCCCGTCGCCACCGCCCCCGACAGCGCCAGCGCCAGCAGCGCACGGGCCAGCATCGCGGCGGCCATCGCGGCTCGGCGGCCGTGCGGCACCCGGTCCAGGAGCGGGCCGATCACCGGGGCGAGGAGCGTGAAGGGCGCCATGGTGATCGCGAGGTAGAGGGCGACCCGGCCGCGGGCCTCGTCGGTGGGGACGGAGAAGAAGACCGTGGAGGCGAGGGCGACCGTGATCATGACGTCACCCGCGCCGTTCACGGCGTGCAGCTCGATCAGCTTGCCGAGGCCCGACTCGCCCGCGCCCTGCGCGTGCGTGGCGCGGCGGATGCCCTTCGCCGTACCCGTGAAGGGCAGGTGGAGGGCGCGGCCGACCGCCCGGCCCGTCCTGCGCAGTGGACCGGATCCGTCGGACGAATTTGCGGCAGCCACCCCGCCATAGTGCCCCACACCCCCCGGCCCGAACCTGAAACGGGGCGGACGGGGCCGGTGAGCCGCCACTCCGGGCATTTGGGACTCTCTGCCGGGTCTCTCCGGGCCTTCCGGTCCCAAAGACGGCGTGCAGGTGGGCCCGGGGCGGCAGAGGGGGTAGCGTGCGTAGCGCGCCACCGGCGGTTGTCCTCGGCCGCGCGCCTCTCCGTCATCCCGCAGAATGGGTGGTGGAAAGTGCGCCCGAGACCGAGACGAGTCGGGCGAGGCGTGGACGTCGACGCGGCCCTTCGGTCCGCTCCGCCCGCAGCTCGCACCTCGTATCTCGTACCTCGTACGGGCATCCGTTGGCGCACCCGTGAGACGGCGTAGGAGAGAAGCGAGACCTGTGAGTGCTGCGACGACGCGAAGCCGAACCCCTGACCGCCTGTGCGCCGAGGCGGTAGACCTTGCCCGTGAGGCGGCCGAGGAGGCCGCCTTCCCCGGGGTGGTCGGCGAGCATGTCTCCCTCTTCGCCGAGGGTGACCGGGTGGTCACCCACCTCTTCGAGTGCAAGGAACCCGGCTACCGGGGCTGGCGCTGGGCGGTGACCGTCACCCGCGCCTCGCGGGCCAAGCTGGTCACCCTCAACGAGACGGTCCTCCTGCCGGGGCCGGACTCCCTGCTGGCGCCGGAGTGGGTGCCGTGGAGCGAGCGGCTGCGCCCCGGGGACCTGGGGCCGGGCGACCTGCTCCCCACCGAGGCGGACGACCTGCGCCTGGAGCCCGGCTACACGGGCGCCGACGCGCCGCTGCCGGACTCCCCGGTCTCGGAGGAGATGGCGGAGCTCGTCGAGGCGAGGACGCCGAGGTCACGGGAGGTGCGCCGCGACGCTGCCGCTGGCTCCCGTGCGGGGTTCGATCGCGGCGGTCGCCGAAGAGCTCGGGATGCGGCGTGCGCGCGTCCTGTCGCGGTACGGGCTGCACGTCGCGGCGGACCGCTGGGACGAGACGTACGGCGCGAAGACCCCCATGGCCCAGGCGGCCCCCGCCACCTGTGTCTCCTGCGCCTTCCTCGTGCCGATGACCGGTTCGCTGCGCCAGGCGTTCGGTGTCTGCGCGAACGAGTTCTCCCCGGCGGACGGCCACGTCGTCTCGCTCGCCTACGGCTGCGGGGGCCACTCGGAGGCCGCGGTCATGCCGAAGCCGCTGCGCCCGCCGCCCCCGGTCCTGGACTCGATGGCCACGGACGTGTTCCCGCTCCGCCCGGACCCGGAGGGCGGCTCGGTCCCGGCCACGCCGGACCCGGCGGAGGACCTGGGCCACTCCTGACCCCGGGCGACCTCCGGCCCCGGGCCGGAGGTCCGGTCCGGGAAGGGGCGGGCAGGGGAAGACCCGCGCGGCAGCCCACCCCACCGCCCCCTGACCCGCACCGCAGCGACCCGGCGGGCAGGTGGACGTCGCGGGGCCGCCCACACGCGATACTCGCGATACTTGCGCCGCGTGGACGCGGGTAGGCGCCAGTGGCGAGCCGGCCGGCGAGCAGCACCCGTACCTCAGGACGAGCGGAGACAAGCGTGAGCGTCAGGGCCACCGACGAGGCAGACCCCTTCGGGACGGCGCGGCTGCGGCGTGGGGTGCTCGACGCGTGGAGCGCGAGCCCCGCCCGGTTCCGCGAGGACGCCAACGCCGAGGAGGACCTCGCCCTCGGCGGGTACCGGGACCTCCTCGTCGTCGAGCTGCCCAAGAACGCCGCCGACGCCGCCGCCCGCGCCGGCGTCACCGGCAGGCTCCGGCTCACCCTGCACGCCGCCCCCGGCCACGGCGCCCCCGCGGTCCTCGCCGCCGCCAACACCGGTGCCCCCCTCGACGCCGCCGGCGTGGAGTCCCTCAGCACGCTGCGCGCGTCCGCCAAGCGCGAGTACGAAGAGGGCCCCGGCGGTGCGGTCGGCCGCTTCGGCGTCGGGTTCGCCGCCGTACTGGCCGTCAGCGACGAGCCCGCCGTCCTCGGCCGCCACGGTGGTGTCCGCTGGTCCCTGGCGGAGGCCAGGGAGCTGGCCGTGGACGCCGCCGGCACCGCGCCCGGGCTCGGCGAAGAGCTGCGGCGCCGCGACGGCCACGTGCCCCTCCTGCGGCTCCCGCTCCCCGCCGAGGGCTCCGCCCCCGAGGGCTACGACACCGTCGTGGTCCTGCCCCTGCGCGACGGCAGCGCGGTGGACCTCGCCCGGCACCTCCTCGACGCCATCGACGACGCCCTGCTCCTCACCCTCCCCGGCCTCGCCGAGGTGGTCGTCGAAACCCCGGACTCCACCCGGACGTGACGCGCCGCGAGCAGGACGCGTACGTACACATCGACGACACCTCGCGCGGCGGCCACGCCCGCCGCCCGCACCACCCGCTGGCGCACCGTGACCCGCTCGGGAGCCCTGGAGCCCGCCCTCCTCGCCGACCGGCCCGTCGAGGAGCGCCTGCGCCCCCACTGGTCCGTCACCTGGGCCGTCCCGGTGGACGCCGAGGGGTCGCCGCAGCGCCCCCGTACCGCGCCGTCGCGCACGCCCCGACGCCGACCGACGAACCCCTCGGTGTACCGGCGCTGATCGCGTCGCTGCCGCTGGACACGGCCCGCCGCCACCCCGCGCCGGGCCCGCTCACCGACTTCCTCGTGCAGCGCGCCGCCGACGCGTACGCCGAACTGCTCGGCGGCTGGGAGCCCGTCTCCACCGGGACGGTCGACCTCGTCCCCGGGCCGCTCGGCAAGGGCGAACTGGACGGCGCACTGCGCGCGGCCGTCGTCGAGCGGCTGCCCCGCGTCGCGTTCCTCGCCCCGGCGGCGCCGTCCGAGGAGTTCACCGCGCTGCGCCCGTTCGAGGCGGAGGTCGTCGAGGGCGCGGCGGCGGACACCGTCCGCGTCATGGCCGAGGTACTGCCGACCCTGCTGCCCGCCGGGCTCGAACGCCGCCCCGAGCTGCGCACCCTCGGCGTCGGCCGGCTGCCGCTGGGCGACGCCATCGACCGCCTCGCGGGCGCCGAGCGCGAGCCGTCCTGGTGGCGGCGGCTGTACGAGTCCCTGGCCGGCGTCGACCCGGACCGCCTGTCCGGTCTGCCGGTCCCGCTGGCCGGCGGCCGTACGGTGATCGGCCCGCGCCAGTCCTGCTGCCGCTCCCCGGGCACGGACACGGGCGCGGACACCGCCGCCCCCGAGCAGCTCACCCGCCTCGGCCTGAAGGTCGCCCACCCCGACGCCGAAGAGCTGGCGGAGACCGTCCTGGCGCTCATGCGGCGACGCAGGCCTGCTGCCCGGCGACGAGCCGTGGCTCGGCGCGCTCGCCCTGACCGACGAGGACGGCGAGCTCCTCGCCGCCGGTGAACTCGTCCTGCCCGGCAGCCCGTTCGCGCGGGTCATGCGCGAGGGCGAACTGGCCCTGTGCGACGCCGAACTGGCCGCCCGCTGGGGCGGACAGCCGCTCACCGCCTGCGGCGTCCTGGCCGGCTTCGCGCTCGTACGCGCCACCGACGTCGTCCTGGACCCCGACGAATTCGAGCCGCGCGAAGGCGACTTCGCCGAGCCCGACGACGCGGGCCTGCTCGACGCCGTGGACGTGTGGTGCGAGGACGTCCTCGACCAGCTGCCGGAGGCCTCCGTGCCGCCGGTCGCCACCGAGATCGTCGCCGTACGGGACCTGGACCTGGTGGACGACGACAAGTGGCCGCAGGCCCTGGCGATGCTCGCCCGGCCGCCGCTGCGGGACGCGCTGACCCAGCCCGTGCGCGTCCTGCTGCCGGACGGGACGACGCAGTCCGTACGCCCGTACACCGCGTGGTGGCTGCGCGACCACCCCGTACTCGACGGGCGCCGTCCGGCCGGTCTGCGCGCGGCGGGCGGCGACCCGCTCCTCGACGGGCTCTACACCTCCGCGGACGCGACCGCTTCGACGACGAGCAGGTGCTGAGGGCGCTGGGCGTACGTACCTCCGTGGCCGCGCTGCTGGACGAGCCCGGCGGCGCCGCCGCTCTCCTCGGCCGCCTCGCGGACCCGGACCGTACGGTCACCGCGTCCCAGCTCCACGCGCTGTACGGCGCCCTGGCCGACCTCGACCCCGAGCAGGTCACGCTCCCCGACGAGCTGCGCGCGGTCGTGGACGGCGAGGTGCGGGTGGTCGACGCGGCGGACGCCGTGGTCGCGGACGCCCCCGACCTGCTGCCCCTCACCGCCGGGCTGCCGCTGCTGCCGGTGGCCCCGTCCCGCGCCGCCGACCTGGCCGAACTCCTCCAGGTGCGCCGCCTCAGCGAGTCGGCCCGGCGAAGTGACGACGGAGGGTGTGGAGCGAGAGGTTCCGGAAGCGGTACGGGTCCTGCTCGGCGCCGCCACCCCGGCGACGTATGTCGAACACGAGGAACTCCTCGCGGGCGGCGTCGAACTGGACTGGCGCCGCACCCCCGACGGCGTGGTCCACGCGGCCACCCTGGAGGGCGTGGCGGCCGGTCTTGCCTGGTCGGCGGGGCAGTGGCCGCGCCGCTTCGAGGTGGCGGCGCTGATCGAGGACCCGTCGCGCACGGAAGAGCTGGCGCGCGACCGCTGGTTCGACTGATTCTTTGTTTACGAACTCTCCACGCAGTCCCTACACTTCGTTCGACACTCAAAGATCCCGCCGGGGGGAAACGCGGCGGGATCGCATCCATGTGGGGACATACATACATGCGCATACGTGCCACTGTGGCCGCCGTTTCGGGCGCCCTGGCCCTGTCCGCCCTTGCCGTACCGGCCGCCCAGGCCGAGGACGCCCCGAAGCCGGCCGGTCTGTCGGCCGCTCTCGCCGGTCAGGCACAGGCAGACGACATCTCTGGCGACACCAAGATCACGAAGGTGGTCGTCAACGGCGGCAAGGCGCTCTCGCTCGGCACCACGGCGAAGAAGACCATCACCGCCGAGGTCACCGCCACCGACCCCGAGGGCATCTACGAGATCCACTCGTTCCTGTGGAACGGTCCCGGTGACAACCCCGCCGAGGACGCCATCGGGTTCTTCGGCCCGACCAGCCCGACCGGCACCTGCACCGAGGTCAGCGCGACGACGACGAAGTGCAAGTACAGCATCGAGATCGACCCGCTCCTCATGGAGAACAAGACCGCCGGCACCTGGAAGCTGTGGGTCTCGGCCATCGGCGCCGACGGTGACTACCACGAGAACGGCGTCGCCGGTACGACGAAGATCCTGCGCTACTCGAAGCTGACGGTCAACGCCTCGCCCGAGCCGGTCGTGAAGGGCAAGACCATCACGATCACGGGCAAGCTGTCCCGCGCCAACTGGGACACGTACAAGTACGCGGGCTACACCTCCCAGCCGGTGAAGCTCCAGTTCCGCAAGGCCGGCACCAGCACGTACACCACCGTCAAGACGGTGACCTCGAACAGCACCGGTGACCTGAAGACGACCGTCACGGCCGCTTCGGACGGTTACTGGCGCTACTCGTTCGCGGGCACGTCCACCACCCCCGCGGTCTCCGCGGCCGGTGACTACCTCGACGTGCGCTGAGCACCCGGGGCAGTGACCCGGCAGTAATCCGGGCAGTACCCCCGCTACGCGGGGAAGCGGCGGCCGACCCAGTGCCACACCAGCTCCAGGGCGGCCGCCGCCACCGCCGCGATGCCCACCGCCGCCCACGGCATCGTCGTGCCCACCAGCTTCAGCGCGAAGAAGTCCTGGAGCCACGGCACCACGAGCACGACCACGAAGCCGAGGCTCATCGCGGCCACCAGGCCGACGCGCCACCAGGTGTACGGGCGGGCGATGATCGCCAGCACCCAGAGCGACACCAGGAAGAGCGTGAGCGTCGCCGTGCTCGTCTCGGCGGCCAGGGCTCCGGGGCCGGAGTAGTGGGACCGGGCGAGCAGGTACGTACAGAAGGTCGCGGACGCGGCGACGACGCCGCCGGGGACCGAGTACCGCATCACCCGGCGTACGAAGTCCGGCCGGGCCCGCTCCTTGTTGGGCGCCAGCGCGAGGAAGAACGCGGGGACCCCGATCGTCAGCGTCGAGAGCAGCGTCAGGTGGCGCGGCAGGAACGGGTACTCGACCTGCGAGCAGACCACCAGGACCGCCAGCAGCACCGAGTAGACCGTCTTCGTCAGGAAGAGGGTCGCGACCCGGGTGATGTTGCCGATGACCCGGCGCCCCTCGGCCACCACCGAAGGCAGGGTCGCGAAGCTGTTGTTGAGCAGCACGATCTGCGCCACCGCGCGCGTGGCCTCCGACCCGGACCCCATCGCGACCCCGATGTCGGCGTCCTTGAGCGCGAGTACGTCGTTGACGCCGTCGCCCGTCATCGCGACCGTGTGGCCCTTCGACTGGAGCGCCGCGACCATGTCGCGCTTCTGCTGCGGGGTGACCCGGCCGAAGACCGCGTTCTCGTCCAGCGCCCCGGCCATCTCCGCGCGCCCGGCGGGCAGGGTGCGGGCGTCGACGGTGTTCGCGGCGCCCGGCATGTCGAGCTTGGCCGCGACCGCGCCGACGGACACCGCGTTGTCGCCGGAGAGGACCTTCGTGGCGACGTTCTGGTCGGCGAAGTACCGGAGGGTCGCGGCGGCTTCCGGGCGCAGCCGCTGCTCCAGGGCGACCAGGGCGGTGGCGTGCGAGCCGTCCCTGACCCGCGGGTCGCCCAGGTTCCCGCTGTCCGGGTTCCCGTCGACGCGGGTGAGCAGCAGCACCCGCAGGCCCTGTTCGTTGAGCAGGTCGATCTCGTCGAGGTACGGGTCGCCCCGCGGCAGCAGCACGTCGGGCGCGCCGAGCAGCCACGAGCTGGTGTCGCCGTTTCCCTCGGTGAAGCTCGCCCCGCTGTACTTGCGGGCGGACGAGAAGGGCAGCGCCTGCGTGCAGCGCCAGGAGCCGTCGTCCGGACAGGCGTCCTTGATCGCCTGGAGGCTGGCGTTGGGCCGCGGGTCGGACCCGCCCAGGGCGCCGAGCGCGGTGTGTACGTACGCCTCCTCGGTGCCCGGGCCGTCCAGCAGCCGCACCTCGGTGACGTCCATGCCGCCCTCGGTGAGCGTGCCCGTCTTGTCGAGGCACACGACGTCCACGCGCGCGAGCCCTTCGATCGCGGGCAGCTCCTGCACGAGGCACTGCTTGCGCCCGAGCCTGATCACCCCGACCGCGAAGGCGACCGAGGTGAGCAGCACCAGGCCCTCGGGGATCATCGGGACGATGCCGCCGACGGTGCGCGCGACCGAGTCCTTGAAGCCGGTCTCCTTGACGACCAGCTGGCTGATGACGAGGCCGACCGAGGTCGGGACCATCAGCCAGGTGACGAACTTGAGGATCTGGTTGATGCCGTTGCGCAGCTCGGAGTGGACGAGCGTGAAGCGGGACGCCTCCTCGGCGAGCTGGGTGGCGTACGCCTCGCGGCCGACCTTGGTGGCGGTGAACGCGCCGCCGCCCGCGACCACGAAGCTGCCGGACATCACCTGGTCGCCGGGTTGCTTGAGCACCGGATCGGCCTCGCCGGTGAGGAGCGACTCGTCGACCTCCAGACCGTCGGCCTCCACGACCTCGCCGTCGACGACGGCCTTGTCGCCCGGTCCCAGCTCCACCAGGTCGCCGAGGACGATCCCGGAGGTGGACACCTCGACGGCGGCCCCGTCGCGGCGGACCTTCGGTCTGGCCTCACCGATGACGGCGAGGCTGTCGAGGGTCTTCTTGGCGCGCAGCTCCTGGACGATGCCGATGGCCGTGTTGGCGACGATCACGAAGCCGAAGAGGCTGTCCTGGATCGGCGCGACGAAGAGCATGATCACCCACAGCACGCCGATGATCGCGTTGAAGCGGGTGAAGACGTTCGACCGGACGATCTCGGTGGCGGAGCGCGAGCTGCGCACCGGTACGTCGTTGACCTCGCCCCGGGCGACCCGCTCGGCGACCTCGGCCGTGGTGAGCCCGGTGCGCCTGGCGGACCGGGGGAGTTCCACGGGGTGCACGGGGTCGAGTTCGGCGCCCGCGTCAATGATGTGCCCGTCCGGCTCGGGCCCGCCCGTGTTGATCTTCGCCCGCTGCGTCATGGTTCCGACGGTACGACCGGACGTGCGGATCGACCCGTCGAGCGGCCGAAGACGGTACCGGGGGACGACGGAGGGACGGTGGAGACGGGCCCGTGGTCGTACGGGCTCCCGGACTTCTCCGGCCGGAGCTCTCCGCCTCCCGGGTTACACGTCCGGGCGGGCGGTACGGGCGTTCGCTCCCGCGGACTCCGCTCCCGCGGATTCCTCCGCCTTCGCCCGCTCGGCCTTCGCGCGCCTGATCGCCGCGTCGCGCCCGCGCACGTACCAGATGCCGATCAGCCCGAGACCGGCGCCGGCCAGGCAGGTCCACACCCACCACGCCCAGCCGCGGTCGTCGAACCAGGCGTAGAAGGGGAGCTGCACCAGGAAGAGGGCGAACCAGAGGATCGTGCCGCCGACGACGGTGGCGACGACGGGCCCTTCAAGGGGCTCGGGTGCCTCGTGCTTGGGGGTCCACTTCGCCATGGGGACAGTGTAGGCGGCACCCGCGCACGTGCTGCCGGGCCAGACGCCCCAAGGGTCTACGCGCGGAGATAGCGATCTTTCCCTTATGTATTCATACTGAAACAGGTTTCGTCTGACTGGTTTTGTTCGTCTGAACATCCAATGTCGACCACTTCCAGATGTACCCGAGTTGCTCCTCTGTCTGCCCTTCAGCTCCCTTCTTCCGCATGAGGTCACGCATGTCTCCCTCGGCCACGGCTCCGGTCGACGCCAAGCAGCCGCCGTCTTCTCCGGAGCCGAAGAGCGGTCTCGACCGCTTCTTCAAGATCTCCGAGCGGGGCTCCACCGTTCCGCGCGAAATCCGGGGCGGTCTCGCCACCTTCTTCGCGATGGCCTACATCATCGTGCTGAACCCGATCATCCTGGGCAGCGCGAAGGACATGTACGGGCACCAGCTCGACGGCAGCGAGCTGGTCACCGCCACCGCGCTGACGGCCGCGTTCTCGACGCTGCTGATGGGCGTCATCGGCAACGTGCCGATCGCGCTCGCCGCCGGCCTCGGCGTCAACACCGTCGTCGCGCTCCAGCTCGCGCCCCGCATGAGCTGGCCCGACGCGATGGGCATGGTCGTACTCGCCGGTTTCGTCGTGATGCTGCTCGTCGCGACCGGCCTGCGGGAGCGCGTGATGAGCGCGGTGCCGATCGGTCTGCGCAAGGGCATCGCGATCGGCATCGGCCTCTTCATCATGCTGATCGGCCTGGTCGACTCGGGCTTCGTCTCCCGCATACCGGACGCCGCGCACACCACCGTCCCGCTCCAGCTCGGCGCCACGCCAGCTCAACGGCTGGCCGGTCCTGATCTTCGTTCTCGGTGTGCTGCTCACGCTCGCGCTGATCGTCCGCAAGGTGCCGGGCGCGATCCTCATCTCGATCGTCGTGATGACCGTCGTCGCCCTCGTCGTCAACGCCGTCGCCGACATCCCGTCCTGGGGCCTGACCACCCCCGAGTGGCCCGGCAACCCGGTGGCCTCCCCGGACTTCGGCCTGGTCGGCCAGGTCAGCCTGTTCGGCGGCTTCGAGAAGGTCGGTCTGCTGACCGGCATCCTCTTCGTCTTCACCGTGCTGCTGTCCTGCTTCTTCGACGCGATGGGCACGATCCTCGGCGTCAGCGACGAGGCCAAGCTGCTGGACGAGAAGGGCAACCTGCCCGGCGTCAACAAGGTGCTGCTCATCGACGGCATCGCCGTCGCCGCGGGCGGCGCGACCTCCAGCTCCGCCACCACCTGCTTCGTGGAGTCCACCGCCGGTGTCGGCGAGGGCGCGCGCACGGGCCTCGCGAACGTCGTCACCGGCGGTCTCTTCGCCGTGGGCCTGTTCCTGACGCCGCTGGTCACGATGGTGCCGTCGCAGGCCGCCACCCCGGCCCTGCTCGCGGTGGGCTTCCTGATCCTGTCGGGCTCGGTCAAGGACATCGACTGGGCCGACTACACGATCGCGATCCCGGCGTTCCTGACCATGCTGATGATGCCGTTCACGTACTCGATCACGAACGGCATCGGCATCGGCTTCGTCAGCTTCTGCGTGCTGCGCCTGGCGGCCGGGCGCGGGCGCGAGGTGCCCGCGGCGATGTACGCGGTGTCGGCGGTCTTCGCCTTCTACTACCTGATGCCGGCGCTCAACCTCACATAAGCGGTCTCGCGCAAGCGGCCTCGCGTGAGCAGCCTCACGCAATGCCGTCGTAGAACTTCTCCGTCTCGTCGACCGCCGTCTTGAAGCGTTCGTCGAAGTCGTCGCGAATGAGCGTCCGGACCACATAGTCCTGGACGCTCATTCCGCGTTTGGCGGCACGGTCCCGGAGGCGGTCGTGCAGCTCACCGTCTATCCGCAGGCTGAGCACTGTTGATCCCATGCGGGACAGCGTCGCCGCCCCGCCCCCGGCGGTACGTCACTTTCCGGAGCGGACTCACTCGTACGGGTGAAGTGACGCCCCGACTGTATTTAGCGTGGGTAATGAGTTAGGCTAAGTACATGCCTGACCTGTCGCGCGACGGTAACGCCGCCGCCGTGAACTCCCTGCGCTCGGCCGTCATGCGGCTGGGCCGGCGCCTGAAGCACCAGCGCGTCGACGAATCGCTGAGCCCCACCGAGATGTCGGTGCTCGGCACCCTCGCCCGCTGCGGCTCGGCCACCCCCGGTGAGCTGGCCCGCAAGGAGCACGTGCAGCCGCCCTCGATGACCCGCATCGTGGCGCTGCTCGAAGCCAAGGGACTGGTCAGGCTGGAGCCGCATCCCGACGACCGCCGGCAGAAGGTGGTCAGCCAGACCGAGACCGCCGAGGCGATGCTCGAAGAGAGCCGCCGCAAGCGGAACGCCTGGCTGGCCGGCCTCTGCGAAGGTCTGGACGAGGACGAATGGGCGAAGCTGCGCGCTGCCGCCCCCGTCCTGGAGAAGCTCGCACACCTCTGACCGCACCACCGACCCCGCGCGCCGCCAAGGAGGCGAACCCACTTTGAGTACGGGATCCGGAGCAGACTCCGCCCCCGCACCGAACACCCACCACGAGATACCCACCAGGGAACGCAAAGGGCCGAGCATGTTCTCGTCCCTGAAGATCCGCAACTACCGGCTCTTCGCGACCGGCGCCGTCGTGTCCAACACCGGCACGTGGATGTCGCGCATCACCCAGGACTGGCTGGTCCTCGACCTCACCGGGTCCGCGGCCGCCGTCGGTATCACCACGGCCCTCCAGTTCCTGCCGATGCTGCTCTTCGGCCTGTACGGCGGTGTCATCGCCGACCGGTACCCCAAGCGCACCCTTCTGCTCTTCAGCCAGGCCGCCCTCGGCCTGTGCGGCGTCGCGCTCGCCGCCCTCACGCTCTCCGGCCACATCCAGGTCTGGCACGTCTACCTGATCGCGTTCCTGCTCGGCATGGTCACGGTCGTCGACAATCCGGCCCGGCAGTCCTTCGTGTCCGAGATGGTCGGCCCCGACCAGCTGCGCAACGCCGTCAGCCTCAACTCGGCGAACTTCCAGTCCGCCCGCCTGATCGGCCCCGCCGTCGCGGGTGTGCTGATCACGACGATCGGCAGCGGCTGGGCGTTCATGCTCAACGGCCTGTCCTTCCTCGCACCGCTCATGGGCCTGCTGCTGATGCGCCAGAGCGAGATGCACAAGACGGAGAGGGTGCCGCGCGGCAAGGGCCAGCTGAGGGAGGGCCTGCGCTACGTCTCGGGCCGCCCCGAGCTGATCTGGCCGATCGTCCTCGTCGGCTTCGTCGGCACGTTCGGCTTCAACTTCCCGATCTGGCTCAGCGCCTTCGCCGACGGCGTCTTCCACGGCGGCGCCGGGCTGTACTCCTTCTTCAACATCCTGATGGCGGCCGGCTCGCTGGCCGGCGCGCTGCTCTCCGCCCGCCGCCGCTCCTCGCGGTTGCGGATGCTGGTCGCCGCCGCGATGGCCTTCGGCGCGCTGCAGATCGCGGCGTCGTTCTCGCCCGCCCTGTGGCTGTTCGCGATGCTGCTGGTGCCGATCGGCATGCTCGGCCTGACGGTCAACATCACCGCCAACACGAGCGTCCAGATGGCGACCGACCCGGCGATGCGGGGCCGCGTCATGAGCCTCTACATGATGGTCTTCGCCGGTGGTACGCCGGTGGGCGCGCCGCTCCTCGGCTGGGTCACCGACACCTACGGCGCGCGCGTCGGCTTCGCGACGGGCGGCGTGATCTCGCTGCTGGCGGGCATCGGCGTGGCGATCGTACTGGCGCGCCTGGGGGGCCTGCGCCTCAAGGTGGACCTGCGCCGGGGCCACCAGCACGTGGCGTTCGTCCCGAAGGAGTCCAAGGAGCCGGTACGTCCGAAGGAACTCACCGCGGTGGCGTGACGCGGACCGGCGTGACGCCTCCGCCGGACGGCCGCGGCCCCGGACACGGACGTGTCCGGGCGCGGCGTCCGCGCGGGAGGGCTACTGCTGGGCCCAGCGGTGGAGGTGCTCGCTCAGGGCGCGGACACCGGCGGCGCCGGGCCGAATGGAAGCCAGCGCTTTCCGCAGCTCGTCCGGTGGCGGCTGGAGGCGCAGGCCGTTGGCCCGCATGAACGCGCGGGCCGCGGCAAAGGCAAAGGCCTTGTTGCCGCGCTCCAAGGGAGCGAGCAGGGCGAGTGTCTGCATGAGCGCAGCCGCTTTCAGCGGTACAGAGCCGTACACCTCATGATCGAAGGCTTTGGCCTGGGTGCGGGCCGACCCCGCGATCAGTACACCCAGATCGTCCGCCTGAGGGTCGCCGGGGACCTGCTCCGCGGTCCACAACAGCTGGCTCAGGTCGAGGTGATGAGTCATGCGGCGTCAGCCTCCGTGCGGGGCGGAGCGTCGTCTGCGAGGTCCGCCTCGGCCAGCACGTCGCCGTACAGCTCGAACGTCTCGAGCACCGCCGCCCTGTACCGCTCGTTGAACTCGTCCCGCTGGAGCGTCGTGACGACGTACTCCTGGACGGTCATGTTGCGAGCCGCGGCCCGCTCCTTGATCGATTCGAGGGAGTCGCTGTCTATGCGCACGCTGAGCATCCTGGTAGCCATGCATTCATGCTTGCACTTTGTCTGCGCAGGTGAAAGTGGAAGTGCACCTTCGGGTGGGAAGTGACCGCAGTCGATCATCACGTGCCGGAAACTGGTCGTATGAGACTCTTCGCCGCCGTACTTCCGCCCACCGAGGCCGTCGACGAACTCGCCGTCGCCGTCGACCGGCTGCGTGCCCTCCCCGGCGCGGGCGGCCTGCGCTGGACGGGCCGTGACGGCTGGCACTTCACGCTCGCCTTCCTCGGGGAGGTGGACGAAGAGCTCCTGCCGGCCGTCGAGGAACGCTTCGGCCGCGCCGCCGCCCGCCAGGACCCCTTCCCCCCTCCGTCTCCACGGCGGCGGCCGCTTCGGGCAGCGCGCCCTGTGGGCCGGGGCGGCGGGCGGCCTCGACGCGATGCGGCTGCTCGCGGACCGCGCGGACGCGGCGGCGCGGCGGGCCGGGGTGGCGATGGACGAGCACCGGGCGTACAAGGCGCACCTGACGATCGCCCGCAGCCGCGCCACCGGGCCGGCCGCGGACCTGCGGCCGTACGTCGAGGCGCTCGCCCCCTTCGAGGGCACGGCCTGGACGGTGGGTGAGCTTGCTCTCGTCCGCAGCAACCTGCCGGTGCACGGGGTGCCCGGTGCGCGGCCCCGGTACGAACAGGTGCGGGTCTGGCCGCTGGGGCACTGACGGAGGCTCTGCCCCCGTCCGGTTACGCTCGACGTGTGGACCCGAAAAGCAGAAACCGGATCATGGCCGGTGTACTCGTGCTGATGTTCGTCGTCGTCGCCCTGGCGGCCGCGGTCGGCGGCTGACCGATCGGCCGGCCGGCCGCGGCCGCCAGGGAGACGTACTGCCGGATGTGCTGCCGGCCGTACTACGGGGCCGGACCTACCAGGCGAAGGCCTCGGGGGACGGCCCCGGCCCCGGGAAGATCTCGTCCAGCGACGCCAGCACCTCCTCCGACAGCTCCAGCTCGACGGCGCGCAGCGCGACTCCAGCTGCTCCGCCGTACGCGGCCCGACGATGGGTCCGGTGACCCCCGGCCGGGTGAGCAGCCAGGCCAGGGCGGCCTCGCCGGGCTCCAGCCCGTGCTTGGCCAGCAGGTCCTCGTACGCCTGCACCTGCGCGCGGACGGTCGTGTTCGCGAGCGCGTCGGCCGACCGCCCGGAGGAGGAGCGGGCCGCCCCGCCCTCGCGCTCCTTGCGCAGCACGCCGCCGAGCAGCCCGCCGTGCAGCGGCGACCACGGGATGACCCCGAGGCCGTACTCCTGCGCGGCCGGGACGACCTCCATCTCGGCGCGCCGCTCGGCGAGGTTGTAGAGGCACTGCTCACTCACGAGCCCGTACGACCCGAGCCGCCGCGCGGTCTCGTTGGCGCGCGCGATGTGCCAGCCGGCGAAGTTCGACGACCCTGCGTACAGGATCTTGCCCTGCTGGACGAGTACGTCGATGGCCTGCCAGATCTCCTCGAACGGAGTGTTCCGGTCGACGTGGTGGAACTGGTAGAGGTCGATGTAGTCGGTCTTCAGCCGCCTGAGGCTCGCCTCGACGGAGCGGCGGATGTTGAGGGCGGAGAGGCGGTCGTGGTTGGGCCAGGGCGGTGAGTCGTCGAGCGACATGTCGGCGTACAGCTTGGTGGCGAGGACGGTCTTGTCCCGCCGGTCGCCGCCCTTCGCGAACCAGGAGCCGATGATCTCCTCGGTGCGCCCCTTGTTGGCGCCCCAGCCGTAGGCGTTGGCGGTGTCGAAGAAGTTGACGCCGGCCCCGAGAGCGGCGTCCATGATGCTGTGGCTGTCGGCCTCGCTGGTCTGGGGCCCGAAGTTCATCGTGCCGAGGACGAGGCGGCTGACCTTGAGTCCCGTGCGTCCGAGTTGCGTGTACTTCATGGGCACCAAGCCAACGCCTTCGAGCACGCTCGAAGCAAGAGGGCGTGCGCGGAAGGCGGACCGGAATAAAGCGGTTTGGTTGAGGACAGCCTGGTGCTGGCGCGGGCGTTCGAGAACCGATCCCCCGGCCCGACCGTGACGCCCAACGGCGACTGCCCCGCCAGGTGAGTGGCGGGGCAGCTCTGCGCACGTGACCGCGCGGGCGTCGGGTCAGCCGCAGGAGCCGCTGATCCACTGGTGCGACTTGAGCTTGTACGTACCCGCGAGGTTGCCCCGCGCGCCCTGGGGCGTGCAGCCCTTGCGGGTGTTGTAGTTCGCCCACTGGTAGTAGGCGACGCCGCTGGCCGAGCTGGTGCCCCGGTTCCACACCGACTTCACGTTGTGGGTCTGGGACCAGGAGCAGCGGATGGACCCCTGGGTCCAGTCCGCGTCGGCGACGCTCCAGGAGCACTTGGAACCGGTGCCGTAGGTCCCCGTGTAGAAGCAGACGTTGCCGCTGGCGCACGCCCCCCACTCCTGCGCGTCGGCCGGGGCCGCGGACGCCACGGGTACGGACACGGTGGCGAGGAGGGCGGCCGTGCCGAGGCCGGCCAGCATCGTACGAGTCTTACGCATGGTCTGGTGCTTCCTCTCCGTCGAGTTCCCCCGTCGCCCCGGGTCATTGGGGCGACGCGGCCACGCTAGGGAAGCGGCGATCGGACGGACAAGGGACCGAATGAGCCAACAGCGGCCGTAGCTAAGGCAGTTGGAGCAGTACGCCGCATCCTCCACGCACGCGCCCTGCTCACTGTGAAGGTTTTGCGAACGGGCAGGACCCTCTTGCGGGCCCTCTTTCACCTGCTGGTTAACGTGGGGCCAGGGTTGACGGTTGCGAATTCCGAAACAAGGGGGCCCGGCGCGATGGGGGCAGGTTTCAAGGTCGAGATCAGTGAGCTCGACGGGCTCGTCAGAGAGCTCCACCGGAGCCAGGAGGAGATGCGCTCGGCGCTGAACGCGCTGCGCGACACCGGCCCGAAGACCACGGGCAGCAAGGAGCTCGACAACGCCTGCGACGAGTTCCACGACAGCTGGGACGACGCGATCAAGAAGATCGCCGACGGTACGCAGGTCATCGAGGACAAGGTCAAGCAGACCCGCACGACCTACCACGAGGTCGAATCGGCCATCCGGGACGGCTTCGCCGCCGGGGCCGGGAAGGGCGGCGGGAAGTGAGCGCCACCTACCCCTCCCTCGGCTTCGACCCCGCGCCGGGCGACGCCGGCAACGTGGGGTCCCTCGCGGCCCGTACGAAGAAGGCGGCGACCGCGCTCGACAACGCGCAGGACACCATCAAGCGCCTGACCGGGAACGTGAGCTGGGCCGGGGACGCGGCCTCCGCGTTCTCGCGGAAGGTCGGCGAGCTGCCCGGCTACCTGAAGGACAGCCACGAGGCGATGCAGACCGCGTCGACGGAGCTGTCGAAGTGGCGCGAGGCGCTCACGCACTACCAGAGCACGGCCCGTACGTACGAGACCCGTGCCAAGGAAGCCAAGGGCAAGGTGGCCTCGGCCGAGAAGGCCAACGAGGCCGCGACCGGCCGCTACAACCAGGCGGCGGCCGACCCCGCGTTCCGGCTCAGCGGCCAGTACTTCACGGGCCCCGCGCTCCAGGAGGCCCAGGCGAAGATCGACGCGGCGAACGCGCGGCTGAAGCAGGCGGACGGTGAGCTCTCCTCCGCCTCCGCGCAGCTGGACCGGGCGCAGCGTGAACTCGAAGAGATCATCAAGCGGGCCGAGCAGCTGCTGGAGGACCACCAGGCCGAGGCGCGCGGGATCGCGGGGCAGCTGCGCAAGGCGACGGACAGCGCGCCCGACCCGGGGTTCTGGGAACGGCTCGGCGACAAGTTCCAGGAGATCGGGCACGCGATCCAGGAGTGGTGCGCCCGCCACAAGGACCTGCTGAACAAGATCGGCGACTGGCTGGGGAACATCTCCGCCGTACTCGGCATCCTGGCGCTGCTGACACTGTGGTGCCCGCCGCTGTCCGGCGCGCTCGCGCTGGCGAGCGCGGGGTTCTCGGCGGGTGCGCTGCTCTCGCACGGAGCGGCGAAGCTGGGCGGGGCCGATGTCAGTTGGCTGAGTCTCGCGGGCGACGCGGTCGGCATCATTCCGGGCGCGGGGTTCGCGAAGACCGCGATCACTGGTTCCGCGAAGGTCGTGGTCCGTACGGAGCAGGTCGGGGAAGCGCTGGTCACGCGCATCGACGATGTGCAGAGGGTCACCCGGCTGAACCGCCTCGTCTCCGAGGGAGCCGCAGAAGTGAGCGACTTCAGCCGAGCGGGCAACCGTATCCGTGATGCCGCCGATGTGCGGGTCTTCAAGGCCACAGACGGCGTCGGGAACCGGCTGCAACTCGCCTGGGAGAATTCGGTCGCCAAGAACATGGGTGCCGGGTTCAGTGAAAACCGGCTCAGTGAAATCGTCACCAATACTCCGGTGCTCAAGGACATCGACTCCCTGAAGGCCGCGATCCGTCCCGACGGCAGCCTTGACCCGACGTCCTGGTGGTCGAAGGGCCCTCTGCTCGCCCAGTCCGTGCCGGGCACTGTCAGCGGCATCTACGACAGCGTGACGGGAGAGTAGGCATGGCCACGGCACGCCCCGAGGCGTCCGCCGACCCCGTACTTCCCCATGCGTCGAGGCTGGGGCTTGTCGTGTGGTTTGTCGCGCAGTGGGTCGTCATCCCTGTGGACTTCGTCTTCCGAATCGCCTGGCTTCTGGTGCTTTTCCTCGGAAATGGCGACGAGGACATGCTCCTGCGGCCCTCCGACGCTCTCGCACGGTTCCTGTCACCGAGCAAGCTCATGCTCCGCATGTCGCACAACCCGGCCAGGCACGAAGCCCATGTGGACCGGGAGTTCGCTCGGCTGTCCCGGGAGATGGAACAACAGCGATTCGGCTGGCGCACGAAGATCTGTCACCTCGTCATGCACGTGGGCATGCCTGACGGCGGATTCCTGGAAGGCGTCGGCCTGCATCCCCGCGAGTTCCGGGGGATTCCGCTCAGTGTGCTGACGCGCACGGCACACAAGAACCGCCTTGCACTGGAAGCGTCGAAGGACCTCAGCCACGGCGTGCTCCTGGGCCCGGTCGGAATGAGGAACCTGTAATGCGGCCCGCGTTTCGCGCCGACGAACCGCTTGGTCCCGCCTCTTCGAAAGAAAGTTGTGGTCGGAACTGTCATGCCCCTCTCTGCTGAGCCGGAACTCCACCTGGACATACCCGGTGGCTTCCACTCCCTGGGCCTCGACCTCGACGGTGAGGAACGCCTGGAACAGCTCTGGGCCATCGCGGAGGAGATCTGGCCGACCGGGACCGACTTCCAGCGCGAAGTCACCTTCCACTCCTACCGCGAGATGGCCGACCACGCCCTCGCCGGGAACGCCTTCTACGCGGGTTTCTGCCTGGACGACGCCCCGGACGGCCGCCGCACCACCGCCTCGCTGCTGGCCCGCCTCGACCCGCTGGACGAGGCCGACGCGGAGCTGTCCGCGCGCGGCCTCTTCGAAGCGCTCTCCGTGAACGAGAACAACACGGTCGAGTACATCCGCGTCCCGGCGGGGCCGGGCGTGCTCGTACTGTGCGGCCTGCAATGGCAGTCCGACCCGGACGACGACACGGCACCGTCCATGCCCCTTGCCCGGGCTGACGTGTACCTGCCCCTACCCCGCATGGGCCGGCTCCTCGTCCTGAGCCTCACCACGCCGTCCCTGCCGGACCTTCCCTTCTACGTCTCGCTGCTGTCGAAGACGGCCCACGACCTCACGGTCTCCAGCGGCGCCGAGCCTCCCTCCGGCCCGGAAACCGGCGGACAGAAGGAGACTGCCATCGCCGAACAGGTCAGGTCCGACTTCGGGTAGAGGCAGGCGAGATCAGCGTTCGTTGCGGTACGTCGCGACGAAGGCGGACCAGGTGGTGGGGGAGAGGGTGAGGGCGGGGCGGGTGACGTCTTTGGAGTCGCGGACGTGGATGGCGTGGGGGCAGGCGGCGACCTCGATGCAGTCGCCGCCCTGGCTGCCGCTGTAGCTGCTCTTGGTCCAGGTGACGGCGATTTCGACGCACTCGCCCTCTTCGCCGCTGTAGCTGCTCTTGAACCAGTTGAGGTGTGAGCTCATAGTTCCTGTGCCACCTGTTCGATCAATTTGGCGGACTCTTCGGGAGTCAGAGAGTGCGCCCGCAGAATGCCATATTTACCGAACAGGTTGCCGAGGTCGGGTTGTTCGCTGACGAAGTAACCGCCCTTATGTCCTTCGATGTAGGCGAGTCGACGGCGTTCGGCTGTCTCCAACAGGATCATCGGACCCATGAGCCCGGCGTGCGTCTGTCGGTTGTGCGGCATGACTTGGATCTCGACATGGCGGAGTCGACCGAAGTCGAGGATGCCGTACAGCTGCTCCTTGAGGACCGAAGGGCCACCGAGTGGACGGGTCAACGCACTCTCCTCGATCACGAAGCCCAGGTTGGGCATGGGCTTGCGATGGAAGAGTTGCTTGCGCTTCAGCCGCGCCGCCACTCGCTTCTCGATCTCCTCGTCATCCAGTGACGGAAAGTAGTTGCAGTTGAAGACAGCCCGCGCGTACGCCTCGGTCTGCAGCAACCCGGGGATGACGTGGTTCTGGTACGAGTGGACGGACGAGGCTTTCTGCTCTTCAGCCAAGTAGTCCTCGGTCCATGGCGGGACACCGCTGTCTTTGAACTCCTTCTCCGCCACGACCAGTAGTGCACCTTGTGCACCCAGCGCCTCGTCCGCCTTGGGGACGAAATTTCCCCTGGGAGGCCGTTCCCCTCTTTCCACCATGGCCACTTGCGACTTGGAAAATCCAATGTGACCGGCCAGCGCGTCCTGTGACATGTCGGCCCGGCTGCGATGGAAACGCAGCAGTGCGCCGAATGACTTCGAACCTCGTTCACCGTTGTGCACAGCGTCCTCCCCGAGTGCACAGACCTGCACAGTCGTCGTGTGGTGCTGGTCACAGTCAACTCCGGCGCGGGATCGTCTGTTTCATGAACAGAGAAACTGCGCCCTCATGGGTGCCCGCCTCCGGGCATGCCCTGCGACATGCCGGTATCCACTTCGACGCGGTGCGGATCGAGGGGATCCTGGGTGAGCAGGCCGCGTACGAACTGCTCCAGTTCACGGACTTCCGGGCCGGGCCGATCGTCCGTGAGGAGACCGGCGCGCGGAGCATGTACTTCCTGTTGCCGCCGCAAACCGCCGCCGCCCACCGCTGGCCGGCGGGCGTGCGGGCGCTGAGCCGGGGTGCGGGGTGTGCGGCGTTCGTCGGCGTACCGGCGCTGGAGGGGGCCACCTGGCCGCTGGGGTGGCAGTCGCGGCCGACGGCGGAAGTGCCGTTCGTGGACGGGGCGTTGCTGCGCGAAATGGTCGAAAGGGCGGCCCGTGCGGTACGGTGACCGCGTCATCACGCTCCGTTAAACGGAGCGGTCCCCGGCGGTGCTTGCGACACCGGCCGAGGACCTACACACCGAATGGACAGAGGTTCCACCGGGATGCTTCGGCATGCTATCGCGCCCTCGCGCGACTATCTCAAGGCCCCGCACGCGATCGTGCGGCACGTACGCCTCAACAACGACGCGAAAATGCTCCTGCTGTACGTCCTCGGGCTGCCCGAGAGCAAGTGCGGCAAGCCCCTGAGCGAGCACGCCGCCCGGCTCGGGATCAAGCCGCGGGCGTACCAGAAGGCCAAGGCGCTGCTGGTCGAGTGCGGGTTTCTGCGGGAGAACAAGTGGCAGAACGACCGCGGGCGTTGGGTCACCGAACAGGTGGTGACCAACGACGTTCTCGCGTCACCGGGTGCGCGGTTTCCGACGGCCGGTGATTCGACCGATCGGGTGGTCGGCGTCTCTCCTGCGGAGAAGGAAGAACAGGGGAAGAACACTCCCCACCCCCCACCCGAAGGCGGAGCCGGAGCCGGAGCCGGAGCCGGAGCCGGATCGCAGCCGGAACCGCAGGCGCAGTCTCAGCCGCTCACCGGGGAACTCGCCGAGGCCGAGCGCGTGCTGCTGTCGCTGCGGCACCTCGACCGGAGGCTGCACCTGGGCGTGCCGGAAGCACGGAGACTGGCGGCGACGGCGGTCGAGTGGCTGCGGCGCGGGGTCTCGCCGGGGGTACTGCGGCTGGCGCTGAGCCGCGGGGCTGCCTGATGGTGGGATCCGGTCGGCGGTCGGGTTCCTGCGGTACCGGCTGGTGGAGAAGCTGCCCGAGGTGCCGTCCCTCGCCCGCACGATCGCCACGGCGACGCCTCCGCCCGGCCGGGACCGGGGCTGAGCGTGCTGTGCGCGGGGCCGGGCGACGACCACGCCTTCCGGCCGGTCGCGGGCGAGACGGAGTGCGGGGAGTGCCGCAGGGAGGCGGCGGCCGGAGCGGCGGGCTTCGGCGCCCGGCCGCAGAGGATGCCGTACAGCTGACCTGGCGCGAGCGGGTCGCGGCGGCCACCGGCACGGCGTAGGGCGCGGCGCGGGACGGGGACCGAACGGCGGGCCGGGCTCAGGAACTTCCGGCGCCCTCGGCGTTGGCGATCATCCTGCGCAGTACCTTGAGCGCGGCCACGTACTCCTCGTCGCTGACGCCCTCGTGGACCACGGCGCGCACTTCGGTCACCAGCGCGCGCAGCCGCACCCTGGCAGCCTCCCCGGCATCGGTGAGGTGCAGGAGCTGCCCGGCGTCGGTCCGGAGCCAGCCGCGGTGGAGCAACTGGTCGACGACCCGCGCGATGTCGTACGGCCCGTCCGCGAGGGGGGTCAGCCGGTCGACCACCTCCTCACGGCCGGGCGGCACGGGCCCGCCGTTCACGGTGTTCAGCACCCAGTACTGCGGCTGCGTGACGTCCACCCCGGCCATGGCGTCACGCAGGTGCCGGGTGACCGCCGCGTGGGCGCGACCGCTCCAGTAGCCGACGGGCTGGGTGGCCAGCATGTCGTCGGTGGCGGCGGGATCGGCCGGCGCCTGGTCGGTGGTGGTGGTTTCGGTCCGCGAGTCCATGATCTTGACGCTATCCGCTGGGTGTACGCGCGCACCCCGAACCTGCGCGGTTGTCTCAAACCATGACCTGGCACGGCTCAGATCGATCCGTTCGGTACGGAAAAGGGGTGCAGGCGCGGGCGGGCTCCGTGTGGCACGGCTCCGGGGTGTCCACCGGCCGGCTGCTGGCGTTCGCGGCCATGTCGTTCACCGTCATGTCGTTCACAGTGATCCGTTCAGCCGTTCAGCCGTTCAGTCGTTCAGCGCAGTTCGACCGTGATCCCGGAGTGCTCCAGCAGCCGCAGCACGCTCTCGAAGTAACTGAGTTCGCCCTCCCTGTCCACGCTGACCGAGGCCAGGGCCCGGCGGGCGATGTCCGCGTGGTGCCAGACCAGGGTGAACGGCCCCGGCATGCGGTTCCCGCCGCAAGGACAGCCCCGAAGCAGGCCCCGGCACTGGCCGAAGGACGCGCCGGGGCCGCCGACGGCCTCGCCCAGGGCGCACCACAGCCCCGCGATGTCCGTCGCGAACCGGCCGTCCAGGTGGCACGTGCCGCCCACGTGCTCGTCACCGAGGCCCGGGGTGGTGAACCGCTGCCACTCCGCCCTGGCCTCCGGCGCGAGCCGGGCCCACTCGTTGCGCTCGCGCGGGGCGCCTTCGTACCACGCGTCCCAGGCCGGCCGGCCGCCGCGGGCAGGGTGGGGGCGAACCCTTTGCCGAAGGTCACGTCGATGAGCGCGCCCCCGAGGACGGACGGGCGCGCTTCGTCGACGCGCAGGTACAGGTTCTCCAGGACGTGGATCACCCGGCCCGTGCGGTCCAGCGCCAAGAGTTCGACCGGCTCTTCGCCCACCCGTGGACGGGTCAGGCGGCGGAGCAGCCGCTCGGAGGGCTCGCAGCCGACAAAGGTCAGCGGGGGCCCGGCCGACGGCTTCGGCCGGTCGGCGTACAGCCCGTCGACCCGGCGGCACGTGCCGATCATGCCGCCGGTGCCGTTGTACACGTGGACCTCGGCCCACTCGGGCTCGGTCCCGGGGGCGCGGCGGGACCCTGTCGTGCCCGGGGGGCCGGTCACCTCGGCCTCTATCACCACGTCGACCCGGTCCGGATCGCTCTCGCCGGGCCGGCTGCCGACGACGACGGCTCCGCCCAGGTCCCAGTAGTGCACCGCGTTGCGGTCCTCCTCGTCGTCGTAGACATGGAGGCTCAGGTCACCCAGGTTGTCGCGCTCCCGCTCGGCCCCGTCGACGGCCTTGCGGAGCCGGCCGTCCGGAACGCACCCGACCAGGGTCAGCCGCTCCCTGCGCGGTGCGCGGTCCACGAACAGCCCCTCGACGTCGGCGCACCGTGTCCAGAGGGTCTGCTCGCCGTCCCACTCCTCGTCGATCAGCAGGTAGCGCAGCGGAAGATCCCGCTTCCAGGTCCAGCGCACGTCCTCGAACCGTTGTTCTTCCGTCACGGGGCAGACCCTAGTCGCCCCTCCGGGAGCCGTGCCCGGGGGCGCTTCCCGGTCGTGCGGGGGCCTACCGCAGTACGACATGACCCGGCAATCCCCTAGGGGACAGAGCTGACCGTCGTCGGATGTGGCGCCGGGGCCGTGCTGCGTACGGTCGCCGCATGGTCAACAGTCGCACGGTCACCAGCCGCCCCTTCACCCTTCGCCGCCGTACCGCAGCCGCCCTGTTCGCGCTCGCGCTGCCGCTGTCGTTGCCGGTCGTCTCCGCGCAGACGGCCCTCGCCGCTCCCTCCGCTCCCTCCGCCGGGCCTTCTCCCTCCTCCGCCTCCCGTACCGCTCAGCTCGAACTGCCCCGCCCCACCGGCCCGTACGCCACCGGGCGCCAGACCCTCCACCTCACCGACAAGAGCCGGCGCGACCCGTGGGTGCCGTCGGCGGGGGCGCGGGAGCTGATGGTGTCGATGTACTACCCGGCCCGCCCCGGGACCGGTGGCCGGGTCGCCGAGTACATGACGACCGAAGAGGCCCGGCTGCTGCTGGAGAGCCAGGGGTACGCGGGGGTCTTCCCGCCCGAACTGCTCAGCTCCACCCGCGCCAACGCGCGCACGGACGCCCGCCCGGCAGCGGGCCGGCATCCGCTCGTCGTGCTCTCGCCGGGCTTCTCCCTCAACCGCGCCACCCTCACCCTCCTCGCCGAGGAACTGGCCGGACGCGGTTACGTCGTGGCTCTGATCGACCACGCCTACGAGTCCGTCGGGACGGCGTTCCCCGGTGATCGCACCCTCACCTGCGTCGCGTGCGAGAAGGTCGAATCGGTGCCCGACGGCAAGGAGAGCAAGGCGGTACTGGCCGCCGTCGCCAACGGCCGGGCGGACGACGTCTCCTTCGTACTGGACCGGCTGACGGGCCGCCATCCGGTGTGGAAGGACGCGGGAATGATCGACGGCAAGCGGATCGGGACGGCCGGGCACTCCATCGGCGGCAACAGCGCCGCCCGTGCCATGGCGTACGACAGCAGGATCCGGGCCGGGGTGAACATGGACGGCACGTTCTTCGCGCCGGTGCCCGTCGGCGGGCTCGACGGGCGGCCGTTCATGATGCTCGGCACCGATTCGCTCCACCGCCCCGGCGGCGAGGACAAGAGCTGGGACAAGGGGTGGAAGCGCCTGGACGGGTGGAAGCGCTGGCTGACCGTGACTGGTTCCGGCCACTTCACCTTCATCGACCTGCCGGTGCTGGGCGGGCAGTTGGGCGTGACCGATCCCAAGGCTCCGCTGCCCGGGAAGCGGTCCGGTGAGATCACCCGTGATTACGTCGGCGCCTTCTTCGACCAGCACCTGCGCGGGATCCACCAGCCACTGCTGGACGGGCCTTCGTCCGCGAACCCGGAGGTCGACTTCCAGCCCTAGTTGGGCCGGTCGGCGCGGTCAGTCGCGGGGGAACTCGTCGGTGGAGAGGGTGAGGCCGACGACCGTGCCGGTCAGGTCGACGGGGTCGCCGAAGTCGAGGGTCAGTTCGCCTCGGTACTCGTCGCCCTTGGGGAGCGTGTAGAGGTGGCACTGCCCGGTGTACGGGTCGGCGACCAGGTAGACGGGGACGCCGGCGGCGGCGTACGCGGCCTTCTTGGGCCCGTAGTCGTTGGGCGCGGTGTCCTTGGAGATGACCTCGGCCACGAACTCGATGTCCTGGTAGCGCCAGCGGCCCTTGGCGTTCTTGGCGGCGCCGTCCGCCAAGGCTGTGAGGTCGGACGCGAAACCGTTCAGACGGCCGGGGAAGTCGATGCGTACGTCGGACTTGATCCGCTTTCGCGGGTAATGGGCACGCAATTGATCATAGATGTCCGCGATAATGTCCCAGTGGACGTCCCGCTGCGGCGCCATGTGGATGGTCCCCTCGACGACCTCGACCTTGTATCCCTCGGGGACGGGCATCCGCTCGAGCCACTCGAACAGCATGTCCAGAGTCAGCTCGTCGCTGCTGTCGGCCATCTCGATCCTGTCGGTCTCTACGACGGTCATCGTGCGGCTCCTCCCCGCTGCCGCGTGTGCGCGGACAGCCCACGCAGTACAACGATACGCACGGTGATCGGGTCACGCGCGGCTGAACGAGGGGGAGAGGGCGGAGGGGGTGGAGGCGTACGGCGCTCCCAGGCCCCACTGCGCGTGCATCGCGTCCGCGAAGGCCGCCGCCAGTTTGTGTTCGCCCGTCGGGCCCGGGTGCGTGCCGTCGTACGTGTCCCGGTGGATGTCGTACGCCGGGTGGGGCGCCGCCAGCAGCAGCGGGGACGTCCCGGGCGCGTCGAGGTTCGCGACCGCCTTGGACAGGAGCTCGTTGAAGCGGGCGCACTCGGCGGCGAACGGGGCGTCGGACTCGGCCCGGACGTTGGGGATGACCGGGTGGATCACGATGCGCACGCGCGGGTTGGCGGCGCGGGCCTCGGCGATGAAGCGCTCCGCGTTGTCGGCGGTCTGCGCCGCGTCCGTGTAGAAGCCGAGGTCTATCAGGCCCAGGGAGACCAGGAGGACGTCCGCCCCGGACGAGGCGACCGTCTCCCGGATCAGGGGCGCCATGTGCAGCCAGCCCTCGCCCCAGCCCGACAGGTGGCGGCGGGCGTGCGGCGGGAAGGCCGGGTCGGCGTACGCGTCCGAGACAGGGGTGTCCGCGGAGGTGTCGTACAGCTCGGTGCGGGGGCCGACGATCTCGAAGGGGCCGCCGAACGACGCCGTGAGGTGCTGCCACATGCGATAGCGCCACGTGAAGTCGCCGGCGCACCCGACGGTCATGGAGTCGCCGACAAACAGGAAGCGCATTGCGTCATCATCCCGGATCACCGCCGTGGCCTGCGACGTGATGATGAACACTTGGGTCATGCGCTCGCTCTCGTACGCCGCCGCTCCCGTTGTCGCCGCCGCCCTCCTGCTGGGCGCGGCCGGCACCGCCGTCGCCGACGACGGCTTCACGATCAAGGACCCGCGGATCACCGAGTCCAGCGGCCTGGCCGCCAGCCGTGTCCACCCCGGCGTCTACTGGACGCACAACGACAGCGACGACGGGGCGTTCGTCTACGCCGTGGACTCCAGGAGCGGAGAGACGGTCGCGACCCTCACCCTGCGCGGGGTCGGTGCGCCGCGCGACGTCGAAGCGATCTCGATCGGAGCCGACGGGAACATATACGTCGGCGACATCGGCGACAACCTGGGCGGGACCTGGGACCACGTCTGGATCTACCGCTTCCCCGAACCCCGGAAGCTCGGCGACGCGACGGTCGACGCGACGCAGTTCACGGTGGAGTACGCCGACGGGGCGCGCGACGCCGAGGCCCTGATGGTGCATCCCAGAACCGGCCGGGTCTACATCGCCAGCAAGAACGAGGACGGCGGCGGGCTCTACGAAGGGCCCGCCCGGCTGTCGGCCGGCGGCACGAACGTCTTCCGGCGGGTGGGCGAGGTGCCGTGGGTGACGGACGGGGCGTTCTCGCCGGACGGGAAGGAGCTGGTGCTGCGCTCCTACCTCAGCGCGCGTGCGTACGAGTGAAGGCCGGGACCGGGGGCGCAGGGCGGCTGGGGGCCGACCGGGGGGTGGGCGCACCGTTCCAGCGGCAGGCCGAGTCGGTGACGTACACGGCCGACGGCGGGCCATGATGTTCGGCTCCGAGGGTGTCGGGAGCGAAGTCGAGCGGGTGGAGGCGAAGGGCCGTGAAGGCGACGGGGGAGGGCAGGGGGGTGGAGTCAAGTCCCCTTCCGGTGAAGGGGGTTCGGGTGGTGACGGTGAGGGGGGCGGCAGCGGTGGCGGTGGCGACGGAGAGGTCACCCTGGGGTTCGTCGTGCTCGGGGGCGTGGTGGTCGCGTTCCTCGGGCTGAAGCGGCGGGGGCGGCGATCCCAGGGGGCGGCGTAACGGACGGTGACGGTTCGGCGTGCGGGGGTGACGGGTTGCTGCTTCGCTGGAGGGGACCCGCTCTTCCTAGCGTCAAGGAGTGACGATGAGCGTTGCAGGCGAATCCCGTGGCCGCGTACAGCAGATGCGAGACAAGGCCGAGCAGCTGAAGCAGGCGGCGGAGCGCGCGACCGACCCGCAGGAGCGCCAGAAGCTGCAGGAGAAGGCCCGGCGGCTGCAGGAGCAGAGCCAGCAGGAGGGTGCGATGGGCGGCCAGGGGCAGTACCCGCCCGACTAGTCGGGCCTCGGCGTCGTCAGCACCACCGCGTCGTCAGCACCATCAGCACCCTCATGAGTCGACGGCCTTCCGTTCCGCGCGCGGGCGGGGGGTCGTCGGCGCGTTCCCGGGAACGTCCCCACGCGTTCGCCGGCCGCCCTGGCTACGGACGGAACGTCGGGTTTCCCGCCGGGGATTGTGCACAGCGGTGCAGGACCCGCCGCATCGTCGCCCCTAGCCTCACCGGAACAACACCAGCACCTACGAGGGGCGGTACCGGTGAACTGGCTGATCCATGACTACCGCGAGAGCGATCTCGCGGCAGTGGTCCACCTGATCGACACCACGGCCGAACTCGGGCAGGAGTCGGTCTTCTCGCTCGCCGAGTGCATCGGTGCGCTCACCTCGCGGCAGCCCGCCGTCGTCGCCGTGCACCAGGGCGTCCCCATCGGCGCGGCGCTCGCCTGTGTGGCCGGGGAGCGCGCCTGGGTGATGCGCATCGCGATCTCCTCGGCCTGGCGCGGGCGGGGGCTGGCCAGTGCCCTCCTGGTGGAGCTGGAGCGGCGGCTCGTCGCGGCGCGGGTGGGGCGCATCGCGTACGTGCTGCCCGAGGAGGACCTGCTCGGCGAAGGGCTGCTCAACGCGGGTTACACGCGCCGGCCGGCCGTGGCGTACTTCGAGAAGGTCGAGCCGCTGCACGGCCCCGCGGCCAGCCTCCTGGAGGACCTGGGCGGGCGGTTCCTGCCTGCTGACCTCTGGGCGAAGGTGGCCGGGATGGAGGCGGAGAAGGACCTGATCGAGCGGCGCGTCGTACTGCCGCTCGCGCAGCCGGAGCGCGCCGCCCGGCACGGAGTCCGGCCGCCGCGGGCGATCGCCCTTTTCGGGCCTCCCGGGACCGGCAAGACGACGTTCGCGCGAGGCATCGCCTCCAAGCTGGGCTGGCCGTTCGTCGAGCTGCTGCCGTCGTGGCTGGCCGACGAGGGCAACCTCGCGGCGGCCCTGCGCGACGCGTTCGCCCGTATCGCGGAGCTGGAGCGGGTGCTGGTCTTCATCGACGAGGTGGAGGAGATCGCTCCCGTACGGACCGAGCCCGCCCAGCCGGGCGGGATGCACGGGGTGACCAACGAACTGCTCAAGCTCATACCGGGCTTCCGGGAGGGCGACGAGCGTCTGCTGGTGTGCGCCACCAACTCCGTCCGGTCGCTCGACCCGGCGTTCCTGCGGCCCGGCAGGTTCGACTACCTGATCCCCATCGGTACGCCGGACACGGCGGCGCGGGCGGCGATCTGGTCCCGGTACACGGACGGCCGGGCCGGCGTGGACGTGGCGGTGCTGGTGGCGGCCAGCGAACTGTTCACCCCGGCGGACATCGAGCATGCGGCCCGCATCGCCGCCCAGGCCGCGTTCGAGCGGGACCTGGAGGAGACCGGGGCCGGTGCGGGCGATCCGCGCGCGCTGGGCGCGAGCACCGAGGACTACCTGGCGGCGATCGCGCAGTGCCGGCCGACGGTGACGCCCGAGATGATCGACCAGTTCGGCGCGGACATCACGGCGCACGCGAGGTTCTGAGGCCGACCGGACGCGGGCGCGGGGCCCGTGAGCCCCGCGATCCCTTGTGCGTGCGTGCATACGGACGGGCGAGTGGTGCCGGGGGTCACTCCCCGGCGCGCTCCGCCACCAGGGTCTCGAAGCCGTCGATCAGCCGGCGCAGGCCGAACTCGAAGTGGTCGAAGCCGGTGGAGAAGGCGTCCTCGGAGAGTGCGGCCATCAGCGGGAACTCACCGCTCGCCATGGCCCTTTCGAGGTACGGCCGCTGGCCGTCCCAGAAGTCCTCGTGACTCAGCCCCGTCTCCTTGGCCGCCTCGTCGGACTCGGCCTCCATGCGGGCGATGCCGACGACGAAGCTCTGGACCGCGATGATCACCGAGATCAGTTCGGCGTCGCGCAGCCCCATGCCCTTGATGCCGGCCAGGGACACTTCGAGGCCGCGGACCGCGCTGGGGCCGAGGACGGTGCGCGCCTGGTTGATCTTGAGCAGCCACGGGTGGCGCCGCAGGAGGCCGAGGTGGGTGCGGGCCATGGACTCGACGGCCGCCCGCCAGTCCACCGGTTCGCGGGTGCCGACCGCGTCGAGCGGCTCGCCCTGCACACGGTCCAGCATCAGGTCGAGCAGTTCGGCCTTGCCCGGCACGTAGCGGTACAGCGACATGGTGCCGGTGCCGAGTTCGGTGGAGAGGCGGCGCATCGACACGGCGTCCATGCCCTCGGCGTCCGCGATCCCGACGGCGGTGGCGACGATGCGGTCGAGCGTGAGGCCGGGCTTGGGGCCGCGGCTGGGGCGGTCGCCCGTGCCCCAGAGGAGTTCGAGGCTGCGGCCGATGTCGCCACTGCCGCTCGTGGCGTTCGTACCGCTCGTGTCGCCTGTCCCGGTCGTCTTCTTCATGGAGCCACCTTAAATCTCCTGGACGAAAACTGAGTACGGTGTACCCTCATCAGGGTACGCCGTACTCAATTATGTCGTGAACGGGAAGGGAGCCCTTGGTGAGCGCCACCGATTACGCCGTGCGGGCGGAAGGAATCCAGAAGAGGTACGCCGGGAAGCCCGCTCTCGACGGCTTCGACCTCGCCGTCCGCGCCGGCACCGTCCACGGCCTGCTCGGTCCCAACGGCGCGGGCAAGACGACCGCCGTGCGCATCCTGGCCACGCTGCTCAGGTTCGACGGCGGCCGGGCGGAGGTCGGGGGCGTCGACGTGGCCCGCGACCCCCGGCTCGTACGCCGCCGGATCGGCCTCGCCGGCCAGTACGCGGCGGTCGACCAGGTGCTGACCGGGCGGCAGAACCTGGAGATGTTCGGCCGCCTCTTCCATCTGGGCGGGAAGCGCGCGAGGGCGCGGGCCGGTGAACTCCTGGAGCAGTTCGGCCTGGTGGAGGCCGGAGACGAGGGGGTGGCCACCTACAGCGGTGGGATGCGGCGCCGGCTCGACCTCGCCGCGTCGATGATCCTCGCCCCGCAGGTGCTCTTCCTCGACGAGCCGACGACCGGGCTCGATCCGCGCGGGCGGGGCGAAGTGTGGGATGCGGTACGGGCTCTGGTGGCCCGCGGTACGACCGTACTGCTGACGACCCAGTACCTGGACGAGGCCGACAGGCTCGCCTCGCGCATCACCGTCATCGACCGGGGCCGGGCCATCGCCGACGACACCCCGGACGGGCTGAAGGACCGGGTCGGCGGCGACCGCATCGAAGTCGTCGTCGACGCGGGCGGCGGACCTCGCGGTGGCCGCGAAGGCGATCGCCCGGGTCGCGGAGACCGAACCGGAGACGGACGGCGCGGCGCTGCGGGTGCACGCGCAGGTGGGCGACCGGGTGGCGGCGCTGACGGAGGTGGCGCGGACGTTGCGGGACGAGGGGATCGCGGTGGAGGACATCGGACTGCGCAGGCCGAGCCTCGACGACGTGTTCCTGCGCCTGACCGGACACCGTACGGAACTGGAGGCTGCGGCATGAGCACCGCGGATGTGTCCCTGACGGGACCCGGGCGACGGCTGTACTGGGCGCTGGCCGACTGCTGGAACGTCACCAGGCGCACTCTCACCCACTACCGGCGCCGTCCCGTCGCCATCGTCTGGCAGCTCGGCTTCCCGATCGTCTCCGTGCTGCTGTACGGGTTCGTCTTCGGCGAGGCGATGGCGGTGCCCGGGGACGGGGACTACCGGGAGTTCCTGATGCCCGGGATGTTCGCCTCGACCATGGCCTTCGGGTTCATGAACACCACGGTGGCCGTGGTCACCGACTCCACGAAGGGCGTCATCGACCGCTTCCGCTCCATGCCGATGGCGCCGTCCGCGGTGGCGTCGGGGCGGGGGCTGTCCGATCTGCTGGTCGCCTGCGCCGAGTTGACGATCCTGGCGGTGACGGCCCTGCTCATCGGCTGGGAGGCCGAGGGCGGCGCGCCCGCCGCGGTGGCGGCCTTCGGACTGCTCCTGCTGCTGCGCTTCAGCCTGATCTGGGTGGGCGTCTGGCTGGGGCTGCTCGTGCCCAACGCGGAAGCGGCCGGCGGGCTCTACGCGGTGGCGTTCCCGCTGACGATGATCTCCAGCATCTTCGTGGCACCGTCCCTCATGCCGGGCTGGCTGGGCCCGGTCGCCGCCTGGAACCCCGTCTCGTCGACGGTGACGGCGACCCGCGAGCTCTTCGGGCAGCCGGTGAGCGGCGGTACGTGGATCGAGGAGAACGCGGTGCTGATGGCGGTGGTCTGGCCGCTGGTGATCACGCGGTGTTCCTGCCGCTGGCGGTGCGGCGGTTCCAGCGCCTGAGCCGGTGAGACGGTGAGCCGGGACGGCGGGCCGGCTCGGGGGTGGGCCCGGGAGGGGGAGCGGGCCCACCCGGTCGTGGCTAGGCCGGACACTCCTTCCAGGCCAGCCGGTAGATGGTCTTGATGTCACCGTCCGTCGAGTCCATGGTGATGAAGCTGTTCGTCCTCGTCGGGTCGGAGGTGCCCGCGCTGACGCGCAGCTCGGTGTTGATGTTGAAGTTCCGCTTCGCCCCGCAGGGCGCCCAGACCAGCTGGCCCCAGTCGGTCTCGTCGGTCGCCTGCCAGTTGTTGTCGTACGGCCCGGTGTGCGGATGGGTCCTGGACGCCGTGTCGGGGGAGCCCTGGAAGTAGTACGACGCCTTCTGGGTGGCGGTGGCGCCCGCCTGCAGGCGGGCGTAGCCGCGGTAGTCGGCGCTGGCGACCGCGTAGGTGAAGCCGTGCGGGACGTGCACGATCAGGTTGAGCTGGCAGTTCTTGCGGAAGTCGGTCGGCTTCGCGCCGAGACCGACCTGGGCGAGGTATTCGCTGTACGTGACGGTGAAGGCCGTGTTGTCCGGGGAGACGGCCACGGCGGCCGTTCCCTGGGGGCAGCCCGATCCGTTGACGGTCGCGATCTCGATGACGATCTTGTCGGGCGGCGCGACAATCCCGGTGCCGGGGGCCGCGGAGGCGCTCTGCGCGAACAGGGTGGAGGCGAGCAGCGCGGCGGCCGCACCGCCGGCGAGCAGCTCTCGGTGCCTGGGTACGTGGCTGGGCATGGTGCTCCGATCGGTCGTCGGGCGAACTTGGGGGGTCCAACCGAAGGAACTGTCGTGCTCATGTCAAACATTCAAGCGTTCCGGCAGGTGTACGAAGCGCCGGGACCCTTCGGACTGTAGACAGCGGGGCGGGACCTGGGTAGGGCGGTTATCGGCCGAGCGCGTGGAGAGCGGCTCGTGCGAAGGGGCCCGTCCGGCGGTGTCGGACGGGCCCCTTCGCACGCGTACGCCTAGAGCTTTTCGATCACGTAGTCGATGCAGGCCGTCAGGGCCTGGACGTCGGCCGGGTCGATCGCCGGGAACATCGCCACGCGCAGCTGGTTGCGGCCCAGCTTGCGGTACGGCTCCGTGTCGACGATGCCGTTGGCGCGCAGCGCCTTGGCGACGGCCGTGGCGTCGATCTCGTCGGAGAAGTCGATCGTGCCGATGACCTGCGAGCGCTTGGCCGCGTCGGTGACGAACGGCGTCGCGTACTTGGACTCCTCGGCCCAGCCGTACAGGTTGGCCGCGGAGGCCGCGGTGCGGCGGGTCGACCAGTCGAGACCGCCCTGCGTGTTGATCCACTTCAGCTGGTCGTCCAGCAGGAAGAGGGTCGCCAGCGCGGGGGTGTTGTACGTCTGGTTCTTGAGGGAGTTGTCGATCGCCGTGGGCAGGCTGAAGAACTCCGGGATGTGGCGGCCGGACGCGTGGACGCGCGCGGCGCGCTCCAGGGCGGCGGGGGAGAAGACCGCGATCCACAGGCCGCGTCGGAGGCGAAGGACTTCTGCGGGGCGAAGTAGTAGACGTCGGTCTCGGCGATGTCGACCGGCAGGCCGCCCGCGCCGGACGTGGCGTCGACCAGGACGAGGGAGCCGGCGTCGGCGCCCTCGACGCGCCTGACCGGGGCCGCGACACCGGTCGAGGTCTCGTTGTGGGTGAAGGCGTAGACGTCGACCCCCGCCTCGGCCCGCGGGTCCGGGTGCGTGCCGGGGTCGGAGGCGATCACGGTCGGGTCGTCCAGCCAGGGCGCCAGCTTGGCGGCCTTCGCGAACTTCGACGAGAACTCGCCGAAGTTCAGGTGCTGGGACTTCTGCTCGATCAGGCCGTGGGTCGCGATGTCCCAGAAGGCGGTGGAGCCGCCGTTGCCGAGGATCACCTCGTAGCCCTCGGGGAGCTGGAAGAGGTCGCGTACGCCGTCGCGCACCGAACCGACCAGGTTCTTGACCGGGGCCTGGCGGTGGGACGTACCGAGGAGGGAGGTGCCGGTGGCGGCCAGGGCGTCCAGCGCCTCCGTACGCACCTTGGAGGGGCCCGCGCCGAAACGGCCGTCGGCGGGCTTCATGTCAGCAGGAATCTGGATCTCAGCCACGAGCCGGAGCGTAGCCGGTTTGCAGGGGTACTGGAGACGCGTGTCCGGCGGATGAGACGCGGACTCCGGTTGGTGAGACCGGCGGGGCGCGGGCGCGGCCGGGGTGGAGGCGGGGCGGCGGAGCGGGGTGCGGGGACGGGTCGCCGGGAGTGG
>RHMC01000459.1 GCA_003719395.1 Streptomyces altiplanensis
CCCAGGGCGCAAGCCCGCTCGGTCTCCGCATCCAAGTCGTCGACTTGCAGGTCCACATGCGCTTGCATCTGCTGGGTACCGGGGCGTTGTGGCCAGACTGGGGGCGTGTGGTCGGCCTCCATCTGGAAACTCAGGCTGGGGCGCTCCTGTTCCGGAGCCCGCAGCCGGACCCACTCAGGCTCCCGCTCCACTTCCTCCCAGCCCAGCAGGGCACGGTAGAAATCAGCCAGCGCAGGCGGATCGGGAGTACCGAGAACAAAAGCACCGAGCATCACCGTCACGCCACCACCCTGCCCCCAAAGCTCGCCCCCATGCAGCTTCCTGCACACGCACAGACCAGTGCCGGTCCACAGTGCTGGGCGCCCCCCTACGGGCCGGGAACGCTTCCGCTGCGATGTACAACCTTCATGACAGTGAGCCATCTGCGGATGTACCGCTCCACGTCAGCTACCACGACACAAAGCACCACCTCGTGTCAGCGGCCAGCAACCGCTATATACCAGA
>RHMC01000047.1 GCA_003719395.1 Streptomyces altiplanensis
CGGCCCCGGCCCCCGCCCCGCCGAAGAAACCCGCCGGCCGCGCGGCGAGCGTGCTGAAGTCGAGCGCGCTGATGGCCGCGGGCACGCTGGTCTCCCGCCTCACCGGCTTCGTGCGCTCCCTGGTGATCACCGCGGCTCTGGGCGCTTCCTTCCTCGGTGACACCTTCACCGTGGCATACACCCTGCCGACGATGATCTACATCCTCACCGTCGGTGGCGGCCTGAACTCGGTCTTCGTGCCGCAGCTGGTGCGCGCGATGAAGAACGACGAGGACGGCGGCGAGGCGTTCGCCAACCGCCTCCTGACCCTCGTCATGGCGGCGCTCGGCGTGATCGTGGCCATCGCGGTCTTCGCGGCGCCACTGCTGGTCCGCCTGATGTCCCTGCCGATCGCCGACGACGAGGCGGCGAACAGCGTCGCCGTCACCTTCGCCCGCTACTGCCTGCCCACGATCTTCTTCATGGGCGTGCACGTCGTGATGGGGCAGATCCTCAACGCTCGTGGCAAGTTCGGCGCGATGATGTGGACGCCCGTCCTCAACAACATCGTCATGATCGTCACCTTCGGCCTGTTCATCTGGGTCTACGGCACCTCCGCCGAGACCCGGATGGGCGTGCAGACGATCCCGGACGAGGGCATCAGGCTGCTGGGTATCGGCACCTTGCTCGGCCTCGCCGTCCAGGCCCTGGCCATGCTCCCGTACCTGCGTGAGACCGGCTTCCGCTTCCGTCCCCGCTTCGACTGGAAGGGCCACGGGCTCGGCAAGACCGTCAAGCTCGCCAAGTGGACCGTCCTGTTCGTCCTCGCCAACCAGGCCGGCGTCCTCGTCGTCACCCAGCTCGCGACCGCGGCGGGCAAGGCTTCCGGCAAGGACGGCGCGGGCATCCTCGCCTACTCCAACGCCCAGCTGATCTGGGGCATGCCGCAGGCCATCATCACGGTCTCCGTCATGGCCGCCCTGCTGCCCCGCATCTCCCGCGCCGCGCACGACAACGACCCGGGCGCCGTCCGCGACGACATCTCCCAGGGACTGCGCAACTCGGCCGTCGCGATCGTCCCGGTCGCCTTCTCGTTCCTGGCGCTCGGCGTTCCCATGTGCACCCTGCTGTTCGCCTCCACCGGCCACGAGGGCGCCCAGGCCATGGGCTTCACTCTGATGGCCTTCGGGCTCGGCCTCATCCCGTACTCCGTGCAGTACGTCGTCCTGCGCGGCTTCTACGCGTACGAGGACACCCGGACCCCCTTCTACAACACCGTCATCGTCGCCGCGGTCAACGCCGCGGCCTCCGCCGTCTGCTACTTCGTCCTGCCCGCCCAGTGGGCCGTGGTCGGCATGGCCGCCTCCTACGGACTGGCCTACGCCATCGGTGTCGGTGTGGCCTGGCGGCGCCTGCGCAACCGGCTGGGGGGCGACCTGGACGGCACACACGTCCTGCGTACGTATGCCAGGCTCTCCGGTGCCTCCGTACCGGCGGCGATCCTCGGCGGAGCAGCGGCCTTCGGCATCATGCGGGTCCTGGGCAGCGACGCCCTGGGATCGCTCGCTGCGCTGGTCGTGGGCGGCATCGTGCTCCTCGGCGTCTTCTTCCTCGCCGCGAAGAGGATGCGGATCGTGGAACTCAACGCCATGGTCGGCATGGTGCGCGGACGTCTCGGCCGCTGACGGCCCGGCGGCCCCGCACAACCATCACCGGCCGCCGCGTGTCGTGCATAGCGCCGGACTGTGGGCACAATTGGCATGGCTGTTCAACAGCGCGCAACGGATGGGGAGGCAGGAACGACGGTGGCGGAACGTAGCACGGCTGCCGTCGACGTGGCCGACAACAGCGGTGATGAACCGCTGGCCGCCAAGGCGGACGAAGCCACGGCCGACGGGGTGGCAAAAGCCCAGGAGCCAGCGGACGAGAACAAGGGCGACGCGGACGGCGAGCGCCAAGGCGCCGAACCCCCCATCGCCACACCTGAGCTGCACAGCGGGCACAAGCTCGCCAGGCGCTACCGGCTCGAAGAATGCGTGACCCGCCTGGACGGTTTCAGCAGCTGGCGCGCGGTCGACGAGAAGCTTCGCCGCGCCGTGGGCGTGCACCTGTTGCCCGCGGACCACCCGCGGGCCAGATCCGTCCTCGCCGCGGCCCGCTCCTCGGCACTGCTCGGCGACCCCCGGTTCGTGCAGGTCCTGGACGCCGTGGAGGAGAACGACCTCGTCTACGTCGTCCACGAGTGGCTGCCCGATGCCACCGAACTGACGGCCCTCCTCGCAGCGGGCCCCCTGGAGGCCCACGAGGCGTACCAGCTCGTCAGCCAGATCTCCCAGGCCATGGCCGCCGCCCACCGCGAGGGCCTCGCCCACCTCAGGCTCACCCCGAGCGCCATCCTGCGGACCTCCTCGGGCCAGTACCGCATCCGCGGTCTCGCGGTGAACGCCGCCCTCCGCGGCATCACCTCCGACCGCCCGCAGCGCACCGACACCGAGGCGATCGGCGCGCTGCTGTACGCCGCCCTGACACAGCGCTGGCCGTACGAGAGGGACGCCTACGGCCTCTCCGGACTGCCCAAGGGCGTCGGACTGATCGCCCCCGACCAGGTACGGGCCGGAATCCACCGGGGCCTCTCGGAGCTCGCCATGCGGGCCCTGGTCAACGACGGCGCCACCGCCTCGCGCCAGGAACCGCCCTGCACGACCCCGGACGAGCTGGCCAAGGCCGTCGCCGCGATGCCCCGCATCCGCCCGCCGGAGCCCGCCTTCACGGCGCCGCCCGAGTACCAGCGCACCACCTACCAGCAGGGCACCTACGGCAGGCCGGGCCTGCACCCGGGCACGCCCGTCACCCAGAACATCGCCGCCGCTCCGCCCCGCCCGCTCCAGAGCCGTACCGGCAAAGCCCTCAAGTGGGGCGTCGCCGCGCTGCTCATCACCGCGCTCGGCCTCGGCAGCTGGCAGCTCGCCGACACGCTCCTGGAACGCAACAAGGACTCCGGCGGCACGAAGACCTCGCAGCCGAACGACGACGAGGCCCCCCAGAAGAAGTCGGACCCGAAGCCGCTCCAGATCTCCGACGCCACGGTGTTCGCCCCGAACGGTTCCGGCATAGAGCCGGAAGACGTACCGAACGCCACCGACGGCGAACCCGGTACCGCCTGGATCACCGGGCAGTACCGGGGTTTCGCCAACTTCGGCAATCTCCCGCAGCGCAAGGACGGCAGCGGGATCATCGTTGATCTCGGCAGCGTCAAGGACGTGTCCGGCATCGACATCGACATGTACCGCAGCGGGCAGACCGTCGAAGTGCTCGCCGCCGACGAAGACGCCTCGGCCCCGTCCGCCGTCTCCGATTTCCCACAGGAGATGACCAAACTCGAGCCGGTGACAGACAAGCTGGAAGCCACGCTCGACAAGCCGGTCCGCACCCGGTACATCCTGATCCACATCACGGAACTGCCGACCGACGGATCACCCAGCGCCTTCCGTGGCGGAATCTCGGAGATCAGGATCAGCGGCTGACCTGTACAGCAGGGGAGGGGGCTCACCGTTGGACGACGTCACGCTCAGCGCCACAAGCGACCAGGACCTCCTGGCCGCCCACGTCAAAGGCGACCCGGACGCCTTCAGTGAGCTCGTACGACGCCATCGCGACCGGCTGTGGGCCGTGGCCCTGCGCACGCTGGGCGACCGCGAGGAGGCCGCCGACGCGGTCCAGGACGCCCTGGTGTCCGCCTACCGCGCCGCCCACACCTTCCGCGGCCAGTCCGCCGTCACCACCTGGCTGCACCGCATCACCGTCAACGCCTGCCTCGACCGGGCCCGCAAAGCGGCCTCCCGCAAGACCGCACCGGTCGACGACGCCGACCGCCTCGACCAGCTCCTGGAGCCCCACGAGTCCGCCGAGGCCCCCGCGGAGCGCCAGGACCTCCACCGAGAGCTCATCGCGGCTCTGGCCACCCTGCCCCCCGAGCAGCGGGCCGCCCTGGTGCTCGTGGACATGCAGGGCTACCCGGTGGCGGAAGCCGCCGGCGTCCTCGGTGTACCGACAGGAACGGTGAAGAGCCGCTGTGCGCGCGGCCGTGCCCGACTGCTGCCGCTTCTCACCCATCTGCGCACCGGTGGCGGGGATAGCAATCACCTCGGTGGGGGAAGGAACCGGACGCCCGGGGCATCCGTCCCACCGGCATCGGGACCAAAGAATGCAGGGCCAAGTGATCCTGCTGCTGTGAAGGGCGGAGGTGGGCGCGCATGACATCGACGGCCGGCACGACTCAGCACCCGGACGTCTCGGAGATCTCCGATCTCGCCGAGGGCCTCCTGTCGCCTTCCCGCACGGAAGAGGTACGCCGCCATCTGGACGCGTGCGCGCTGTGCGCCGACGTACAGGCCTCCCTGGACGAGATCCGCGGGCTGCTCGGCACCCTGCCCGGCCCGCTGCACATGCCTGTCGATGTCGCAGGCCGCATCGACGCCGCTCTGGCCGCCGAAGCGCTCCTGGACTCCACCGCGCCCGAAGAGAGCGCGCATGTTTCACGTGAAACAGCGCCCGCGCCGCGACTCGTCGAAACCACCGTCACGGACCGCCCCTCCGGTCACCCCCGTGCGACGACCGGTCCCGGCCGTGACCGTCGGACCAAGCGCCGTCGGCGCAATGCCGTCATCGGCGCGGTTTTCGGCACGGCCGCCCTCGGCATGGGCGTACTCCTGCTGCAGCCGTTCCAGTCATCGAACGGCAAGGACACCTCCGCCGGCAGCGGCGTCTCCGCCACGAAGAAGTCGGAGGACAAGTTCTCCGGGACCCCTCTTGAGGGCCGGGTGCGGGGCCTGATCACCAAGCAGCCGATGTCTCAGCGCGAGACGGCCGAGAACGGCCCGTCCATGGATATCGAGTCCAACTCCCCCAAGCGGGCGATCGACACGATCGTGCCCCAGTGCGTCCAGGACGGCACCGGCCGCAACACTGTGCCGCTCGCCGCGGAGAAGGGCACGTACAACGGCAAGAGCGCCTTCCTCGTCGTACTGCCGCACGCCACCGACACCACCCGGGTGCAGGCTTATGTCGTCGATGCCTCTTGTGTCGAGGCGGCTCCCCCTGCCAAGGGTGAGATTCTGCTGACGCACGCCTATTCCCGCCGCTGACATCACGGCGGAATGGGCCGGACACCTCGGGAATGCATGCCCCGTAGGATCCGTTGGGTGGGGTGAGAGTCCTAGACAGGCCCCAGTAGGCAGCAGGCAGTCCGCAGAGACGAGGAAAAAACCCGTGAGCGACGTCCGAAACGTGATCATCATCGGCTCCGGGCCCGCCGGCTACACCGCCGCGCTGTACACAGCGCGTGCGTCGTTGAAGCCGCTGGTGTTCGAAGGTGCGGTGACCGCAGGCGGTGCTCTGATGAACACCACCGACGTGGAGAACTTCCCCGGGTTCCGCGACGGCATCATGGGTCCCGACCTGATGGACAACATGCGCGCCCAGGCCGAGCGCTTCGGCGCCGAACTGATCCCGGACGACATCGTGTCCGTCGACCTCACCGGCGACATCAAGACCGTCACCGACACCGCCGGCACGGTCCACCGCGCCAAGGCGGTCATCGTCTCGACGGGCTCCCAGCACCGCAAGCTCGGCCTGCCCAAGGAGGACGCGCTCTCCGGGCGCGGTGTCTCCTGGTGCGCCACCTGTGACGGGTTCTTCTTCAAGGACCAGGACATCGCCGTGGTCGGCGGTGGCGACACCGCGATGGAGGAGGCGACCTTCCTCTCCCGCTTCGCGAAGTCCGTCACCATCGTCCACCGTCGGGACACCCTGCGCGCCTCCAAGGCCATGCAGGACCGCGCCTTCGCCGACCCGAAGATCAAGTTCGCCTGGGACAGCGCCGTCTCCGACCTCCAGGGCGACCAGAAGCTCGCGGGTGTGACGCTGCGGGACACCAAGACCGGTGAGACCACGCCGCTGCCCGTCACCGGACTGTTCATCGCCGTGGGCCACGACCCGCGCACCGAGCTGTTCAAGGGCCAGCTGGAGCTGGACGACGAGGGTTACGTGAAGGTCGACGCGCCGTCGACGCGCACGAACCTCACCGGCGTCTTCGCCGCCGGTGACGTCGTCGACCACACCTACCGGCAGGCCATCACGGCTGCGGGCACCGGTTGCTCGGCCGCACTCGACGCCGAACGCTTCCTGGCCTCTCTCGCCGACACCGAGAAGGTGGCCGAGCCCGAGAAGACCGCCACCGTCTGACCTTCCCTCCCCACCCCACACCCCACCCGAAGTTAAGGAGGCTGCCGTGGCCGGCACCTTGAAGAACGTGACTGACGCATCCTTCGAACAGGACGTCCTCAAGAGCGACAAGCCCGTACTGGTCGACTTCTGGGCCGCGTGGTGCGGTCCGTGCCGTCAGATCGCTCCGTCGCTCGAGGCCATCGCGGCCGAGCACGGCGACCAGATCGAGGTCGTCAAGCTCAACATCGACGAGAACCCGGCCACCGCTGCCAAGTACGGCGTGATGTCCATCCCGACGCTGAACGTCTACCAGAACGGCGAGGTCGCCAAGACCATCGTCGGCGCCAAGCCGAAGGCCGCGATCGTTCGCGACCTCGGTGACTTCATCGGCGACGAGGTCACCAAGGCCTGACCGCCTCTCCTGTTTCACGTGAAACGTGTGTGGCTCATCCCTGACAGGGATGAGCCCACACACGTTTTCCTGCTCTCACAGCGGACGCAGCACCGGTTCCTTCTGGACCGCCCCCAGCAACCTGTCGAGAGCAAGCTCGACGTCTTCCTTCCAGGACAGCGTCGTACGCAACTCCAGTCGCAACCGGGGATGCAACGGATGCGGACGTACGGTCTTGAAACCGACCGACAGCAGGTGCTCTGCGGGCAACAGGCACGCGGGCTCCGTCCAGCGGGCGTTGCCGAACGCCTCGATGGCCTTGAATCCCCGTCGCAGCAAGTCCTTGGCAACGGTCTGCACCATCACCCGCCCCAGTCCCTGACCCTGATAGCTGGGCATGATCCAGGCCGTCATCAGCTGTACGGCGTCCGGGGACACCGGACTGGTGGGGAACGCCGTCGACCGCGGTACATATGCCGGGGGAGCGTACAGAACGAAGCCCACCGGGACCTCGTCGACGTAGACCACCCGCCCGCAGGACCCCCACTCCAGCAGAACGGCTGAGATCCAGGCTTCCTTCTCCAGTTCGGGAGTGCCTGCCTTTACGGCTGCTTCTCCACTGACCGGATCAAGCTCCCAGAAGACACAGGACCGGCAGCGCTTGGGAAGGTCCGGAAGATTGTCCAGCGTGAGCGGTACGAGCCGACGCCCCATGAAGGATGTTCCTCGCTTCCTTCGCCTGCCGCATCACGGGCGGCTGCCAGCGCGCCCCGTTCCCGGAGCAGACTGCCGACGAACCCACCGACTGCCCCGACACTCAGCCCTGCTGTCACCAGCCGGCTGCGGCTCACCGATCGCATGACCCCCAACCTCCCTCTCAAGTGAACCAAGGTGGATGTGCCATACCAGAACGCATCGTATCCACCATGCGATCGGACGGACACCGTGGGAAAGCAAAGGGCGGGTCTGTTCCGGAGTGATCCGGAACACGACCCGCCCTGCAATGGCTCGGCCGAGAGCTCAGCTCTCGCCACCCTCCGCGTTCTCTTCGGTGAGGCCCTTCTGCAGGACCCGCCCCTCACCGGGGGCAAGCGTCCCGAGAATCCGCTCCAGGTCGTCCATCGACGCAAACTCGACGACGATCTTCCCCTTCTTCTGCCCCAGGTCGACCTTCACCCGGGTCTCGAACCGGTCCGAGAGCCGGGAAGCAAGACCGGTCAGAGCAGGCGACACCCTGGCACCGGCCCGCGGACTCTTCGCCTTGGGGGAGCCCTGTGGACGTGAGCCCATCAGAGTGACGATTTCCTCGACCGAACGCACCGACAGCCCCTCGGCCACGATGCGGTGCGCCAGGCGGTCCTGCTCCTCCGGGTCTTCCACGCCGAGCAGGGCCCGCGCATGGCCGGCTGACAGCACACCCGCCGCGACCTTGCTCTGCACCGAAGGCGACAGCTTCAGCAGACGCAGCGTATTGGAGACCTGCGGACGCGAGCGCCCGATCCGGTCGGCCAGCTGGTCATGCGTGCAACTGAAGTCCTTGAGCAGCTGGTCGTAGGCCGCCGCCTCTTCCAGCGGGTTGAGCTGAGCCCTGTGCAAGTTCTCCAGCAGCGCGTCGAGGAGCAGCTTCTCGTCCTCCGTGGCCCGGACGATCGCGGGGATCCTCTCCAGCCCTGCTTGCTTGCAGGCCCGCCAACGGCGCTCGCCCATGATGAGCTCATAGCGCTCATGCCCCAGCTGCCGTACGACGACAGGCTGGAGGAGACCCACCTCCTTGATGGAGGTGACCAGTTCCGCGAGGGCTTCCTCGTCGAACTCCTTACGGGGCTGCTTCGAGTTCGGCTTGATGAGGTCCAGCGGCAGCTCAGCGAAGTGAACTCCGGCGACCTCATCGAGCTCCGCCGGCTCCTGCTCCTGCACGGGAGCTTCTGTTTCACGTGAAACAGAAGCCGAAGGAAGCGAAGCCACCTTCGCGGCAGCCACTCCCCGCTCCGCGGTCAGTACCGGCACTGCCCCGGGAGACGTCGAAGCCAGCCCTACGGACACGCTCGGCCTCTCCGGCGAAGCAGGCGGGATCAGCGCGGCGAGCCCACGCCCCAGTCCTCTACGGCGGTCACTCACTGGATCCCCTCCGACATGCTCTGCTGACTGTTCTGGCTGCCCGAGTGGGCATGCTGCGGGTCGTAGTGCACCCCGACGCCCCGCAGCGCGATCTCACGGGCCGCTTCGAGGTACGACAGTGACCCACTGGACCCCGGGTCGTAGGTGAGCACGGTCTGCCCGTAACTCGGTGCTTCGGAGATACGAACGGACCGCGGGATGCTCGTCCTGAGCACCTCCTTGCCGAAGTGAGTACGCACTTCGTCAGCCACCTGAGAGGCGAGCCGCGTCCTTCCGTCGTACATGGTCAGCAGAATCGTCGACACATGCAGGTCCGGGTTGAGGTGCCCTCGCACCAGATCGACGTTCCGAAGGAGCTGCCCCAGACCTTCGAGCGCGTAGTACTCGCACTGGATGGGGATCAGCACCTCCGCACCGGCGACCATGGCATTGACCGTCAGCAGGCCCAGCGAAGGCGGGCAGTCGATGAGGATGTAATCCAACGGCTGCTCGTACGCCTGGATGGCCCGCTGCAATCGGCTCTCCCGCGCCACCAGCGACACCAGCTCGATCTCCGCACCGGCGAGATCGATAGTGGCCGGGGCGCAGAAGAGGCCTTCGACGTCCGGGACCGGCTGAACCACTTCGGAGAGCGGCCTGCTGTCCACCAGAACGTCGTAGATCGAAGGTACTTCGGCGTGATGGTCGATCCCCAGCGCCGTGGAAGCGTTGCCCTGCGGGTCGAGGTCGATCACCAGGACACGCGCGCCGTGCAGCGCGAGCGAAGCAGCAAGGTTGACCGTCGACGTGGTCTTCCCGACGCCGCCCTTCTGGTTGGCCACCACCATGATGCGGGTCTGCTCAGGCCGGGGCATCCCCTCACCGGCGCGGCCAAAAGCCTCTACCGCCAGTTGAGCAGCACGACCAATGGGGGTGTCGTCCATCGGGGGCGGCGTTTCACGTGAAACGTCCTCCCCCGCCGATTCGGTTCGGGGACCGGGGACCGGGTCGGTCATCGGTCCCGCGATGTTGGCGTCGGACCGCAAGGATTCACTCTCCTCGACTTCAGGCTCACAATGCACAGAGCCTGCCATGCTTTCGGGGTCATGAACCAGCGAGGCCCGTTCTTCTGTGGAGGAATCCACCTCTGTGAACAACTCCGTAACCCTGGCGGGCCTGCGGTCGCGCGGTGCGGCAGTCGCACGGGTGCGGCTGATGATTCCATGCAGCAGAGAGCGGTGTTTCACGTGAAACACGATGCACCGGCTCCACGGCTACATCCTCACGACACTCCGAAATACGTACATATGGCAGATCGCGCGCAGCATCATTGACAGGCCGCGCAGATCACCGGCGCCGACGTGTACGCCCCGTCCGCGCCGCCTTGGCCCGCTTGGCCGCGAACCGCACCCCACCGGGGCTCTCCCCGACCTCCACGCGCACCACCGTGGACAACGGGTCCACCACCCCCTCACCGACGTGCAGCACCTCCGTCTCCACCACACCGAGTTTGCTCAGCGCGGAACGGGTGCTCTTGAGCTCCTCCTCGGCGGTGTCACCCTTGAGCGCCAGCATCTCCCCGTAGGGACGCAACAGGGGAACCCCCCAGCCGGCCAGCCGGTCCAGCGGTGCCACGGCCCGCGCCGTCACCACATGAACGGGCGGCAGCTTCCCGAGGACTTCCTCCGCACGGCCGCGCACCACCGTCACGTGCTCCAGGCCCAGCAGCTCGACCACTTCCTGAAGGAAGTTCGTACGCCGCAGAAGAGGCTCCAAGAGAGTGATCTTCAGGTCCGGGCGCACCAACGCCAGCGGGATACCCGGAAGCCCGGCCCCCGACCCCACGTCGCAGACCGTGACCCCTTCGGGAACGACCTCGGAGAGCACCGCGCAGTTCAGCAAGTGCCGCTCCCACAACCGCGGTACCTCACGCGGACCGATCAGACCTCGCTCGACTCCGGCATCCGCGAGCAGTTCCGCGTACCGGACGGCCTTTGGAAAGCACTCACCGAATACCGCACGTGCCTCTTCAGGCGCCTGGGGAAGCTCTGCTTCCTCCGTCACGGGGACCGTCCTTCCGTACCGCACTACCGCACTGGTGGCTGACTATCAGGCTGACAAAGATCGCCCCGCCTGCGAACAGACGGGGCCGACAGGCGATGGACCGGTCAGGCCGGGAGCACGACGACGAAGCGCTGCGGCTCCTCGCCCTCGGACTCACTGCGCAGACCCGCTGCCGCGATCGCGTCGTGCACGACCTTGCGCTCGAAGGGCGTCATCGGGTCCAGCTTCATCGGCTCGCCCGTGCTCTTCACATCATTCGCGGCCTTGGCGCCGAGCTCTGCGAGCTCTTCGCGCTTCTTGGCCCGGAAGCCCGCGATGTCCAGCATCAGCCGGCTGCGGTCCCCGGTCTCACGGTGCACGGCGAGACGCGTCAGTTCCTGAAGCGCCTCCAGCACCTCACCGTCGCGACCCACGAGCTTCTGAAGATCACGGCTACCCGTGTCACTGATGATCGAGACCGAAGCCCGATCGGCCTCGACATCCATGTCGATGTCACCGTCGAGGTCGGTGATGTCGAGCAGACCCTCAAGGTAGTCGGCCGCGATCTCCCCTTCCTGCTCGAGGCGGGTCAGGGTGTCGACACCCTCAGCGGCCACGGAGGTGGTGCCTTCCGTCACGGGATGGACTCCTTATTGATTACTTCTTGGACGGGTGCTTGGGCCGCTGCTGGCCCTTGCGCTGCCCGGACTTGGCTTGGCGTGCGGAACCGGAAGCAGGCTTGCCGGCCGTCTTGGGCTGGTCGGCCTGCTGCGGCTCTTCCTTCTGCAGCGAGGTCTTCGCCGCCACAGGCTCGGCGCCGGACTGACGCTGCGCCTTGGTCAGCCGCTTGGGCTGCTGCCGCTTCGGGCCGGAGTCGGCCGTAGCGCCGCCCTCGGTCTCGACCTCGGGTTCGCCCTTCGCCACGGTGCCGTCGGGCTGCACCGCCAGGCGCGCCATACCGAGACCCTTGACGAACTTGCGCTCGGCCTCGTTGCGCTCACGGCCCTTGGCGGCGATCTGCTTGATCACGTTGCGCTCGCGTCGGCTGCGCACCTTGCCGTGCTTGATGATCGACTTCTGCATCCGCTCCAGCAGCTGAGCCTGCGCCTTGCTGCCCGGGGTCGGGTTGCCGTGGATCACGTACATCTGCTGGCCCATGGTCCATACGTTGGTGGTCAGCCAGTAGACGAGGACACCGACGGGGAAGTTGATACCCATGACGGCGAACATGACCGGGAAGATGTACATCAGCATCTTCTGCTGCTGCATGAACGGCGTCTTGACCGTCAGGTCGACGTTCTTCGTCATCAGCTGGCGCTGCGTGTAGAACTGCGACGCCGACATCAGGACGATCATGACCGCGGTGACGATGCGGACATCGGTCAGCGAAGCCTGCAGGGCAGCGACCTTCTCCGTGCTGTCCATGAACTTCGCCGCGATCGGGGCGCCGAAGATGTGGGCCTCACGGGCACTGTCCACCAGGTTCTGGTTGAGAACACCGATCTCGTCACCCGAGGAGATCTTGCTCAGCACGTGGTACAGCGCGAAGAAGAACGGCGACTGCGCCAGGATGGGAAGGCACGAGGACAACGGGTTGGTACCCGTCTCCTTGTACAGCTTCATCATCTCTTCGGACTGACGCTGCTTGTCGTTCTTGTAGCGCTCCTGGATCTTCTTCATCTCAGGCTGGAGCGCCTGCATGCCACGCGTCGACTTGATCTGCTTGACGAACAGCGGGATCAGACAGATCCGGATCAGCACCACCAGGGACACGATGGACAGACCCCAGGCCCAGCCCGTGTCAGGCCCGAAGAGCGCGCCGTACATCGTGTGGAACTGGACGATGATCCAGGAAACCGGGGTGGTGATAAAGCTGAAGAGACTGGCAATCGTGTCCACTAATCAGGCTCCTTGAGCATTGGGCGAGGTCTCTGCGGCCGGGTTGATCTCAGCGGCGGAGTGCTGCCCGCCCTTGCTGCCGCGGTTGCCGCTCCACGCATTGCGCAGCGCTTCGTGCCAACGCGGACGTGTGCGCGGCGGGACATGGTCCACACCGCCCGGCGACCACGGGTTGCACCGCAGAATGCGCCAGGCGGTCAGGGCCGTGCCCTTGACCGCACCGTGCCGGTCGATGGCCGTAAACCCGTAGTGGGAGCACGACGGGTAGTACCGGCAGACAGGCCCGAGCAACGGACTGATCGTCCACTGGTACAGCTTGATCAGAGCCAGCAGCGGGTACTTCATCGCGCGCCCCCTCCCAGCAGCCGCTGAAGCGCGGCATCCAGGTCTCGGGCCAGCTGTGCATGGTCGGCATCGCCTGCTCCGGGCAATGCCCGTACGACAACCAGGCTACCGGGGGGCAGCTCCGACAGACGGTCCCGGACAAGGTGGCGAAGCCTCCGCTTCACCACGTTGCGCACCACAGCATTGCCAACGGCTTTGCTGACGACGAAACCCGCACGCGGCTGGGGAACGCTCTCCCCAGGCGCGTGCGGGTCCGTTGCACCGCTACTGCGTAGGTGGACGACGAGGAGCGGGCGTCCGGCCCGGCGTCCTCGGCGTACCGCGGTCGCGAAGTCCTCGCGCCGCCTCAGCCGATTCTCGGTAGGCAGCACGTCATGACCTGTAGGTGATCAGGCGGAAAGGCGCGTGCGGCCCTTGCCACGGCGAGTCGCCAGGATGGCGCGACCGGCACGCGTCCGCATGCGGAGACGGAAACCGTGGGTCTTGGCGCGACGACGGTTGTTCGGCTGGAAGGTGCGCTTGCTCACTCGGGGGCTCCAGAAGTGGTGTGGTGGCGGGGCATCGCCTGGCTGTCACCGTGCGCCCACGAGGAAGCTCGCAACGCCCGTGTGCACCGCTTCACGATCACAGACCGTGATCTTTGCCCATCGGAGGCAGGCGGCAGCAGCCATCGACAACTCGACCTGGTCACGGTACGCGCGGCTACGCCATCCGGTCAAACCGACACCTTGTTGCCGGGCGACTATGCACAGCCTGTGGACAACAACTTGAACCGTGCGAGGCGCCGCGACTACCGTGACTGAACTTGGATTCCTTTCCTGCCTGTCCTTCCATCCCGTCCCTAGAACCACACATTCGTGTTCGTGGGACCTGTGAGAGAGCGTGCCCTGTGGCTGACGTACCTGCCGATCTTGCCGCAGTGTGGCCGCGAGTGCTGGAGCACCTCCTCAAAGAGGGCCAGCAGGGCATCGAACCCAAGGACAAACAGTGGATCGAACGCTGCCAGCCGCTCGCGCTGGTCGCCGACACCGCGCTGCTCGCCGTCCCCAATGAATGGGGCAAGCGCGTCCTCGAAGGCCGGCTCGCCCCCCTCATCAGCGAGACCCTGAGCCGCGAGTGCGGCCGTCCGATCCGGATCGCGATCACCGTCGACGACTCCGCGGGAGAGCCCGCCCCGCAGCAGCAACCGCAGCACGAGTCGTACGACAGCTACGGACACCGGCCCCAGGCCGACGACCTGCCGACCGCCAGGCCCGCCTACCCCGACTACCGGCAGCCCCGCCACGAGCAGGGCTCCTGGCCCCGCCGCAGGCCGACCACGGCTGGCAGCAGCCCCGGCTCGGCGGGTTCCAGGAACGCGACCCGTACGCCTCGCGCCCCCCGCAGCACGACTACCGGCAGCAGCCGCCCGAGCACCAGCAGTACGAGCAGCCGCACTACGACCAGTCCCCGCGTCACGAGCGTCACGAGCGCCCCGAACGTCCCGAGCGCCGCGACCACCAAGACCAGCCCGCCCCGCACCGCGGCGGCGGCCCCGGCTCCTCGATGATGTCCGCCGGCGGCGCCCCCGGGCCCCTGGCCGCACAGCCCTCGACGCCGGGCCCCGGCGAACCGCACGCCCGCCTCAACCCGAAGTACCTCTTCGACACCTTCGTCATCGGCTCGTCCAACCGCTTCGCGCACGCGGCCGCCGTGGCCGTCGCCGAGGCGCCGGCGAAGGCGTACAACCCGCTCTTCATCTACGGAGAGTCAGGGCTCGGCAAGACGCACCTGCTGCACGCGATCGGGCACTACGCGCGGAGCCTCTACCCCGGCACGCGCGTGCGCTACGTGAGCTCCGAGGAGTTCACCAACGAGTTCATCAACTCCATCCGCGACGGCAAGGGCGACGCCTTCCGCAAGCGCTACCGCGACGTGGACATCCTGCTCGTCGACGACATCCAGTTCCTCGCGAGCAAGGAGTCGACGCAGGAGGAGTTCTTCCACACCTTCAACACGCTCCACAACGCCAACAAGCAGATCGTGCTGTCCTCGGACCGGCCGCCCAAGCAGCTGGTGACCCTGGAGGACCGGCTGCGCAATCGCTTCGAATGGGGCCTGACCACCGACGTACAGCCGCCCGAGCTGGAGACGCGCATCGCGATCCTCCGCAAGAAGGCGGTGCAGGAGCAGCTCAACGCGCCGCCCGAGGTGCTGGAGTTCATCGCGTCCCGCATCTCGCGCAACATCCGCGAGCTGGAGGGCGCGCTGATCCGTGTGACGGCCTTCGCGTCACTCAACCGGCAGCCCGTGGACCTCGGCCTCACCGAGATCGTGCTCAAGGACCTGATCCCCGGTGGCGAGGACGCGTCTCCCGAGATCACGGCGGGCGCCATCATGGCGTCCACCGCGGACTACTTCGGGCTGACGGTGGAGGACCTCTGCGGATCGTCCCGCAGCCGCGTGCTGGTGACGGCCCGGCAGATCGCGATGTACCTGTGCCGTGAGCTGACGGACCTCTCGCTGCCCAAGATCGGCGCACAGTTCGGCGGCCGCGACCATACGACCGTGATGCACGCCGACCGCAAGATCCGCGCGCTGATGGCGGAGCGGCGCTCCATCTACAACCAGGTCACCGAGCTCACGAACCGCATCAAGAACGGCTGACCCGGCACCGGAAACACCGCCCGGAGGGCGCCCAGGGACGTACTCCCGGGGCGCCCTTCGCGGCTCCGCGACTCTGCGGTGTTCGAATGCCTGGCCACGCGACTCTCTTCTCCACAGAAGAGGGCGGGATGCCTTGTCCACACCCTGGGGACTCGCGGGTTGTCCAGATCGGGTCCACAGGTGCGGATCCTGGAGGCTCATCACCCCAGGTCAGGTGGGTGTGGATTTGTGTCCAACCTTCATCCACAGCCTGTGGACAGTGAGACTGTCCACAGGGACCACTCTTGGTTGTCCACCGGCAACCCACAGGCAGGACCACGTTGTGCACAGCTAATCCACACCCCTGTCCACTGTTCGGCAACGAAACGCGCCCTCTCACCGCCTCGAGTGAAAGCGGTCACACCAAGGTGCTGGGTTGGGCTGTGGGGAACGTGGGTAAAGCTGGGGACAGCACTGGGGAGAAGTCACCCCCGCCTGTGCATGGGGTGTGCAGAACTTTCGCGTGTCCACAGAACCCCTTGGTTTTCCACGGGGCCCGCCCACAGGGCCGGTGGACAAAAAAGTGGGCTTGACCTGTGAAAACAGGGTTATCCACCGTTTCCACAGGCCCTACTACTACTCCCACTTAGAGATAGCTCGGAAATCGCTTGGAAGAAGGGCCTGTGCACAACTCGGGCCCGGAGCCGGCGACCCCTCTCGCCACGACTTGACCCCGAGCCGCACCGACTGTCGGTGCGGTGCGTCAGACTGGTCCCCGGCAACACAGCCAGACGACCCCAGACGACGACGGCCAGCAGGGCGAGCCAGCAACAAGCAGGAGGCGGTTCCGGTGAAGATCCGGGTTGAGCGCGATGTACTCGCGGAGGCGGTGGCCTGGACGGCGCGCAGCCTCCCGGCCCGTCCGCCGGTGCCCGTTCTCGCGGGCCTTCTTCTGAAGGCGGAGGAGGGCGCGCTGAGCCTCTCCGGCTTCGACTACGAGGTCTCGGCGCGGGTCTCGGTCGAGGCGGACGTGGAGGAGGACGGCACCGTTCTCGTCTCCGGCCGGCTCCTCGCCGACATCTGCCGCGCCCTGCCGAACAGGCCGGTGGAGATTTCCACAGACGGTGTACGGGCGACCGTGGTCTGCGGCTCCTCGCGGTTCACACTCCACACACTGCCTGTGGAGGAGTACCCGGCGCTGCCGCAGATGCCGACCGCGACCGGCACCGTTCCCGGTGAGGTCTTCGCCTCCGCCGCCGCCCAGGTGGCCATCGCCGCCGGCCGCGACGACACGCTGCCCGTCCTCACCGGCGTACGCATCGAGATCGAGGGCGACACCGTCACGCTGGCCTCCACCGACCGCTACCGCTTCGCGGTCCGCGAGTTCCTGTGGAAGCCGGAGGACCCGGAGGCATCTGCCGTCGCCCTGGTGCCCGCCAAGACTCTGCTGGACACCGCCAAGTCGCTGACCAGTGGTGACACGGTGACCATCGCGCTCTCCAGCTCGGGTGCCGGTGAGGGCCTGATCGGTTTCGAGGGGGCGGGCCGTCGGACGACGACGCGGCTGCTCGAAGGCGACCTGCCGAAGTACCGGACGCTCTTCCCGACCGAGTTCAACTCGATCGCCGTCATCGAGACCGCCCCGTTCGTCGAGGCCGTCAAGCGTGTGGCGCTGGTCGCCGAGCGCAACACCCCGGTGCGGCTCAGCTTCGAGCAGGGCGTGCTGATCCTCGAAGCGGGATCGAGCGACGACGCACAGGCTGTGGAGAGGGTCGACGCGAACCTCGACGGCGACGACATCTCGATCGCCTTCAACCCGACCTTCCTGCTGGACGGCCTGAGTGCGATCGACTCGCCGGTCGCCCAGCTCTCCTTCACGACGTCCACCAAGCCGGCGCTGCTCAGTGGCAGGCCCGCGGTGGATGCCGAGGCGGACGAGGCGTACAAGTACCTGATCATGCCGGTGCGGCTCTCGGGCTGAGGTCTTTGCGGGCCGGGCGTAGGCTCGTTCCCGGGTAAGAATCGCCACGACGCTTAAGGAATCTCTGATGGAGCTCGGTCTCGTCGGCCTCGGCAAAATGGGCGGCAACATGCGGGAGCGCATCCGCCGCGCAGGCCACACGGTCATCGGTTACGACCGCAACCCGGACGTCGCCGATGTCCACAGCCTTGAGGAGCTTGTGGCCAAGCTCAAGGGCCCGCGGGTCGTGTGGGTGATGGTTCCGGCCGGTGCCGCGACCCAGTCCACCGTGGACGAGCTGGCCGAGCTGCTCGAGCCGGGCGACGTCGTCGTGGACGGCGGGAACTCGCGCTGGACGGACGACGAGAAGCACGCGGAGGAACTGGGCCGCAAGGGTATCGGGTTCGTCGACTGCGGCGTCTCCGGTGGTGTCTGGGGCCTGGAGAACGGCTACGCGCTGATGTACGGCGGCGACGCCGAGAACGTGGCGAAGGTCCAGCCGATCTTCGACGCGCTGAAGCCCGAGGGTGACTTCGGTTCGGTGCACGCGGGCAAGGTCGGCGCCGGCCACTTCGCGAAGATGGTTCACAACGGCATCGAGTACGCCATGATGCAGGCGTACGCCGAGGGCTGGGAGCTGCTGGAGAAGGTCGACTCCGTCACGGACGTGCGCGAGGTCTTCCGGTCCTGGCAGGAGGGCACGGTCATCCGTTCCTGGCTGCTGGACCTGGCGGTCAACGCGCTGGACGACGACGAGCACCTGGAGAAGCTCCGCGGGTTCGCCGCCGACTCGGGCGAGGGCCGTTGGACGGTCGAGGCCGCGATCGACAACGCCGTGCCGCTGCCGGCGATCACCGCGTCGCTGTTCGCGCGGTTCGCGTCGCGTCAGGACGACTCCCCGCAGATGAAGATGATCGCTGCCCTGCGCAACCAGTTCGGTGGTCACGCGGTCGAGTCGAAGAAGTAGTTCAGAGCTGGAAGAAGGTCGGCGTACACCATGCATGTCACGCATCTGTCGCTGGCCGACTTCCGCTCGTACGCCCGGGTCGAAGTTCCTCTCGACCCGGGCGTCACTGCTTTTGTGGGGTCGAACGGTCAGGGCAAGACGAACCTGGTCGAGGCGGTCGGTTATCTCGCGACGCTCGGCAGTCACCGGGTGTCTTCGGATGCGCCGCTGGTGCGGATGGGTGCGGAGCGGGCTGTCATACGGGCCGCTGTGACGCAGGGCGAGCGGCAGCAGCTGGTGGAGCTGGAGCTGAATCCGGGCCGGGCGAATCGTGCGCGTATCAACAGGTCTTCGCAGGTCAGGCCGCGTGATGTGTTGGGGATCGTACGGACGGTGCTGTTCGCGCCGGAGGATCTGGCCCTGGTGAAGGGTGACCCGGGTGAGCGGCGGCGGTTCCTCGACGAGCTGATCACGGCGCGCTCGCCGCGGATGGCGGGGGTGCGGTCGGACTACGAGCGGGTGCTGAAGCAGCGGAACACGCTCTTGAAGTCGGCGGCGATGGCGCGCAGGCACGGCGGGCGTTCGATGGACATGTCGACGCTGGACGTGTGGGACCAGCACCTGGGGCAGGTCGGTGCGGAGCTGCTGGCGCAGCGGCTGGATCTGATCGCGACGCTGCAGCCGATGGCGGACAAGGCGTACGAGCAGCTGGCGCCGGGCGGGGGGCCGGTGTCGTTGGAGTACCGGAGTTCGGTCGGCGAGGGCGTCGGGTCGGCGCGGACGCGTGAGGAGCTGTACGGGCAGCTGATCGAGGCGTTGACGGGTGCGCGGAAGCAGGAGATCGAGCGGGGTGTGACGCTGGTGGGCCCGCACCGGGACGATCTGGTGCTGAAGCTGGGGCAGCTGCCGGCGAAGGGCTACGCGAGTCATGGCGAGTCCTGGTCGTACGCGCTGTCGTTGCGGCTCGCTTCGTACGACTTGCTGCGGTCCGAGGGCAATGAGCCGGTGCTGGTGCTCGACGATGTTTTCGCGGAGCTGGACGCGCGGCGCCGGGAGCGGCTGGCGGAGCTGGTGGCGCCGGGGGAACAGGTGCTGGTGACGGCTGCGGTGGACGACGATGTGCCGGGGGTGCTGGCGGGCGCGCGGTGTGTGGTGGCCGGTGGCGAGGTGGCGCGGGTATGACGGGTGTGAGTGGGGAGTTTCCGCGGCAGCCGAAGGTGCCCGAGCCGTCCGGGGTGGACCTGGCGCGGGTGGCGTTGCGGGCGGCGAAGGAGCAGGCGCGGGCCCGGGGCGCGGCGGCGCAGCAGAGGACGCAGGCCAGGCGTGGTGGTGGGCTGCGGTCGGGGGCGGGGGGGGGACGGCCGTGATCCGTTGGCGCTGGGTGCGGCGCTGGACCGGCTGAAGACCGAGCGCGGCTGGGAGATGCCGATGGCGGTCGGCGGGGTGATGGGCCGGTGGCCGGAGATCGTGGGCGGGGATCTGGCGAATCACTGTGTGCCGCAGCGTTATGACGAGGACGAGCGGGTCCTCACGGTGCAGTGCGATTCGACGGCGTGGGCGACGCAGTTGCGGCTCATGCAGCGGGAGTTGCTGACGCGGCTGAACAAGGATCTGGGCCGGGACACGGTGCGGATGATCAAGATCTGGGGGCCGGGCGGTCCGCCGCGTCGTTTCGGTGCGCTGAGGGCGCCGGGGAGTACGGGCCCCGGGGACACCTACGGCTGAGTAGCCGGTGCGCGCGTGAGGTGTCCCTCACGGTGATGGGTCCTTGACAGCTGGAAGCGCTGGGTGCCCGTGTGAGCCTCTTGGAGCCCCTTCCCGGATATGGGGAGTCGGACGGCGCCGGTTCAGGACGGCACATGGGTACTCAGGTACCGGCAAACCCCCATGAGTGTCAGTGCTACCGGTAGACTGGTACGGAATCCCGCTCGCTTGCGGGACACGTCGACTTATACAGAACGACGCGGCCGGTCCCGTTTGTCGGGGTTTCGGCTCGTGCTGTGCCAGAAAGGGCGCTTCGTGGCCGATTCCGGCGACCCCAACGAGAACATTCCGTCCACTGATGCCGGTGAGAACGGCGAGGCCGCACCGCAGGGCTCCTCGTCGTACGACGCCAGCGCGATCACCGTGCTCGAGGGTCTGGACGCGGTCCGCAAGCGCCCCGGCATGTACATCGGCTCGACCGGTGAGCGTGGTCTGCACCACATGGTGCAGGAGGTCGTCGACAACTCGGTCGACGAAGCCCTGGCCGGCCACGCGGACACCATCCACGTGACGATCCTGGCCGACGGCGGCGTCCGCGTCGTCGACAACGGCCGCGGCATCCCCGTCGGCATCGTCCCGTCCGAGGGCAAGCCGGCCGTCGAGGTCGTGCTGACGGTCCTCCACGCGGGCGGCAAGTTCGGCGGCGGCGGCTATGCGGTCTCCGGCGGTCTGCACGGCGTCGGCGTCTCCGTCGTCAACGCCCTCTCCACCAGGGTTTCGGTGGAGGTCAGGACCGACGGCTACCGTTGGACGCAGGACTACAAGATGGGCGTCCCCACCGCGCCCCTCGCGAAACACGAGGAGACCGACGAGACCGGCACCTCGGTCACGTTCTGGTCCGACCCGGACATCTTCGAGACGACCGATTACTCCTTCGAGACGCTCTCGCGCCGCTTCCAGGAGATGGCCTTCCTCAACAAGGGCCTGACGATCACGCTCACCGACGAGCGCGAGTCCGCGAAGGCCACGGTCGGCGCCGACGACCCCGACGCCGAGGCGGCGGAGGAGCAGCCGGCGCGGACGGTGAAGTACCACTACGAGGGCGGCATCGTCGACTTCGTGAAGTACCTGAACTCGCGCAAGGGTGAGCTGATCCACCCGACCGTCATCGACGTCGAGGCCGAGGACAAGGAGCGGATGCTCTCGGTCGAGATCGCGATGCAGTGGAATTCGCAGTACACGGAGGGCGTGTACTCCTTCGCGAACACGATCCACACGCACGAGGGCGGTACGCACGAGGAGGGCTTCCGCGCGGCGATGACGGGTCTGGTGAACCGTTACGCGCGCGAGAAGAAGTTCCTGCGCGAGAAGGACGACAACCTCGCCGGTGAGGACATCCGCGAGGGTCTGACGGCGATCATCTCGGTGAAGCTGGGCGAGCCGCAGTTCGAGGGCCAGACGAAGACCAAGCTGGGCAACACGGAGGCGAAGACCTTCGTGCAGAAGGTCGTGCACGAGCACCTCAACGACTGGTTCGACCGCAATCCGAACGAGGCCGCGGACATCATCCGCAAGGCGATCCAGGCGGCCACGGCACGTGTCGCGGCCCGCAAGGCGCGCGACCTGACGCGTCGCAAGGGCCTGCTGGAGTCGGCGTCGCTGCCGGGCAAGCTCAGTGACTGCCAGTCGAACGACCCGACGAAGTGCGAGATCTTCATCGTCGAAGGTGACTCGGCCGGTGGTTCGGCGAAGTCCGGGCGCAACCCGATGTACCAGGCCATCCTGCCGATCCGCGGCAAGATCCTGAACGTCGAGAAGGCGCGGATCGACAAGATCCTGCAGAACACCGAGGTGCAGGCGCTGATCTCGGCGTTCGGTACCGGTGTGCACGAGGACTTCGACATCGAGAAGCTCCGCTATCACAAGATCATTCTGATGGCGGACGCCGACGTCGACGGTCAGCACATCAACACGCTGCTGCTGACGTTCCTGTTCCGCTTCATGCGGCCACTGGTCGAGGCGGGGCACGTGTACCTGTCGCGTCCGCCGCTGTTCAAGATCAAGTGGGGCCGGGACGACTTCGAGTACGCGTACTCGGACCGTGAGCGCGACGCGCTCGTCGAGCTCGGCAAGCAGAACGGCAAGCGGGTGCGGGACGACTCGATCCAGCGCTTCAAGGGTCTCGGCGAGATGAACGCCGAGGAGCTGCGCATCACCACGATGGACGTGGACCACCGGGTTCTCGGCCAGGTGACCCTGGACGACGCGGCGCAGGCCGACGACCTGTTCTCGGTGCTGATGGGTGAGGACGTCGAGGCGCGGCGCTCGTTCATCCAGCGCAACGCCAAGGACGTCCGCTTCCTCGACATCTGAGTCGGCCGTGTACGCCACCAGCCGCAGCTCGAAAGGACTTTGACCAGTAATGGCCGACGAGAACACCCCTGCCCCCGTGACGCCCGAAGAGGTGCCCGCCGTCGAGGGCGTGGGCATGCGTGTCGAGCCCGTGGGGCTCGAGACGGAGATGCAGCGCTCGTATCTCGACTACGCGATGTCCGTCATCGTGTCGCGTGCGCTGCCCGACGTGCGGGACGGTCTCAAGCCCGTGCACCGCCGTGTGCTGTACGCGATGTACGACGGTGGTTACCGGCCCGAGAAGGGCTTCTACAAGTGCGCCCGCGTCGTCGGCGACGTCATGGGTACGTACCACCCGCACGGTGACTCCTCGATCTACGACGCCCTGGTGCGCCTGGCGCAGCACTGGTCGATGCGGATGCCGCTGGTGGACTCCAACGGCAACTTCGGCTCTCCGGGCAACGACCCGGCCGCGGCGATGCGGTACACCGAGTGCAAGATGATGCCGCTGGCCATGGAGATGGTCCGGGACATCGACGAGGAGACCGTCGACTTCCAGGACAACTACGACGGCCGCAACCAGGAGCCGACGGTCCTGCCGGCGCGCTTCCCGAACCTGCTGATCAACGGTTCGGCGGGTATCGCGGTCGGTATGGCCACCAACATCCCGCCGCACAACCTGCGGGAGGTGGCGGCCGGCGCGCAGTGGTTCCTGGAGAACCCGGACGCGGGGCACGAGGAGCTGCTCGACGCGCTGATGGAGCGCATCAAGGGCCCCGACTTCCCGACCGGTGCGCTGGTGGTGGGCCGTAAGGGCATCGAGGACGCGTACCGGACGGGCCGCGGCTCGATCACGATGCGCGCGGTGGTGGCGGTCGAGGAGATCCAGAACCGCCAGTGCCTGGTGGTCACGGAGCTTCCGTACCAGACCAACCCGGACAATCTCGCGCAGAAGATCGCCGACCTGGTGAAGGACGGCAAGGTCGGCGGCATCGCGGACGTCCGGGACGAGACCTCGTCGCGTACGGGTCAGCGCCTGGTCATCGTGCTGAAGCGGGACGCGGTCGCGAAGGTCGTCCTGAACAACCTCTACAAGCACACCGACCTGCAGACGAACTTCGGTGCGAACATGCTGGCGCTGGTGGACGGTGTGCCGCGCACGCTGTCGCTGGACGCCTTCATCCGGCACTGGGTGACGCACCAGATCGAGGTCATCGTCCGGCGTACGCGGTTCCGCCTGCGCAAGGCGGAGGAGCGGGCGCACATCCTGCGCGGCCTGCTCAAGGCGCTGGACGCGATCGACGAGGTCATCGCGCTGATCCGGCGCAGCCAGACCGTGGAAGTGGCGCGCGAGGGCCTGATGGGCCTGCTGGAGATCGACGAGATCCAGGCGAACGCGATCCTGGAGATGCAGCTCCGCCGGCTGGCGGCGCTGGAGCGTCAGAAGATCGTCGCGGAGCACGACGAGCTTCAGGCGAAGATCAACGAGTACAACGCGATCCTCGCCTCGCCGGAGCGTCAGCGGCAGATCATCAGCGAGGAACTGGCCGCGATCGTCGACAAGTTCGGTGACGACCGGCGTTCCAAGCTGGTGCCCTTCGACGGTGACATGTCCATCGAGGACCTGATCGCCGAGGAGGACATCGTCGTCACGATCACGCGTGGCGGCTATGTGAAGCGTACGAAGACGGACGACTACCGGTCGCAGAAGCGCGGCGGCAAGGGCGTGCGCGGGACGAAGCTGAAGGAAGACGACATCGTCGACCACTTCTTCGTGTCGACGACGCACCACTGGCTGCTGTTCTTCACGAACAAGGGCCGGGTCTACCGGGCGAAGGCGTACGAGCTTCCCGACGCCGGCCGGGACGCGCGCGGGCAGCATGTCGCGAACCTGCTCGCTTTCCAGCCGGACGAGCAGATCGCGGAGATCCTCGCGATCCGCGACTACGACGCGGCGCCGTACCTGATCCTGGCCACCAAGGGCGGCCTGGTGAAGAAGACGCCGCTGAAGGACTACGACTCGCCGCGTTCGGGCGGTGTCATCGCGATCAATCTGCGGGAGACCGCGGACGGCGCTGACGACGAGCTGATCGGCGCGGAGCTGGTGTCGGCCGAGGACGATCTTCTGCTGGTCAGCAAGAAGGCGCAGTCGATCCGGTTCACGGCGACCGACGAGGCGCTGCGGCCGATGGGGCGTGCGACTTCCGGGGTGAAGGGCATGAGTTTCCGCGAAGGGGACGAACTGCTCTCGATGAATGTCGTGCGGGCCGGTACGTTCGTGTTCACTGCCACCGATGGTGGGTACGCGAAGCGGACTCCCGTCGACGAGTACCGCGTTCAGGGTCGTGGTGGCCTGGGTATCAAGGCCGCCAAGATCGTGGAGGACCGGGGCTCGCTGGTCGGCGCGCTGGTGGTCGAGGAGACGGACGAGATCCTCGCCATCACGCTCGGCGGTGGTGTGATTCGTACGCGAGTCAACGAAGTCAGGGAGACGGGCCGTGACACCATGGGCGTCCAACTGATCAACCTGGGCAAGCGCGATGCCGTGGTCGGTATCGCGCGCAACGCCGAGGCCGGTCGTGAGGCTGAAGAGGTCGAGGGCTCCGAAGGGGCCGATGTCGATGCGGCCGATGTCGACGGGACCGAAGGCGTCGCGGTCGAGGTTGCCGAATCCGTCGAGGGCACAGTGCCCTCATCCGCCGAGGGCGCAGCGCCTTCGGCCGGGCAGCACGAGGAGTAAAGCGTGAGTGGAGCCACGGGCGCCGGAGCGGCCGCTTCCGAATCTGGAGCACCCGGTGCCCGTGGCTCTGCCACGGACTCCCAGGGGGGGACTGTGACCGATACGCGAGGGCCTCAGCCTCAGGGTTACGACGGGTACGCGAGCGGGCCGTTGCCCAGTGAGCGTGAGCCGCAGGGGAAGGGTCAGGCAGCGCAGCCGTATCACCCGCCGCAGGCGTACCCGTCGCCTCAGGGCGGCGCCGCACAGGGCGACGGCGGGACGCAGGGCGGGCAGCAGCCGGGCGCCGCCGCGGTGCGCCTGCCGCGGACCGGGGCGCGTACGACGCCGCGTACGCGCAAGGCGAGGCTGCGGGTGGCCAGGGCCGACCCGTGGTCGGTGATGAAGGTGAGCTTCCTGCTCTCCATCGCGCTGGGCATCTGCACGGTGGTGGCCGCCGCGGTGCTGTGGATGGTCATGGACGCGATGGGCGTCTTCTCCACGGTGGGCGGGACGATCAGCGAGGCGACGGGCTCCAACGAGAGCAACGGCTTCGACCTGCAGTCCTTCCTTTCGCTGCCGCGCGTGCTGATCTTCACGTCGGTCATCGCGATGATCGACGTGGTGCTCGCCACGGCGCTCGCGACGCTGGGTGCGTTCATCTACAACCTGTCGGCGGGCTTCGTGGGCGGCGTCGAGCTGACGCTGGCCGAGGACGAGTAGGCGGCCGGCGGAGCCGATTTTGGTACTGCCCCCGAGGTGCGCTAATCTTCAGGGGCAGCGCGGGGCTATAGCTCAGTTGGTTAGAGCGCATCCCTGATAAGGATGAGGCCACAGGTTCAAATCCTGTTAGCCCCACCGCGGACCTGAAAAGGTCGAAGGCCCGGCAGATCGAAAGATCTGCCGGGCCTTCTGCGTTCCACCCGCTGTGCCGTGATGATGTGTACGCGTCGGGGTGACGCGGGGGTGAACTGACTGCTGTGTGCCACGCCTCAGTTGGGTGGGAACTAGGTCACCGGTCGATATCGGTCGGTGTGTATAGTCGGGCGCCAGAAGTCCCCTACGTCAAGGAAAGACGAGGTCGCGCGGTGAAGAAGCTTCTCCTGGTCGCACTGGCCGCCATCGGCGGGCTCCTCGTGTACCGCCAGATCCAGGCGGATCGCGCCGAGCAGGATCTGTGGACGGAGGCGACTGACTCCGTGCCCGCAGGTTCGGGTGTGTGAGACCCAGTAGTCCCAGCACGGGCCCCGGCCGCTCAGCGGCCGGGGCTTCGTGCTGTCCGGGGGACGGCCGAACGGGTTGCGGCGGGTCGCCGCGGAGCCGTGACGCACTTTCTCCTGAATTCGCCTGGGCGAATCCCTTGTGTGCGAAAGCAAGCGGTCCGGGGGTGTGCGCGGTGCGACCGGTGGCTCACGCAGACAGCACCGGGGCCGGCGGGGCAGGATGGTCGGGCACTGCGGACGACGAGGGGTGGCGCGTGATGAGGCGGCGCAGCATGCGCAGGGTGGGGCTCGGCGCGGTGATGGCGCTGTGCGCGGTGGTGACGCTGCCGGCGCAGGCACGGGCCGCGGAGGGGCCCGGCCCGTACGCCTACGAACCGTCGGCGAAGCCGGTCAAGGGCGCGCCGATCAGCACCGGAGCCGAGCGGCTGGAGCCGGGCGGGACGTACCGGGACTCGATCGGGCCGGGTGACAAGCTCTTCTACCGGCTGGAGCTCGACGCGAAGTCCAACGCCTATGTGTCGGCGACGGCGTGCCGGGGCCGGGCACGAAGGTCGCGTACGCCGACGAGCTCAAGGTGACGCTGCAGGACCGCGACGGCAACTCGTGCAGCTACAACACCGCGCGGTTCGGCTCCGCGGAGTTCGCGCGGCCGATCGGGACGTACGCCCACCGGACCGTCGAGGAGGACGCCTCCTGCCAGGCGGCCGACACGTACTACGTGCTCGTCGAGCGGACCGGCGCGGACACCTCGTCGAGCGAGCCGTGGGAGCTGGAGATCCGCCACCTGACGGAGCCCCGGGTGAAGGCGGGCGGAGCGACGGCGGCGCCCGAGAACTGGCCCAGCGGCTCGCCGGCGCCGCCCGGCGGCGGGCCCCGGGAGCGCAGGGGCGGGACGAGTTTCTTCAGTGCGCCCGGGCTCGAACAGGGCGAATGGCAGGACAGGATCAAGCCCGGCGAGACGCTGTTCTACAAGGTGCCGGTCGACTGGGGACAGCAGCTCTTCGCCAGTGCGGACCTCGGCAGCGCGGCCGGCGAGGGGTATGTGTCCAACGCGCTCACCATGACGCTGTACAACCCGGCGCGGGGGCTCGTCGACAGTGCGACCGACGTGTCGTACGACGGCAAGCAGAAGTCGTCCGTACTGGATCCGCTGCCGCCCGTGGCGTACGAGAACCGCTTCGACTCGTCGGATTCCGTCAACGGGATGCGGTTCGCGGGCTGGTACTACCTGAGGGTCAGTCTGAGTCCGGAGGTCGAGAAGGAGTTCGGGCCACAAGCCCTCGGGCTCTCCCTGCGGCTGAACGTCGAGGACGGCAGGGGGGAGGGCGCCCCCGCCTATGAGGGGCCTGCCGGTGACTTCCAGGTCACCGACGAGGACCTGAGCGCGGCGGAGAGCGGACAGAGCACCTCCGCGGCGGAGAGGAGCGCCACGATGCGGCTCATCGGGGTGTCCGGGATCGGTACGGGCACCGTGCTGGTGCTCGGGCTCGGGGTGTGGACGCTCGTCGGCCGGGCGGAGCGCGGCGGCAGGGCCGCAGCCTGCGGGGCCCGGCGGGGGCCTTGGTGCGGGGCCGGGAGGCGGCCCGGCCAGGACAGCCAGGCGCCTGCGGGGTACGGGCCGCCTGCCGCCCGGTAGGCCGTCCCGGCCCTGAGCCGGTCAGCTCTGCGTCAGGGCCCAGATGCCCACCGCGAAACAGAACAGCGCCAGCAGCAGCACCGGGACCGTCACCTTCGGGGGCGGTCCCGGCCGCCTGCGCGGGGCCTGGACAAAGGCGGGGGCGCCTTGCGGGGCCGACGGGGCAGGTGGAGTCGGAGCGGGAACCTCCGGGCCGCGAGCGGTGTATGGACGAGTAAGGGCTTGTTCGTACTGCGCCGCGCCCATGGGGACCTGAGAGGGGCCCTGCGCCGCGCCGGGGAGGGGGGAGGCCGCATGCGCGGACGCGGGGGCGGACGGGGACGCCGGCGCGGGTGCCGGCGCGGGGGGAGCCGACGGCTGCGCCACCGGGGACGGCGGTGCGGGGCTGCCGCTGCGGCGGAGGCGCAGTGGAAGGCTGCCCGTCTCCGACATGGAGGACGGCCGCTGTACGGGCTGCGCCTGCTGGTGGCCCTGGTGGCCGTCCTGCACGGAGCCCTGGGGGCCGGGAGCGGGCGTAGAAGGCCCCTGTGGGCCGAAGCCGGGCGGGAGCGGGCCGATCTGGTCGAAGACTTCCACCGGCTCCTCGTCGGGGGCCGGTTCGGGGAGCATCTCGACGGCGGCGGTCAGTGCCTTGCGCGCGCCCGTAGCCGTACGGAACCTGGCCTGCGGGTCGGGCTGCAGCATCCCGGCGACGACCTGCCACAGCGGCTCCGGGACGCCCTGCGGGGCGCCCGGTGTGCCGTACGTGGCGAAGTGCTCCACCAGGGCCCGGGAGTCGGGTTTCTGGCCCTGCACCAGGTAGAGGGCGACCAGGCCGACCGCGAACAGGTCGGCCGGGAAGTCCGGCTCCGCGCCCGTCATCTGCTCGGGCGCGAAGTAGCCGGGCGTCCCCACCACATAGTTGGTCTCGGTGAGGCGGGGCTCGCCCTTGCGCATCGAGATGCCGAAGTCGGACAGCCGCAGGTGCGGCCGCCCGGTGCCGGTGGCCTCCAGCAGGATGTTGGCCGGCTTGATGTCGCGGTGCACGACGCCTTCCGCGTGCACCGCGGCGAGACCGGAGAGGAGCTGATCGAGGAGGGTGCAGACGAAGCGGGGCGGCAGCGGGCCGTAGTCCCCGATCACATGGGCCAGCGAGCCGCCGCTCACCAGGTCCATGGTGAACAGCACCTTGTCGTCGTCCGCGGCCCAGCTGGCCGGGGCGAGGACATGGGGGTGGTCGATCCGCAGTGCCTGCTCGCGCACGAAGCGCAGCAAGGCGTGCGCGTCGCTCTGCTGAAGGACCTTGGCCGCCACGTACCGGCGGCGTCTGTGGTCCCACGACCGCCAGACGGCTCCTGCTCCACCGCGTCCGATCGGGTCGATCAGCTCGTACCGACCGGCGAAGACCTCACCCATTGCGCTGCGCCCGCTCCCCGGTCCGCTCGGATCAGCTCTGGTGCGCCTCGTAGTGGGCGACCGCGTCAGCGGTGCGTCCGGCGCCGTACACCCGGAGGAACTCTGCCAGTTCCGGGTGGGTCGGGGCGAGGGTGTCCGCCGCATCTATGATGTCGCCGGCCGCCGCCACCGAGCGCAGCAGCGACTGGATCTCGCGTACCACGCGGCGCACGGTCGGCGCTCCGGAACTCGCGGTGGTCTGGCTGGTGTTGTTGAGCACGGAGCCGCCCTGGGACTTCTTGATCTCCTCCATCCGGCCGGTGGCCTCGGCGGCGCTGACGCTGCCGTCGGCGACCTGGCCGGCCAGGTCCTGCAGAGCCTGGACACGCTGCACCACGGCCGGATTTCCGATCTTGGCGCGCTGGCCGCTCATCAGCTGGGACAGCATGGGCGCGGACAGCCCGAGCACCGCGGCGAGCCTGGCCTGATTCAGGCCCAGATCGTCGATCAGCCGACGGAAGAGCGCCCCCAACGGCTCCCCGTACCAACTGCGTTGAAGCTCTCTGGCTCTGGCCGTCGCCTCTTGCTGCGCTGTATCCATTGCGTCTCCCCTTCGCTGCTGCGAACCTCGCCGAGCATCTTACGGAGCGTGGTCGCGGGCCGGGAGTCCCATATCTTTTTGCAGGATCCGGGGGGAGACCCGGTACTCTGTTCTGCGGCGGTGGTCACGGTGCGGTTCAGCCGGTCACGTCCACCCGTCCCGGGGCCTTAGCTCAGTTGGTAGAGCGCTGCCTTTGCAAGGCAGATGTCAGGAGTTCGAATCTCCTAGGCTCCACACCGCAGATGCCCCTCTGGCCTGTTTTCGCAGCAGAGGGGCATTTTTGATACGTGGGCCACTTCGGCCGCAGCGCACGGGTGCCGGGCGGCCCGAAGGCCGCCCGCACCCGTGCGCTGCGTGTGCACGTCAGGCCCACAGGGCCGTGACGTCAGTTGTCCTTCTTGTCGCGCTCCGCCGTCTCGGCTTCGGCCTGCTTGGCCTCGACCTCCGGGTCCAGCGCCGCCTCACCGCTGCCGTCGACCGAGGTCAGCGGCGCGCGGTCCGAGACCTCGGTGGCGGCGGGGGGCTCGACCAGCCAGTCCGGGTTGGCCTGCTTGTCCCACCACTTCCAGGCCGCGAAAGCGCCGCCCGCCACCATGCCGAGGACCGCGAGCCCCTTGGCCAGCCGGCCGGCCCTGGCCCGCCGCTCATGCTTCTTGACGAGCTTGCGGAGTTCCTTCTGCGTGATCTGTCCGCGCAGCGCGGCCACGGCGGCCGCACTGCGCGCGGCTGCCTGCTCGGCGTACGGGCTGCGCAACCGCCATCGCGTGTTCCACGCGCGGCACGGTGTAGTCGGCGGCCTGCCGGGCCGCGTGCCGGGTGCGTACGGCGGCCCGGTGCGCGGCCACGTCGACCTTCGGCGGCACGTGGGCACGGGCCTGCTCCACGCGCGGCGCCACATGCACGCCGTACTGGACACGGGCCTGGCGAGCTGCCTGGGACACCTTGGGCGCGAGCCGTACGCGGGCTTCGTTCGCGTATTGCGTGGCCTGTTCCTTGGCCGTACCGGCGTAGGGCGCCACCACTTCCGCGGCGTGCAGCACGCTTTCCTTCGCCGATTCGGATGCGGCGCGCACGCTGTCGATGCGGGTCACTGGATCCTCCTCCTTGGTGGCGTTTCGCTATATCGCCTATCCATACATTTCGAAATCATGCCTTCCAGGGCCCATCACGGCACGTGCGAGCGGGCATCCGGGTCATGGGCGGCGACTCGGGGTGATCTCAGGGCAATGCCGAGCAAGGGGAACCTTCGAACGACAATGCCACGCTTCGCCGTCCCGCGTGCCGGTTCGGCGGTTACTCGTCGCAAACCGGCCCGTGGGAGGATCGGGGGCCGTCATCGAAGACTTATGGAAGGCAGAACGTGGCCGAGCAGCTCTACGCCACCCTGAAGACCAACCGGGGCGACATCCAGATCCGGCTTCTGCCGAACCACGCGCCGAAGACGGTCAGGAACTTCGTCGAACTCGCCCGGGGCGAGCGGGAGTGGACGAACCCGGAAACCGGTCACAAGAGCACGGACCGGCTGTACGACGGCACTGTCTTCCACCGGGTGATCAGTGACTTCATGATCCAGGGCGGCGACCCGCTGGGCAACGGAACGGGCGGCCCCGGCTACGAGTTCGCGGACGAGTTCCACCCCGATCTCGCCTTCGACCGGCCCTACCTGCTGGCGATGGCCAACGCGGGGCCGGGCACCAACGGCTCGCAGTTCTTCATCACCGTGTCGCCGACGATGTGGCTGACGCGCAAGCACACCATCTTCGGCGAGGTCACGGACCCCGCGAGCCGGAAGGTCGTGGACGGCATCGCGGCCACGGAGACCAACGCGCGCACCCACCGCCCGGTCACGGACGTCGTCATCGAGTCGGTCGTCGTCGAGACCCGCTGAGACCCGCGGGGGCCCACGGGGACCACAGAGACCGCTGAGTCCCGGTGACCGGGAACCAAACCGCCCCGCCCGTCCGTACTGGATAGGCGGGGTGGCGCGCTGAGCGGAGCCGCACCGACAAGAGCCACACCTAGGGAACTGGGGACGGACCGATGGATCACTGCTACCGGCACCCGGACCGTGAGACGGGCATCCGCTGCACGCGCTGCGAGCGACCGGTCTGTCCGGAGTGCATGATCAGCGCGTCGGTCGGTTTCCAGTGCCCCGACTGCGTCCGCGAAGGATCGGGTACGGGCCAGGCCCCGGACGCGAGCCGGCCGCGCACGCTGGCGGGAGGCGCCATCTCCGCCGATCCGCGGCTGGTCACCAAGATCCTGCTGGCCATCAATGCGGTGCTGTTCATCGCCGTGAGCTCGCGCGAGAACCTCGTCCACGATCTCGACCTCGTCGGGCTCGCGATCAACCCCACGACCTCGCAGGTGGTCGGGGTCGCGGACGGCGAGTGGTACCGCCTGCTCACCGCGATGTTCCTGCACCAGGAGATCTGGCACATCGCGTTCAACATGCTGGGCCTGTGGTGGCTCGGCGGGCCGCTGGAAGCCGCTCTGGGGCGCGTGCGTTTCCTGGCGCTCTACTTGCTGTCGGGCCTTGCGGGCAGCGCGCTCACCTATCTTGTCGCCGCTCCGAACCAGCCCTCTCTCGGCGCTTCCGGCGCCGTCTTCGGGCTGCTCGGCGCGACCGCCGTCCTCATGCGCCGCATGAACTACGACATGAAGCCGGTTCTCGTGCTCCTCGCGCTGAACCTGCTCTTCACCTTCACCTGGGCCGACATCGCCTGGCAGGCACACGTCGGCGGCCTCGTCGCCGGCACCCTCGTCGCGATCGCCCTGGTGCACGCCCCGCGCGAGCGCCGGGCGCTGGTGCAGTACGGCGCCTGCGGGCTGGTCCTGCTCGTGTCCCTCGGCCTGATCGTGGCGAGAACAGCGGCGCTCACCTGAGCGTCAGCAGCGTCGGTTGTCCACAGCGGGTGTTGAAGCTTGTGCACTCGGGCGGAAGCATTCGGAAGTCCCCGGAAGCAGCCTGGGAACAGCTGTGCCCCTCGTCGCTGAACTGGGTTTTCCCAGACAGGACAAGGGGCGACAGTGGGCAGGCCGTATACCTTCGGAAGGCTCGGGCAACCACGCCGTGATCAGCGTCTCCGTGAGTTATCCACAGATCGTCTGACCTTTCCCCACCGTGTGGACAACGCTGTGGATAACCTCTGGTCAAGGCTTGCGCGGCCCTACTTCCACTGGGTCGAGACTCCGAAGCCGGCGGCGATGAAGCCGAACCCGACCACGATGTTCCAGTTCTCGAGGCTCTGGACCGGCAGGTCGCCCTCGGTCACGTAGAAGACCACGATCCAGGCGAGTCCGATGAGGAAGAGCGCCAACATCACCGGGGCCACCCAGCTGCGGTTCGTCAGCTTGATGCTCGTCGCCTGCTTCGCAGCGGGCGGGGGCGGCGTGAAGTCGGACTTCTTGCGGATACGTGACTTCGGCACGAGGGACTCTCCTGTCGATGCGCTGCGTGACCGCGCAGGGAACTGTGGCGGGCGCTTGGGGCGGGAGCGACGGGGAACACTGCCTCCCCCGGGCGTCCGTTAGCGTAGTGCTTCCGAGGCGTCGAAGGAGATAAGGGTACGTTGAGCAATTCTGCCGACTCCTCCACCGAACCCGCACGGCGCCCCGCCCTGCGGCCGGTCAGGCTGCTGACGGCCGGTGTCTTCGCGCTCGCCGGGCTCATTTTCGTCACCAGCTTCAATACGGCCAAGGGCACCAATATCCGCACGGACGCCTCGTTGCTGAAGCTCTCCGACCTCATCGACCAGCGCAGCCACAAGAACAAGGAACTGGACGAGTCGACAGCGTCCGTACGCGACCAGGTCGACTTCCTCGCGCAGCGCGGCGACAGCAGTACGCAGGCCGAGGACGCGAAGCTCGACGCGCTGGAGCGGTCCGCGGGCACCAAGAAGCTCACCGGCTCCGGCCTCACCGTCACCCTCGACGACGCCCCGCCGAACGCCACGGCCAACCCCGGCTACCCCGAGCCCCAGCCCAACGACCTGGTCATCCACCAGCAGGACCTCCAGGCCGTCGTCAACGCTCTCTGGCAGGGTGGTGCCAAGGGCATCAGGGTCATGGACCAGCGGCTGATCTCCACCAGCGCGGTGCGCTGCGTCGGCAACACCCTGATCCTCCAGGGGCGCGTCTACTCGCCGCCGTACAAGGTCACGGCGGTCGGCGACCGGGACCAGCTCCAGCGCGCGCTCACGGCCTCCACGGCGCTCCAGAACTACCAGCTGTACGTGAAGGCGTACGGCCTCGGCTGGAAGGTCGACGAGCACGAGGCCACGACTCTCCCCGGCTACTCGGGCGCGGTGGACCTCCACTACGCGAAGCCGGCCGAGTAGCCGCCGAGTAGCCGCGCGCATTGCGCAGCTGACCCACATGTCCCCGCCGTCGCCCTTTACTCTGGGTTTCGACCGAACGGAAGGGACAGCATGTACGGCTGGATCTGGCGGCATCTGCCGGGCAACGCATGGGTACGGGCGATGATCTCGCTCGTACTGATCCTGGCGGTCGTCTACGCACTGTTCCAGCACGTCTTCCCGTGGGCGGAGCCACTGCTCCCGTTCAACGACGTGACGGTCGACGGGGGGTCGGGCCGGTGAGCGCGCGGATTCTGGTCGTCGACAACTACGACAGCTTCGTCTTCAACCTGGTCCAGTACCTGTACCAGCTCGGGGCCGAGTGCGAGGTGCTGCGCAACGACGAGGTGGAGCTGAGCCACGCCCAGGACGGCTTCGACGGCGTGCTGCTCTCGCCGGGCCCGGGAGCCCCCGAACAGGCGGGCGTGTGCGTCGACATGGTGCGTCACTGCGCCGCGACGGACGTGCCGGTCTTCGGCGTCTGCCTGGGCATGCAGTCGATGGCGGTGGCGTACGGCGGTGTGGTGGGCCGGGCCCCCGAGCTGCTGCACGGCAAGACGTCCTTGGTGACGCACGAGGGCGCCGGCGTCTTCGCCGGCCTGCCCTCGCCCTTCACGGCGACGCGCTACCACTCGCTGTCAGCCGAGCCGGCGGCGCTGCCCGCCGAGCTGGAGGTCACCGCGCGGACGGCCGACGGGATCATCATGGGCCTGCGCCACCGGGACCTGCCGGTCGAGGGCGTGCAGTTCCACCCCGAGTCGGTGCTGACCGAGCACGGGCACCTGATGCTGGCCAACTGGCTCGCCCGGTGCGGCGATCCGGGAGCGGTGGAGCGGTCGGCCGGGCTCGCGCCGGTGGTGGGCAAGGCCGCCGCGTGACAGCGCTCCGCCCCGAACACGACGCCGGCCAGGGAGCCTCGTACGAGCAAGGCGCGTACGAGGCGGCAGGCGCGTTCGAGGCGGCGGTGGAGCAGCTCGCGGATCCGCAGAACGATCCGCTGCCGGGGCAGGCGAAGCCGCCGGGCCCGACCTCGCCGTGGTTCCGGCCGGCGACGGCCCAGCAGGCCCAGCAGGCCCCGGCCCAGGCGCCGCATCCGCAGTACGAACAGTCGCAGCATCCCCAGCAGCAGTACGCGCCGCGCCAGCAGCCCGCACAACAGCCCCAGCAGGCCCTCCAGCAGCCTCAGGAGTGGTACACCCACTCGGACCACCCGCAGGACTGGTACGGCGGTCAGCGGCCCGCACCGGCCCCCGCACCGGCCCCCGAGCCCACGCCGGTCCCCACCGCCGTCGCCGCGCCGTGTACGACGACGAGACCGTGGCCCTGCGGACGGACGACACCCGGCGAATAGCCGGGGCAGGAGCCGGGCCGGACCCCGTCACACGACCCGCCCCGCCCGCCGCGGCCACCGGTGGCCGCGCGGAGCGCCGCAGAGCCGCCAAGGGGCAGGGAAGCCGCGGCCGGACCCCGGCCGGGGGCGCCCCGGCGAAGGACACTCCCGCGGGGAACGCCGAGGCGCCGCGCTCCCGTCTGGAGGCCAGACGGCGCCCGCCCGCGCCGCGAAAGACAGCCCCGGCGTCATCGCCAGCCGTTTCTTCGGAGAGGTCTTCATCTCGCTCGGCGTGCTGATGCTGCTGTTCGTCACGTACCAGCTGTGGTGGACGAACGTCCGGGCCGATCTGTTCGCCGGCAACGAGACGGACAAGATCCAGGACGGCTGGGCGAAGGGCAGGAAACCCGCCGGGGCGTTCGAGCCGGGCCAGGGCTTCGCCATCATGCACATCCCCAAGCTGGACGTCGTCGTGCCGATCGCCGAGGGCATCAACAAGGAGAAGGTCCTCGACAACGGCATGGTCGGCCACTACGCGGAGGGCAAGCTCAAGACGGCGATGCCGTCGGACAAGCAGGGCAACTTCGCGGTCGCGGGGCACCGCAACACCCACGGCGAGCCGTTCCGTTACATCAACCGGCTGAAGCCGGGCGACCCGATCGTCGTCGAGACGCAGGACACGTACTACACGTACGAGATGGCGAGCATCCTGCCGCAGACCCCGCCCTCGAACGTGGGCGTGATCGGGCCGGTGCCGCCGGGGTCGGGCTTCACCAAGCCCGGCCGGTACATCACCCTGACGACCTGCACACCGGAATTCACGAGTACGTACCGAATGATCGTGTGGGGCAAGATGGTCGACGAACGGCCGCGCAGTGAGGGGCAGCCCGACGCACTCGTCGGCTGAGACGGGGTCGGCTGGACGTAAGAGTACTGAGGGACGGGGACGAGTGCGGTGGCAGCCAGGACCGAGCAGGACGAGCAGACCGGCACGCCCGTGCCCGCGCAGGCACCCGTGCCGGCGCGGCGCAGGCGCGGACGTGTCGCGGGAGCGGTCAGCGTCTTCGGCGAGCTGCTGATCACCGCGGGCCTGATCCTCGGCCTCTTCGTCGTCTACTCGCTGTGGTGGACGAACGTGCTCGCCGACCGCGACGCCGACAAGCAGGGCAACGAGGTGCGCGACCGCTGGGCAAGCGGCCCCGGAGCCCTCGACACCAAGGACGGCATCGGCTTCCTGCACGTACCCGCGATGAGGAACGGCGAGGTGCTGGTCAAGAAGGGCACCGACCCCAAGAGCCTCAACCGCGGCGTCGCCGGCTACTACACGGACCCGGTCGAGTCGGCGCTGCCGTCGGACAAGCAGGGCAACTTCTCGCTGGCGGCGCACCGCGACGGACACGGCGCGAAGTTCCACAACATCGACAAGCTCAAGGACGGCGACACGATCGTCTTCGAGACGAAGGACACCTGGTACGTCTACAAGGTGTACGCGAAGCTGCCCGAGACCTCGAAGTACAACGTGGACGTGCTGAAGCCGGTCCCGAAGGAGTCGGGGAAGAAGAAGCCGGGCCGCTACATCACCCTGACGACGTGCACACCGGTCTACACGTCGGAGCACCGGTACATCGTGTGGGGCGAGCTGGAGCGTACGGAGAAGGTCGACGCGAAGCGGACGCCGCCGGCGGAGCTGCGCTGACCGGCTTTTCAGCGGGAGCGACGCGTCGTCACTCCTGAAGCCGAAGCCGAAGCCGAAGCCGAAGCCGAAGCGTCAGCGCGGCACGTGCAGTACCGTGCCGGCGCTCCAGGCGCAGGAGCCGTACGTCGTGCCGGACGGCTTTCCGTTCGATCCGCCGCACGCCCTCCCGGAGGGAGATGAGCTCCTTCCGCTGCTCGCCCGAGACCTCGACGAGGGCTTTGGACCGCGACTGGATCCCACCGGCCCCTGAAGGCACCCTCGGCTTCCGGAGCTGTGTGCGGTGCTGTGCTGTGCTGTGCTCCGCAGGGGAAACAGGAAGGGCCGTGGACTTCGCCCGAAGCCACGGCCCTTCCTGGTGCTGTACGGGCTAGTCGCCTTCGCCGCCGTTGCGGCCGAAGCCGCCGCCGAAGAGGCCGCCGACGTCATTGCCGCCGTTGTTGCCGCCGCCGTTCTCGTTGCCGCTGTTGTCTCCGCCGCCGTTGTTGTTGCCTCCGGGGGCAGCGGCGGTGGTGAGGTTGACCGGCGTGCCCTTGGGGACCTGCTGGCCGGCTGCGGGCTGGGTGAGGACGACGATGGCCTCGTCGTCCTGCGGTTCGGTGATCGTGCCGACGGTCAGACCGGCGTCCTCGATCGCCTTGCGGGCGTCCTTGAGCTTCTGGCCGGTCACGCCCGGCACCGCGACCTGTTCCTGGGCGGGGGCCTTGGCGACGGTCAGGGTGATGGTGCCGCCCTCGTCGGTCCGGCTGCCGCCCACCGGGGTCTGCTTGAGGACCGAGTTCGGGGTCTGGGCCGACTCCTCCTCCTCGCGGGCGACGACGAAGCCGAGGTCCGAGAGCTGCTTCTTGGCCGCTTCGAAGTCCTGGCCGACCACGTCCGGGACGTCGGCCTTGGAGGTCTTGGCGATCGAGATGGTGATCGTTTCGCCCTTCTCCGCCTTCGTGCCGCCCTCGGGGTCCTGGTCGATGACCGTGCCGACCGTCTTCTCGGACTCGACCGACTTGGTCTCGACGTCGAAGCCCTTGGCCTCGAGGTTCTCCGTCGCCCTGTCCTTCGACTGGTCCATGACGTCGGGGACTTCGATCTTCGGAGCGCCCGTGGAGACGACGACCTCGATGACCGAGCCAGGCTCGGCCTCCTCGCCGCCGGCCGGGGTCTGCTCGCAGATCTTGCCCTCGGGCTGGTCCTCGCACTCCTTGCTCTCGCCGACCTTGAGCGTCAGGTCGGCTTTCGTGGCCAGGTCTCTGGCATCGGCCACGTTCTCGCCGACCAGGGTCGGCACGGGGACGCTGTCGGTGCTGTTGTCGCCGGCGGAGAGCGACCTGCCGATCAGGATCGCGCCGACGAGGACGAGGATGCCCGCGAGGACGAGCAGGATCGTCGAGAGGTTGCTCTTCTTCTGCTGTTGCTGCCTGCGGCGGTCCGGGCGGTCGTCGTAGCCGTAGCCGCCGTCGTCCGGGTTGACCGGCGGCAGTATCGACGTGTGGCCGCCGCTCGCGTCGGCCGCGTGCAGCGCCGTCGTGGGCTGGTCGTCCGGGTAGCCGCCGTAACCGGCCGTACCGAGCGCCGAGGTGGCCGCCACGGGCCGGCCGTCGAGGCATGCCTCGATGTCGGCGCGCATCTCGTCGGCGGACTGGTAGCGGTAGTTGGGGTCCTTGACCAGGGCCTTCAGGACGATGGCGTCCATTTCGGGCGTGATCTCGGGGTCGAAGTTGCTGGGCGGCTGCGGCTCCTCCCGTACGTGCTGGTACGCGACCGCGACGGGGGAGTCGCCGATGAACGGCGGCCGTACCGTCAGCAGCTCGTAGAGCAGGCAGCCGGTGGAGTACAGGTCGGAGCGGGCGTCCACCTGCTCGCCCTTCGCCTGCTCGGGCGAGAGGTACTGGGCGGTGCCGATGACCGCGGCGGTCTGCGTCATGGTCATGCCGGAGTCGCCCATGGCGCGGGCGATGCCGAAGTCCATGACCTTGACCTGGCCGGTGCGCGTCAGCATGACGTTCGCCGGCTTGATGTCGCGGTGGACGATCTGGGCGCGGTGCGAGTACTCGAGCGCCTGGAGGATGCCCACGGTCATCTCCAGGGTGCGCTCGGGCAGCAGCTTGCGGCCGGAGTGCAGGAGCTCGCGCAGGGTCGACCCGTCGACGTACTCCATCACGATGTACGGGATGGAGACGTTGTCGACGTAGTCCTCGCCGGTGTCGTAGACCGCGACGATCGCCGGGTGGTTGAGCGAGGCCGCCGACTGGGCCTCGCGGCGGAACCGGGCCTGGAAGGACGGATCGCGGGCGAGGTCCACCCGCAGCGTCTTCACGGCGACGGTGCGGCCGAGCCGGGTGTCGTGCGCGATGTAGACCTCGGCCATGCCACCACGGCCGAGCACCGAGCCCAGCTCGTACCGGCCGCCGAGGCGACGCGGCTCTTCCATAGCTTTCCAGCCCTCTCCGTCTGTCCCGACCGCACCTGTGTGTGGTCCGGCGGTGTGCTGTCCGCGCATACGGTACCGGGCACGCCGTACCTGGTCGGCCCGTGACGGTCACCTGATACCCGTCCGGTACCGCGACGTGGGCGTACGCGGGCGTCAGGTGACCGGTGTCACTTCTTGCTCTCCAGGACCGCCTTCATCACGTCTTTCGCGATGGGAGCGGCGAGGCCGCCGCCGGAGATGTCCTCGCGGTTGGCGTCGTCGTCCTCGACGACGACGGCGACGGCGACGGGAGATCCGTTGTCGGCGGTCTTGGCATATGAGATGAACCAGGCGTACGGCTTCTCGCTGTTGTCGACGCCGTGCTGGGCGGTGCCGGTCTTGCCGCCGACGGTGACGCCGGGGAGCTGGGCGTTCTTGCCGGTGCCCTCCTTGACGACCGTCTCCATCATTTCCTGGACCTTCTGGGCGTTCTCGGGAGAGAGCGGGCGGCTCATCTCCTCGGGGCTCGTCTTCTCCAGCACGTCCAGGTTCGGGTCGGTGAGCCGGTCGATCATGTACGGCTGCATCAGCGCGCCGTCATTGGCGATGGCGGCGGTCACCATGGCCATCTGGAGCGGGGTGGCGGCGGTGTTGAACTGGCCGATGGAGGAGAGCGCGGTCTGGGCCCCGTCCATGTCCTTGGAGAAGACGCTCGCGTTGGAACGGACGGGCACGAACTGCTGCTCGTTGAAGCCGAACTTCTCCGCGGTCTCCAGCATCTTGTCGTTGCCGAGGTCGGCGCCGATCTTGCCGAAGACGGTGTTGCAGGACCACTGGAGGGCGACCCGGAGAGTGGCGTTCTCGCAGGGGTGGTTGCCGTCGTTCACCAGGTTCTTGGTGGAAAGGGGCAGACGCCACGGCAGCGGCGAGTCGGTCTTCTCGTCGGCTCCGTCGTACAGGCCGTGCTCCAGGGCGGCGGCCGCGGTGACGACCTTGAACGTGGAGCCGGGCGGGTAGGTCTCGCGCAGGGCCCTGTTCGTCGTCGGCTTGTCCGGGTCCTTCTCGTACTTCTGCCAGTTCTTCACGTCCTCGTCGGTGTTGCCGGCGACCTTCGAGGGGTCGTACGAGGGGGTGCTGGCCAGTGCGAGGATCGCGCCGGTCTGCGGGTCGATGGCCGCGACGGCGCCCTTGCGGCTGCCCAGGCCCTCGAAGGCGGCCCGCTGGGCGGCGCCGTTGAGGGTGGTGACGACGTGGCCGCCCTGCTTCTTGTCGCCGGTGAACATGGAGAGCGTGCGGTCGAAGAAGAGGCGGTCGTCGGTGCCGGTGAGGATGTCGTCCTCGATGGACTCGATCTGGTTGGAGCCCATCCGCTGCGAGGTGAAGCCGGTGACGGGCGCCCACATCGGGCCGTCCTTGTAGGTCCGCTGGAACTTGAAGTCGCCGCTCTTGGACTCCTTGGACCCCGTGATCGCCTTGCCGTCGACGATGATGTCGCCGCGCTTGTGGGCGTAGCGGTCGATCAGGACGCGGCGGTTGTTGGGGTCCTTGGCGAGTTCGTCGGCCTTGACGTACTGCACCCAGTTGACGCGTACGAGCAGGGCGAGGACGAGCAGGCCGCAGAAGATGGCGACCCGGCGCAGGGGCTTGTTCACGGTCGGACCACCTGGGTCATTTCGGCGTCGGAGGTGGGGGCGGGGGCGGGGGCGGGCCAGCGCGCGGTGTCGCTGAATGCGCAGCAGGATGGCGATGAGCGCCCAGTTGGCGATGACGGAGGAGCCGCCCTGCGCGAGGAACGGCATGGTCATGCCGGTCAGCGGGATGACGCCGGTGACGCCGCCCGCGACGACGAAGACCTGGAGGGCGAAGGCGCCGGAGAGGCCGATCGCGAGGAGCTTGCCGAAGGGGTCGCGGGCGGCGAGGGCGGTGCGTACGCCGCGCTCGATGAGGAGGCCGTACAGCAGGATGATCGCCATGAGGCCGGTCAGGCCCATTTCCTCACCGACGGTGGCGAGGATGTAGTCGCTCTTGGGGGCGATGCCGCCGATGAGGCGGGAGTAGCCCTGGCCGAGTCCGGAGCCGAAGAGGCCGCCGGAGCCGAAGGCGTACACGGCCTGGGCGGTCTCGGTGACGCCACCGTCCTGGAGGGCGAGGGGGTTGAGCCAGTTGTTGACGCGGGACTGTACGTGGCCGGCGAAGGAGGCGACGCCGACGGCGCCGGCGGCGCTGAGGGTGAGGCCGAAGACGACCCAGCTGGTGCGCTCGGTGGCGACGTACAGCATGATCACGAAGAGGCCGAAGAAGAGCAGCGAGGTGCCCAGGTCGGTCTCGAAGATCAGGATCATCAGGCTGATCGCCCAGATGGCGAGGATCGGTCCGAGGTCGCGGCCGCGGGGCAGGTACATGCCCATGAAGCGGCGGCTGGCGAGAGCGAGCGCGTCGCGCTTCACCATCAGGTAGCCGGCGAAGAAGACCGCGATGATGATCTTCGCGAACTCGGCGGGCTGGAGCGATCCGACGCCGGGGATGGTGATCCAGATCCGTGCGCCGAACTTGGCCGGGAAGAACATCGGCAGGATCAGCAGCACGAGGGCCACGACCATGGAGATGTACGTGTAGCGCTGGAGTACGCGGTGGTCCTTGAGGAACAGCAGGACGCCCAGGAAGAGGGCGACGCCGAGCGCCGACCAGATCATCTGCTTGGGTGCCATCGCGCCGCCGAGGGCGTCGGTGGTGATCGTCGGTTCCAGGTCGAGCCGCCAGATCAGCACCAGACCGAGCCCGTTGAGCAGGGTGGCCAGCGGCAGCATCAGCGGGTCGGCGTAGGGCGCGAACTTGCGCACCATCAGGTGCGCGACGCCCGCGAGCAGACTGAGCCCGATGCCGTAACCGAGCATGCCGGCGGGCAGGCTGCCGTCCTTGGCGAGGCCGACGTTGGCGTACGCGAAGACCGGGATGATGACGGCGAACGCGAGCATCGCGAGCTCGGTGTTGCGGCGGCTCGGCGCTTCGATCGCGCCGATGGTGGTCGTGTTGGTGACAACGCTCATGGTGGTAAGGCCCCCTACGGCTTTACGGCTTACCGCACTGCGAGACGAGCTTCTGCTCTTCCTCGGAGAGGCTGGGGCCAGGAGTGGGCGGAGCTGTAGCCGTCGGAATCTTCTTGGTCGTGGTGGTCTGGGTCGTGGCGCCGGAACCGGTCGTGCCGCCCGCCTCGCCCTCGCCCGTACGCGCGTCCTTCTCGCGTTCTGCCTGCTCGCGTTCTGCTTTCTCGCGCTCCGCCCGGCGGCGCTCCTCGTCCTTCTTGCACGCGGAGGCCTGGGTACCGAGTTCGGTGACCTTCTCGCGCGCGTCGGCGAGGCTGCCCTCGGCGATGGTCGTCTCCACCTGCTTGCGCTGGTAGGGCGGGAGGTACTTGAGTTCGATCTCGGGGTGGTCCTTCTCGACCTTCGAGAGGGAGACCCAGGCGAGGTCCTGGCTGATGCCCCGGTAGAGCGCGACGTGCTCGTCGTTGGCGCCGACGTAGTACTGGGTCTGGGTCCAGCGGTAGCCGCCGTACAGACCGCCGCCGACGACGGCGAGCGCGAGCACGATGTAGAGCGATCTCTTGAACCACCTGCGTCCGGCGCGGGGCTTGTCGAAGTCCTCGTCGCTGTACGCGCCGAAGACGCCGTCGGGGGCCGCTCCGTAGCCGCTGTCGTCACCGCTGCCGGGCGGGCCGAAGGAGCCCCCCGGCGCGGGCTGCGGGGGAACGGGCCGGCCGAGGCCCGCCGCGCGGCCCGCGGGGGTCTGCATGGCGCCGCCGTCGTTCAGCTGGAGCTGGTTCTCGGCGACCGCGCCGACGACGACCGGGGTGTCGTTGAGCTGCCCGGCCAGGGTGTCGTTGCCGTCGACTCGAGGACGTCCGCGACGATGCAGGTGATGTTGTCGGGGCCGCCGCCGCGCAGCGCGAGCTGGATCAGCTCCTGCACGGTCTCCTGCGGGCCGTGGTAGCCGGCGAGCGTCTCCTCCATCGTCTGGTGGGAGACGACGCCGGACAGGCCGTCGGAGCAGATCAGATAGCGGTCGCCGGCCCGGACCTCACGGATGGAGAGGTCGGGTTCGACGTGGTCGCCGCTGCCCAGCGCGCGCATCAGCAGGGAGCGCTGCGGGTGGGTGGTGGCCTCTTCCTCGGTGATGCGGCCCTCGTCGACGAGGCGCTGCACCCAGGTGTGGTCCTGCGTGATCTGCGTCAGCACGCCGTCGCGCAGGAGGTACGCCCGTGAGTCGCCGACGTGCACGAGGCCCAGGCGCCGGCCGGTCCAGAGGAGGGCGGTGAGCGTGGTGCCCATGCCCTCCAGCTGGGGGTCTTCCTCGACCATCATGCGCAGCTGGTCGTTGGCACGCTGCACGGCGGTGCCGAGCGAGGTGAGGATGTCCGAGCCGGGTACGTCGTCGTCCAGCGTGACCAGGGTGGAGATGACTTCGGAACTCGCCACCTCGCCCGCGGCCTGGCCGCCCATGCCGTCGGCGATGGCGAGAAGGCGCGGGCCGGCGTAACCGGAGTCCTCGTTGCCCTCCCGGATCATGCCTTTGTGCGATCCGGCGGCGAAGCGCAGTGACAGACTCATGCGCACCTCGCCCGTCGGCTCCGGGTACATCCGCACGGTGCCCACCCTCCGGTCGGGAGCCTTCGGGGATCCGTTGTGGGGACCGCCGCGGCTCGCTCGCTCCGCTCGCGCTCAATCATGACGTGGCACTACTTCCGCAGCTCGATGACGGTCTTGCCGATGCGGATCGGCGCGCCCAGCGGAATGGGGGTCGGGGTGGTGAGACGGGTCCGGTCGAGATACGTGCCGTTGGTGGACCCGAGATCCTCGACGATCCACTGGCCGTCACGGTCCGGGTAGATCCTGGCATGACGGCTGGACGCGTAGTCGTCGTCCAGCACGATCGTCGAGTCGTGCGCCCGCCCCAGCGTGACGGTCTGCCCCTGGAGGGCCACCGTCGTGCCGGTGAGCGTGCCTTCGGACACCACCAGCTTCGTGGGGGCGCCTCGGCGCTGGCGCTGCTGCGGCGGTGCCGCAGCCTGCTGCTGGCGTCCGGTCTGCTGCGGCCTGGCGTCGGCGGACGCAGTACGGCGTGAGCCGCGCTGCGTGACCCGCGTACCGAACAGATCGCTGCGGATGACCTGGACGGCCACAATCACAAACAGCCACAGAACAGCCAGGAAACCTAGCCGCATGACCGTCAGGGTCAGCTCTGACATTGCCCCCGCTTCACCCTTCGGCTTGCCGATAAACGATGGTCGTACTGCCCACGACGATCCGCGAGCCGTCGCGGAGCGTAGCGCGGGTGGTGTGCTGTCCGTCTACCACGATGCCGTTGGTAGACCCGAGATCCTGGATCGTCGGGGGCGTTCCGGTCCGGATCTCACAGTGCCGGCGCGATACGCCGGGGTCGTCGATCCGCACGTCTGCTTCGGTGCTGCGGCCCAGCACCAGCGTCGGGCGGGACATCTGATGGCGTGTGCCATTGATCTCGATCCAGCGCCGCGTCTGGCCGCCCGGCATGGGGCCGGGGCCCGCGCCGGCCGGTCTGGCGGACGCTGCCGCCGGTCCGGGCCTCACACCGGGGGCGGGGCCGCGGGCATGGGGGGCACTCCGGGGGAGGCCGACGGCGGGTAGCCGTAGCCGCCGCCGCGGGG
>RHMC01000048.1 GCA_003719395.1 Streptomyces altiplanensis
ACCCTGCCGGGCGGGGCGCCGGCCCCCTGGGGCGGACACGGCCGACGCCGGACCGACGCGTCCCGGGCGGGGCCCCCGCCCCGTGGGCGGCCCCCGGGCCGATGCACGACTTCGAGCCCCACCCGCCGCAGGAGGACGCGACCGGCGCCGCCGCGGAACCCGCGGTGGCGGGAGGGGACGCGCCGGAGCACTCCCCGCAGGGCGCCGAACACGACCACCCCGAAGAAATCCCCGTACCCGAACGTCCGCGCCCGAGGAGACGCCCCGGCGCGGCACCGACGCCGACGCCCCGGACGCCTCCGCCGGCACCGGCCCGCACGCCTCCGCGGACCCGCACGACCCCGCAGACCCCAGTACCGCAGCCGCGCCCGACGCCCCCCCGGAAGACGCCCACAGCGAGCACCCCCACGCCTCCTACGTCCTGCACGTGAACGGCGCCGACCGCCCCGTCACCGACGCCTGGATCGGCGAGTCCCTCCTGTACGTCCTGCGCGAGCTCCTCGGCCTCGCCGGCGCCAAGGACGGCTGCTCCCAGGGCGAGTGCGGCGCCTGCGCCGTCCTGGTCGACGGCCGCCTCGTCGCCTCCTGCCTCGTCCCCGCCGCCACCACCGCCGGCAGCGAGGTCCGTACGGTCGAGGGCCTGGCCGCCGACGGCCGGCCGTCCGACGTCCAGCGGGCCCTCGCCAACTGCGGCGCGGTCCAGTGCGGTTTCTGCGTACCCGGCATGGCCATGACCGTTCCACGACCTGCTCGAAGGCAACCACGCCCCCACCGAGCTGGAGACCCGCCAGGCACTCTGCGGCAACCTCTGCCGCTGCTCGGGCTACCGGGGCGTGCTCGAAGCCGTACGCGAGGTCGTCGCCGAGCGCGAGGCGACCGCCGCGGCCGAGGAAGCCCGCATCCCGCACCAGGCGCCCCCCGGCGCGGGCAGTGTCCAGCAGCCCCACCCGCACGAGCACCCGCACGACGGAGGCATGGCGTGAGCAACGACGCGGCCACCGCGACCGGCGCACCCGGCGGACGACGGCACCCGGCCCGAGCCGCCCACCCACGGCATCGGCGCCTCCCTTCCACCGGCCGACGCGCGCGCGAAGACGGAGGGCACGTTCCCGTACGCGTCCGACCTGTGGGCCGAGGGCCTGCTCTGGGCCGCGGTGCTGCGCTCGCCGCACGCCCACGGCCGGATCGTCTCGGTCGACACCTCCGCCGCGTCCGAGATGCCCGGCGTACGGGCCGTGGTCACCCACGAGGACGTGCCGGGCGACTCCGCGCACGGCCGCAGCGTCGCCGACCGCCCCGTCTTCGCCTCCGGCCTCGTCCGCCACCACGGCGAGGCGATCGCCGCGGTGGCCGCCGACCACCCCGACACGGCCCGTCTGGCCGCCGCCGCCATCGCGGACGAGTACGAACTCCTCGAACCGGTCACCGACCCGGAACAGGCCTTCGCGGCAGACCCCCTCCACCCCGACGGCAACCTCATCCGCCACATCCCCCTCAGCTTCGGCGACCCGGAGGTCACGGGCGAGGTGATCGTGGAGGGCCTGTACCGCATCGGCCGCCAGGACCCGGCGCCCATCGGGGCCGAGGCCGGGCTGGCCGTCCCGCGCCCCGACGGCGGCGTGGAGATCTACACGGCGTCCACCGACCCGCACACCGACCGCGACCGCGCCGCCGCCTGCTTCGGCCTGGAGCAGGAGCGCGTGAAGGTCGTCGTCACGGGCGTCCCGGGCGCCACCGGCGACCGCGAGGACGGCAGCTTCCAGATCCCGCTGGGCCTCCTCGCCCTCAGGACCGGCTGCCCGGTCAAGCTGGCCGCCACCCGCGAGGAGTCCTTCCTCGGCCACGCCCACCGCCACCCGACCCTCCTGCGCTACCGCCACCACGCGGACGCCGAGGGCCGCCTGGTCAAGGTGGAGGCCCAGATCCTCCTGGACGCGGGCGCGTACGCCGACGCCTCCTCCGAATCCCTCGCGGCGGCAGTGGCCTTCGCCTGCGGCCCGTACGTCGTGCCGCACGCCTTCATCGAGGGCTGGGCGGTCCGTACGAACAACCCCCCGTCCGGCCACGTCCGCGGCGAGGGCGCCCTCCAGGTGTGCGCGGCGTACGAGGGCCAGATGGACAAGCTCGCGGCGAAGCTGGGCATCGACCCGGCGGAACTGCGCCTGCGCAACGTGCTGGCCACCGGCGACCTGCTGCCCACCGGCCAGACGGTGACCTGCCCGGCCCCCGTGGCCGAACTCCTGCGCGCCGTACGGGACTGCCCGCTGCCCGCGCTGCCCAAGGACACCCCCCAGGACGAGTGGCTGCTGCCGGGCGGCCCGGAGGGCGCGGGGGACCCCGCCGCCGTACGCCGCGGGGGTCGGCTACGCGGTCGGCATGGTGCACATGCTGGGCGCGGAGGGCGCCGACGAGGTCTCCACCGCGACGGTGAAGGTCCACGACGGCATGGCCACGGTCATCTGCGCGGCGGTCGAGACCGGCCAGGGCTTCACCACGCTCGCGCGCCAGATCGTCCAGGAGGTCCTCGGCGTCGAAGAGGTCCACGTGGCGTCGGTCGACACGGACCAGCCCCCGGCGGGCCCGGCGACGCACGGCCGTCACACGTGGGTGTCGGGCGGGGCGGTGGAACGCGCGGCGAAGATGGTCCGCACGCAGCTCCTCCAGCCACTGGCCCACCAGTTCGGCATGTCGACCGAGCTGCTGCAGATCGCCGACGGCAAGATCACCTCGTACGACGGGGTCCTCTCCACCACGGTGACGGAGGCGATGGAGGGCAAGGAGCTCTGGGCCACGGCCCAGTGCCGCCCCCACCCCACCGAGCCGCTCGACGACACGGGCCAGGGCGACGCCTTCGTGGGACTGGCCTTCTGCGCGATCCGCGCGACCGTGGACGTGGACATCGAGCTGGGCTCGGTCCGGGTGGTGGAGATGGCGGTGGCCCAGGACGTGGGCCGCATCCTCAACCCGGCCCAGCTGGCCACCCGCATCGAGGCGGGCGTCACGCAGGGCGTGGGCGCGGCCCTGACGGAGAACCTCCGCACCCCGCGGGGCCTGGTCCGCCACCCCGACCTCACCCACTACGCGCTCCCGACGTCCCTGGACACCCCGGACATCCGCATCGTCAAGCTGGTGGAGGAGCGGGACGTGGTCGCCCCCTTCGGCGCGAAGCCGGTCAGCGCGGTCCCGGTGGTCACGTCCCCGGCGGCGGTCGCCTCGGCGGTCCGGGCGGCCACGGGGCGCCCGGTCAACCGCCTGCCGATCCGCCCCCAGGCTGCGGTCGCCGTTCCCGGTCCGTAGCCGGGTGGGCCGCGTCCTTCCGGGTGGCGCCCGGACGCCCTGCCACCAGGGTCGGTCCATGGACGAAGCGCCCGGTCCCGCCGTCATCCTGGTCACCGGTGTGATGGCCGCGGGCAAGTCCACCGTCGCGCAGGCGCTCGCCGAGCGCCTGCCGCGCGCCGCCCACGCGCGCGGCGACGTATTCCGCCGGATGATCGTCTCCGGGCGCGAGGAGATGCTGCCCGGGGCGGGCGAGGAGGCCCTGGCCCAGCTCCGGCTGCGCCACCGGCTGTCGGCCGCCGTCGCCGACGAGTACGCGCGCAGTGGCTGGACCGCGGTCGTGCAGGACGTGGTGGTGGGCGGGGAACTGGCGGCGTACGTCCGGCTCGTACGCACCCGGCCCCTGTACGTCGTGGTGCTCGCCCCCGGCCGGGAAGCGGTGGCCGCCCGCGAGGCGGGGCGGGCGAAGACCGGCTACGGGGCGGGCTGGACCGTGGAGCGGCTGGACCGGGTACTGCGCGAGGAGACGGAGCGGATCGGGCTGTGGCTGGACACCGCCCGGCAGACCCCGGAGGGAACGGTCGAGGAGATCCTCGCGCGACTGCACGAGAGCAAGGTGGCGCCGTGAGCGCCGTCGCGTCCGGAGGGCGGCGTGCGAACGGGGGGTGCGCGGCCCTTGCCTCCGCGCAGGGGTGCGGGCCACCATCGACCGCGACTGCTGCACGGCTGACGGCTGACGAACGACCGGCGACCTGAGAGCGTGAGGGCTTCCATGAGCGACGTGCGTACGGCGACGGGTGCGGGCGCGGACATCGGCACGGGCATGACCCGGCGGCGGTTCGGCGTGCTGGCCGGTGCCGGTGCCGCCGCGCTGGCGGTGCCCGCAAGCGCGCAGGCCGCCCGGGCGTCGCGTCGCGCCTACCTCGGCACGTACACCACCCAGCCCGGCGGCGGCACCGGCATCGGGCTCGCCTCCTACCGGCCGCGCAGTGGAGAGCTGGCCTCCACCGGGGTGCTCGCGGGCGTGCAGAATCCTTCCTTCCTCGCGCTCTCGCCCGACCGCCGCACCCTCTACGCCGTCGACGAGCGCGCCGAGGGGGCCGTCACCGCCGTGCGCGTCGGAGCCGGGGCGCCCGAGGTGCTGGGGCGCGCCCGCGCCACCGGCGACGCCGACCCCTGCCACCTCTCCGTGCATCCCGGCGGGCGGTTCCTGCTGACCGCGAACTACACCGGCGGCAGCGTCTGCGTGCACCCCGTCGGGCGCGGCGGCGTGCTGGGCGGAGCCACCGACGCGCACAGCACACCGGGTCCGGGCCCGATCCCGAGCGGCAGGAGGGCCCGCACGCGCACATGGTGGTCACCGATCCCGGCGGGCGGTACGTCGTCGCCGTCGACCTGGGCACGGACTCCGTCCACACCTACCGGCTCGACCCGCGCACCGGTCGCCTGGAGGAGCGGGGACGCGCCGCGATGAGGCCGGGCGCCGGGCCGAGACACCTCGCCTTCCACCCTTCCGGCCGGCACGCGTACGTCGTCAACGAGCTGGACAGCACGCTGGTCGTGTGCGGCTACGACCGGCGCGCCGGGACCCTGACCCCCGGCACCCCGCAGCCGACGCTCCCGCCCGGCACCGGGTCCACCGGGCGCAACTACCCGGCGGGGGTGCTGGTCTCGCCCGACGGGCGGTTCGTGTACGTCTCCAACCGGGGCCACGACAGCATCGCCGCCTTCGCCGTCGAACGCGGCGGCGCGGCGCTGCGGCCGCTGTCCGCCACGCCGTCCGGAGGTTCGTACCCCCGGCACATCACGCTCGACCCGTCCGGCACACTGCTGTTCGCCGCCAACCAGAAGTCCGGCACGGTCGCCGCGTTCCGCGTGGACCGGGGCACGGGCCGGCTCTCGCCGGCGGCGCGGTGCTGACGGCGCCGGTTCCGGTGTGCGTGCTGCCGGTGTAGGGCCGCCCCGGTCCCGGCCCGGGGCGGCGGACGTACGACCGAAGGCCGAGCGCGGACCGCCCCGACGACAGGGTTCATGCGCCGGTACGCCCCTTACTCTGAGCGGATGACCGCCCTGGAACCGCGCGACGCCGAGGTCGCGCCCGAAGCCGCCGGGACACCCGGCGCACCCGCCGCCGACCGGAGCGGTGTTCTCGGCAGAGCCCACCGCGCGCTCAGCATCGGCATCATCGCCGTCGTCCTGCTGATCGCCTTCGAGGCGACCGCCGTCGGCACGGCCATGCCCGTCGCCGCCCGCGAGCTGAACGGTGTCTCCCTCTACGCCTTCGCCTTCTCCTCCTACTTCACCACCAGCCTCTTCGCCATGGTGCTGTCCGGCCAGTGGGCCGACCGCAGCGGCCCCCTCGCCCCCCTCGCCGCCGGCATCAGCGCCTTCGCCGCCGGACTGCTGCTCTCCGGCACGGCGGACGCGATATGGCTGTTCATCCTCGGACGGGCGGTCCAGGGACTCGGCGGCGGACTCGTGATCGTCGCGCTGTACGTCGTCGTCAGCCGCGCCTACCCGGCGCGGCTCCAGCCCGCGATCCTGGCCGCGTTCGCCGCGAGCTGGGTCGTGCCCTCCGTGGTGGGTCCGCTCGTGTCCGGGACGGTCACCGAGCACCTCGGCTGGCGCTGGGTCTTCGTCGGCATCCCCGTCCTGGTCGTCTTCCCGCTCGCGCTCGCCCTGCCCGCGATACGCCGCACGGCGGCCGGCCCCCGCCCGGGGCGGGCGCCCCCCGCCCCCGGCCCTTCGACCGCCCGCCGGATCCCGCCTCGCGCTCGGCATCTCGCTGGGCGCCGGGCTGCTCCAGTACGCCGGTCAGGCTGCGTCTGTTCAAGGCGCGCGGTGGCTCTCGCTGCTCCCGGCGGCGGTGGGCGGCGCGCTGCTCGTGCCGGCCGTCCTCGGACTGCTGCCGCGCGGCACCTACCGGGCGGCGCGCGGGCTGCCCTCGGTGGTGCTGCTGCGCGGCGTCGCGGCCGGGTCGTTCATCGCGGCGGAGTCCTTCGTACCGCTGATGCTGGTCACCCAGCGCGGGCTGTCCCCGACGACGGCCGGGCTCTCGCTCGCGGTCGGCGGTGCGACGTGGGCGCTCGGTTCGTACGTACAGTCGCGACCGCGCATGGAGCCGTACCGGGAGCGGATGGTGTCCGGGGGCATGGTCCTGGTCGCCGCGGCGATCGCGACCGCGCCCAGCGTGCTGATCACCACCGTCCCGGTGTGGGTGGTCGCGGTCGCTGGGGCGTCGGCTGCTTCGGCATGGGCACGGTCATCGCCTCGACCAGCGTGCTCCTGCTCAAGCTCTCGGCCCCCGAGGAGGCGGGTGCCAACTCCGCCGCCCTCCAGATCTCCGACGGCCTCTCCAACGTCATGCTCCTCGCGATCGGCGGCGCGGTCTTCACGGCGCTGGCGGCGGCGCGGTGGGCTCCGCCCACACCGCGGCCTCCACCGCCTCCGCCTCCCACCCGGCGGCCTTCGCGGCGGTGTTCCTGCCGATGGCGGGGGTGGCGCTGGCGGGGGCGTGGGTGGCGACCAGGCTGCGGACACGGGACGCGTGAACCGCGGCCGCCGGGGAAAGGCTTCGCGCGCTCGTGTGAGGTGGGTCCCAACGGCGGGTGGTGCGGCGACGTTCATACGTGAGGCCGGGCGGCCCGCCGGTAAGGTGGCCCGGTTGTCGTACGACCCTTCGGCGACCGTCCCGCCACGTACCCGAGCGCCTCGAACCGGAGACCGTGACTACTACCGCCTCCCACCACCTCTCACCCGCCTTCCCCGGCCGCGCCCCCTGGGGCACCGCCAACAAGCTGCGTGCCTGGCAGCAGGGGGCGCTGGAGAAGTACATCCAGGACCAGCCGCGCGACTTCCTCGCGGTCGCCACCCCCGGCGCGGGCAAGACGACCTTCGCGCTGACGCTCGCCTCGTGGCTGCTGCACCACCACGTCGTGCAGCAGATCACGGTGGTCGCGCCGACCGAGCACCTCAAGAAGCAGTGGGCGGAGGCCGCCGCCCGGATAGGCATCAAGCTCGACCCCGACTACAGCGCCGGTCCGCTCAGCAAGGAGTACCACGGGGTCGCCGTCACCTATGCCGGTGTCGGCGTGCGCCCCATGCTGCACCGCAACCGCTGCGAGCAGCGCAAGACGCTGGTGATCCTCGACGAGATCCACCACGCCGGTGACTCGAAGTCCTGGGGCGAGGCCTGCCAGGAGGCGTTCGACCCGGCGACCCGGCGTCTCGCCCTGACCGGCACGCCCTTCCGGTCGGACACCAACCCCATCCCCTTCGTCGCGTACGAGGAAGGCAACGACGGCATCCGGCGGTCCTCCGCCGACTACACCTACGGCTACGGCAACGCCCTGGCCGACGGTGTCGTCCGGCCCGTCATCTTCCTCTCCTACAGCGGCAACATGCGCTGGCGCACCAAGGCCGGTGACGAGATCGCCGCCCGGCTCGGCGAGCCGATGACCAGGGACGCCATCGGGCAGGCCTGGCGCACGGCGCTCTCGCCGACCGGGGAGTGGATCCCGAACGTCCTCGCGGCCGCCGACAAGCGGCTGACCGAAGTACGCAAGGGCATCCCGGACGCCGGCGGGCTCGTCATCGCCACCGACCAGGAGAGCGCCCGCGAGTACGCCAAGATCCTGAAGAAGATCACCGGCGACCGGCCGACCGTCGTCCTGTCCGACGAGAAGGCCGCCTCGAAGAAGATCGACCAGTTCAGCGCGGACGAGTCCCGCTGGATGGTCGCGGTCCGCATGGTGTCGGAAGGCGTCGACGTACCGCGCCTGGCGGTCGGCGTGTACGCGACGACGATCTCCACGCCGCTCTTCTTCGCCCAGGCCGTCGGGCGCTTCGTACGATCGCGCAGGCGCGGCGAGACCGCGTCCGTGTTCGTTCCCACGATTCCGATGCTCCTCGAATTCGCCAACGAGATGGAGGTCGAGCGGGACCACGTCCTCGACAAGCCCAAGAAGGGCGGCGAGGACGAGAACCCGTTCGCCGAGGAGGACAAGCTCCTCGCCGACGCCGAGAAGCTGGAGGACGAGGAGACCGAGGAGCAGCTGCCCTTCGAGGCCCTGGAGTCCGACGCCGTCTTCGACCGGGTGCTGTACGACGGCGCCGAGTTCGGCATGCAGGCCCACCCGGGGAGCGAGGAGGAGCAGGACTACCTCGGCATCCCCGGACTGCTGGAGCCCGACCAGGTGCAGCTCCTCCTCCAGAAGCGGCAGACCCGGCAGATCGCGCACAGCCGCCAGAAGCCGGCCGCGGAGGCCGACCTGCTGGAGAAGCCGGCCGAGGCGCGTCCCGTGGTGACGCACAAACAGCTGCTGGAGCTGCGCAAGTCGCTCAACACGATGGTCGGCGCGTACGTCCACCAGAGCGGCAAGCCGCACGGCGTCATCCACACCGAGCTGCGCAGGGTCTGCGGCGGTCCGCCGAGCGCCGAGGCCACGGCCGGGCAGCTCCAGGACCGCATCAAGAAGGTCCAGGAGTGGGCCACCCGCATGCGGTGACGCCTGCCGAGAGGTGACGCGCGGGGCCCGGAGACGCTTCTCCGGGCCCTGTCCGTTCCGAGGGGCGGGACCCGTCGGCCCGGGAGGAACACGGATTCGGCCCGAATGCGGATCAAGTACCCTCATGCGCCCGGATTCTGGACGAGGTCTTCCGCTGAGCGGAGTCGATCGCTACCTTTCCCGCAACGCATACGCCCCGTGGCAGAGCCGCCGCGGAGCGCAGCCGGTGCCATGGCCTGCCGGCGGCCTCTGCGCGCGACGTCGACGGGACCGGCGGCGCACCCGTCGGAGAGCCGCCGCACTCACCACAGAGGAGTGGGCGTCGTGACCGCGGAAACCTCCCAGACGCTCGACCGGGGACTACGTGTCCTCAAACTGCTTGCCGACACCGACCACGGTCTGACCGTCACCGAGTTGTCCAACAAACTCGGGGTGAACCGCACGGTCGTCTACCGCCTGCTCGCCACCCTCGAGCAGCACGCGCTGATACGCCGCGACCTGGGCGGCCGCGCCCGCGTCGGCCTCGGCGTGCTCCGCCTGGGCCGGCAGGTCCATCCGCTCGTACGGGAAGCCGCGCTGCCCGCGCTGCGCTCCCTCGCCGAGGACATAGGGGCCACGGCGCACCTGACGCTGGTCGACGGCGCCGAGGCCCTCGCGGTCGCGGTCGTCGAGCCGACGTGGACCGACTACCACGTGGCGTACCGCACGGGGTTCCGTCACCCCCTCGACCGGGGGGCGGCCGGCCGGGCCATCCTCGCCGCCCGCCAGGGCGCCCTGGGGGACGGCGGCTTCACCCTCACCCACGGTGAACTGGAGGCCGGCGCCAGTGGCGCGGCGGCGCCCCTGGTCGGCATCACCGGCCTCGAGGGCAGCGTCGGCATCGTCATGCTCGCCGACTCCGTTCCCGAGCGGGTGGGGCCGCGCGTGGTCGACGCCGCCCGTGAGGTCGCCGACGCGCTGAGGTGAGGGGGCCGCCCGGCGGCCCGGAGCCCGCGAAGCGGTGCGAGGGGTGCACGGGGGAGAGGGGCGCGCGCCCACTAGATTGGGGACGTGCTCTCACGTCTCTCCCGCCCCCGTGTCCTCGCCCTTTGCGGGGCCCCCGCGCTCGCGCTCTTCGCCGTGGCCGCCTTCGCGCCGCTGCCGTACGTCCTCGCGCAGCCCGGCAGCACCGCGAACGTGCTCGGTGCGGACAAGGGCGAACCGGTGATCACCGTCACCGGTGCGCCGGTGCGCGAGACCACCGGAGAGCTGCGGATGACGACGATCGTGGCGACGGGGCCGTCCGTCGACATCGACCTGGGACAGGTCGTCGACGCGTGGTTCAGGACCGACCGGGCCGTCATGCCCAAGGAGGCGGTCTACCCGTCCGGCGACACCGACGCCGAGGTCGAGAAGCACAACGTCGCGGAGATGGAGCAGTCGCAGGAGACCGCCGTCGACGCGGCGCTCGACTACCTCGGCAAGAGCCCCGACCAGGTGAAGGTGGACCTCAACCTCGCCGACATCGGCGGCCCCAGCGCCGGGCTGCTCTTCTCCCTCGGCATCGTCGACAAGCTGGACGGCGACGGCTCGGGCGGCGACCTCACCGGCGGCCGCACCATCGCCGGTACGGGCACGATCACCTCCGACGGCGACGTGGGCCCGGTCGGCGGCGTACCGCTCAAGACGCAGGCGGCCCGGCGCGACGGGGCGACGGTGTTCCTCGTACCGGAGGAGGAGTGCTCGCAGCCCGGGCCGAGAAGCCCGAAGGGCTGCGCCTGGTGCCCGTCACGACGCTGAAGGACGCGGTGCGGGCGCTGGTGGCGCTGGAGAAGAAGAGCGGGAAGGTTCCGAGCTGCTAGCAGGGGGCTGTACGGGCGGTACGCCGTCCATCGTCCGCCAGGACGGGAAGACCACCGGGCTCAGCGTCGCCAGGAAGTACGCCCCGCCGAACACCAGCAGCGCCGTCACGAGCCCCGCCTCCTCGACCAGCAGCCCCGCCGCGAGGCCGCCCAGCGGCATGGTCAGCTCGCAGCCGGCCGTGGACACGCCGCCGACGCGGCTGCGCAGCTCCTGCGGGACGCGTTCGTACGTCACCGTCGTCAGGATCGGGTTGAGCATCCCGGCGGCCAGACCGCCGACCGCCATCGTCACGGCCAGCGCCGCCGTCCCGTCCACCAGCGCGGCGACGGCGAAGCGCGGCAGCCCGCAGAGGAGGAACGCGACGGTGAAGACCACCCGGCGCGGGAAGCGCTCGCCGACCGCCCCGTAGAGCAGGGCGCGAGCAGCGCGGCCCCGCCGAAGACCGCGGCGAGCATGCCCAGGACGGCCGCGCCGCCCGGGTCGCCCTTGGCGTGGACGGGCAGGAGGACCGAACTCCAGCCCTGGTCCAGGCCGTTGGTGAGCATCACCATCAGGACCACGGCCAGCAGGAGCCGCCGGCGCAGGAGGAAGACGTACCCCTCGCGCAGTTCCGTGCGGTACGTCGTGAACGACACCGGCGCCGCCTTCTGCGGCTCGGCCGCCCGTACGCCCCGCACCCCCGCCGCGACCAGCAGCGCCGACACCGCGAACGTCGCCGCGTCGAGCAGCAGCACCGCCTCGGCGCCGAGCAGCGCGATCAGTACGCCCGCGAGCGCGGCCCCGGTCATCCGGGCCCCGCGCGAGACGCCCTCGAAGAGGCCGGCGGCGCGGGTGAGGGTGGTGCCGGCGTGGGCGGCGAGGTCGGGGAGGAGGACGTAACGGGCGGTCGTGCCGGGCGTATGGGCGAAGCCGCCGGCCGCCATCAGCGCGCACAGCATCCAGAACTCCCAGCGCGCCGGCCCAGTGCAGCAGCGGGATCGCGCCGACGGCGAGGCCGCACACCAGGTCGGAGGCGACGGAGACCCGGCGGCGGCCGATCCGGTCGATGAAGGGGCCGCCGACGAGCGCGGCGACGACGACCGGAAGCGTCGCGCAGAAGGCGACGACGCCTGGCCCGGCCGGCGCTGCCCGTGGTGTCGAGCACGAACCACGGGACGCCGATCATCGTGAGCGAAGTGCCCGTTGTGGAGACGGTGTTGGCGGCCAGGACGGCTGCGAACGGTTTCTTCCGCCCCTGCGCCTTCACGCGATACGGGCAGGCCGGGCCGGGGACTGCTGGGCGAGGCGCAGACCCAGCTCGACCATGGTCCAGCCGAGGCGGGCGCGCAGGGGGTGTGGCGGCGCGGGGCGGGGGACGCGGGCGTACTCGGCGGCCCGGGCGCGCAGTTCGGCGGCGCGCTGGTGGTGGAGCCGGAGGTGTATGTCGGAGTGCATGACGGGCGGTTTCCTCTCAGTCCGTGGGGCGGCGGGGGAAGGAGTGCGTGTGCAGGCGGACCTGGGCGGAGCCCTCGTCGGACAGCCCGTGGTAGCTGGTGATGAGGGCGTGCATCTTCTCGTTCAGCTCCTTCAGCTGCTCAGGGGTGAGCTGGAGCGTGAAGTCGCTCAGGTCCGAGCTGCCGGCCCACTCCTCGGGCCATTCGCGCGCGGTGCCGAGCCAGGTGCTGACCTCCTGGGTGTGGATGTTGGCGATCTCGTGCATGAAGAGGTCGGCGGCTCCGCGCACGGCCGGATCGGGGCTGTTGTGCAGCTCCCTGCTGAAGGTGGTCCCTTCCTGCGCCGCCTTCCACCACCGCTCGCGGCCCTTGCCGCGCTCCGGGTCGTCCTCGACGAAGCCGTGGGCGGCGAGCTGGCGCAGGTGGTAACTGGTGGCGCCGCTGGACTCGCCCAGCCGCTGGGCCAGTTGGGAGGCGGTGGCGGGTCCGTCGTGGCGCAGGGACTTCAGCAGCTGGATGCGCAGGGGGTGAGCGAGTCCGCGCAGCGAACGGGCGTCCAGTACGCGGGAGCCGGGCTCCCGGTGTTCGGCGGGTGCGGGGGTGCCGGGGTGCTCGGGCTCTTGGGGCATGCCTTCACCCTAGGCTTGCAAAGAAGTCTCTGCAAGCACTTCGTTGCAACATCTTATTTGCATCGATTTCTTTGCTTGCCCGTCCCTCACGTGCCCGCCCCCGCAGGTTCCCCGCCCGTCCCGGCCGGCCCCCGTCGGGCGGGCCCGTCCGCCGCGGCCTGCTCCACCAGCGGGATGATCCGCAGCGGCACCGGGTTCTCCATGACGATCGCGGTGGAGGCCCGCACGATGCCCTCGAACCCGACCACCCGGTCGATCACGCGCTGGAGATCGGCGTTCGAGCGGGCGACGAGGCGGCAGAGCATGTCGCCGTGCCCCGTCGTCGTGTGCAGCTCCAGCACCTCCGGTACGGACGCCAGGTGCGTCCGTACGTCGGCGCCCTGGCCCTGTTTGATCTCCAGCGTCGCGAACGCCGTCACCGGATAGCCGAGCGCGGCCGGATCGACGTCCGGGCCGAACCCGCGGATGACTCCGCCGGCCTGAAGGCGGTCCATCCGCGCCTGCACGGTCCCGCGCGCCACCCCCAGGCGGCGCGACGCCTCCAGCACCCCGATCCGGGGCTCGCGCGCCAGCAGCACGATGAGCCGGCCGTCGAGTTCGTCGATACCGTCTGTGGACATGGGCCGCCCTGCTTCCCGACACCTCGTGCTGAGCCTGGTCATCCTGTACAGATCGCCCGGCCATTCTGACGAGTTGGTGAGCAGATTGCCCAGCGTTTCGGCGAACTATTGCGCAGCTTGCGATACGGAGAGAGCCTGCCGCCATGACTGAGACCACGCAGCACACCACCCCCAGCACCGCGCGCGAGGCCGATCCCTTCCCGGTCAAGGGAATGGACGCGGTCGTCTTCGCCGTCGGCAACGCCAAGCAGGCCGCGCACTACTACTCGACCGCCTTCGGCATGAAGCTCGTCGCCTACTCCGGACCGGAGAACGGCAGCCGTGAGACCGCGAGCTACGTCCTGACGAACGGCGCCGCGCGCTTCGTCCTCACCTCCGTCATCAAGCCCTCCACCGACCGGGGCCGCTTCCTCGCCGACCACGTCGGCGAGCACGGTGACGGCGTCGTCGACCTCGCCATCGAGGTCCCGGACGCCCGCGCCGCGTACGCCTACGCCGTGGAGCACGGCGCGCGCGCGGCATCGAGGAGCCGCACGAGGTCAAGGACGAGCACGGCGTCGTCGTCCTGGCCGCGATCGCGACGTACGGCAAGACCCGCCACACCCTCGTCGAGCGCTCCGGCTACGACGGCCCGTACCTGCCGGGCTTCGTCGCCGCCCACCCGATGGTCGAGCCGCCGGCCAAGCGCACCTTCCAGGCCATCGACCACTGCGTCGGCAATGTCGAGCTCGGGAAGATGAACGAGTGGGTGGCCTTCTACAACAAGGTCATGGGCTTCACCAACATGAAGGAGTTCGTGGGCGACGACATCGCCACCGAGTACTCCGCCCTCATGTCGAAGGTCGTCGCGGACGGCACCCTGAAGGTGAAGTTCCCGATCAACGAGCCCGCGATCGCGAAGAAGAAGTCGCAGATCGACGAGTACCTGGAGTTCTACGGCGGCGCCGGCGTCCAGCACATCGCGCTCGCCACGAACGACATCGTCGCGAGCGTGCGCTCCATGCGGGCGAACGGCGTCCAGTTCCTGGACACCCCCGACTCGTACTACGACACGCTCGGCGAATGGGCGGGCGAGACGCGCGTGCCCGTCGAGACGCTGCGCGAGCTGAAGATCCTGGTGGACCGCGACGAGGACGGCTACCTGCTCCAGATCTTCACCAAGCCGGTCCAGGACCGGCCGACCGTCTTCTTCGAGATGATCGAGCGGCACGGCTCGATGGGCTTCGGCAAGGGCAACTTCAAGGCCCTCTTCGAGGCGATCGAGCGCGAGCAGGAGAAGCGCGGCAACCTCTAGCACGCTGCCGCAGCACGGCATTTGGGGCATCCGTCACGGCCTCCCCGGCCTGGTGGGTGCCCCCTTTTCCGCCCTGGTGATCTCCCCGGTACTCTGACCGCTCGCATGCGTCACGGGGGAGCGGAATGGCTGAAAGCGGAAGCATAAATGTCGAGCCGTCGGAGCTGCGGGCCTCCGCAGGCGCCGCCGACGCGATAGGTGACAGCCTGCGCGCGCCGGTCGAGAAGGCGGAGCGCGACGCCCGGTCGGCCTCCGTCTCCATGAGCAAGTGGTCCGTGGCCGCCGAACTCGACCGGGTGGCGAACGACTGGGGCACGGCCCTGCACGACCTGCGCAAGAGCATCGGCGGCGAGGGCGGCGACAGCGAGGCCGAGCGGCTGAGGCGGACCGCCGACGGCCACCAGTTCAACGAAGAATTGACCGCCCGGTCCTTCGCGGCGGTGATGTGAACCATGGCGTCTCAGTTCGGCGTTCTGATGAAGCAGGACTTCTCCGACCTCGAAGCGGCCGCCAACTCCTGGCGGACCCTGGCCAAGTCCCTGGAGACGGGCCAGGTCCAGCACCGCCGCCAGGTCACCGGGCCGCTGCACGCCAGCGGCTGGGAGGGCACGGACGCCACGTACGGCTTCATGATGATGGAGGACAACGAGCGCAAGCTCGGCAACGCCCAGTCACAGGCGAGCTCCATCGCCACGGTCCTCAAGGGAACGTGCGAGAAGATGCAGCTGGCGCAGCAGAATCTGCGCAAGACGGTCCGCGAGGCCGAGGCCGACCGGTACGCCGTCGACGACGACGGGTGGGTCTCCGACCCCACCGACGACAACATGTCCTCGGCGGAGCGGCACGACCCGGACTACCAGCGGTCCCGGCAGGCGCGCAGCGGTCCGCTCGGCGAGTACCGGGCGCGTATCGACCAGGCGATCGCCGACGCCGAGAGCGCCTCGGACGAGGGCAAGGCACTGCTCCACCAGATCGACACCTTCGACCTGGACAAGGTGTACGGCTCCAAGAGCGCCCAGGACGACGCCAAGCTGGTGGCCGGCTCGTACGGGATCGACGAGAAGGACATCCCGGGCAACAAGGACCCCAAGCAGAACGCCGCCTGGTGGAAGAGCCTCACCCCCGAGCAGCAGCAGATGTACATGGACGCCTACCCGCAGAAGGTCGGGTGGCTCGACGGCATCCCTTCGGCGGACCGCGACGAGGCGAACCGCAAGTCCATCGAGCTCTCGCTCGGCGCGTACCGGGAAAAGGAACAAGCCGGTCAGCTCGGGATCCACGACGACCGCCAGTACTCCGGCCTGCTCAAGCTTCAGGACGAGCTCGACAAGGCGGACGGTGCGACGCGCCCGAGCGGTCAGCTTTACGTCCTCGGCATCGACGCCGAGAAGGGCGACGGCCGGGCCCTGGTGGCCAGGGGCAACCCCGACACGGCGGACAACACGGCCATCCAGGTGCCGGGCACCGGCAATGACCTGACGAACATCGACGACCAGCTCAACCGGGCCGGCCGCCTTCAGGGAGCGGCCATGAAGGCCGATCCCGCTGCCAGCACCTCCGTCGTCGCCTGGCTCGGCTACGACGCGCCGGAAGCCGACGGCAGTGTGGTCACCACCGGGCGTGCCGAGGACGGTGCCCAAGATCTGCGCGGCTTCACCCGCGGGCTGCGCGAGTCCCACCAGGGTGAACCCACCCATATGACGGTGCTCGGGCACAGCTACGGCTCGACGATGGTGGGCGCGGCTGCCTCGGGCGGTGACGGCCTCGGCGCGGACGACGTGGTGGTCGTCGGCAGTCCCGGTATGACGGTCGACCACGCGTCGGACCTCAATATGGACGCCGGCCATGTGTGGGCCGGGTACGCGGAGGACGACCCGGTCACCGACGAAGCAGCCGACCTGACGCTGGGGGAGAACCCGGCGGAGGAGGAGTTCGGCGGCCAGGTCTTCGACGTCGACACCGAAGGCCACAGCGGCTACTGGGACGAAGGCAGCGAAAGCCTCCGCAATCAGGGAAGGATCATCGTGGGGCAGCCGCCCAGCGAGGGTCAGCACCGGGAGAACGACTAGCGTGCCCGGGTACTCGTCCGAGCCGGGAGCTTGCTGAACCATGCGAATACACATGAAGCGCCGCCGTACCGCCCTGTCCGTACTGACGCTCCTGGCGCTGCTCGCCACTGGAGGATGCATGACCGCCGGAAAGAACGACCCGCTCCCCGTGAAGAGCCGGCAGAAGGCCGAGTACGAGGTCCGGTCCCTGATTGACCTGCTGGCCGAGGAGATCGGGTCCGAGGTCGATGCCAAGTCGGTCAACAAGGAATTCCGGGACTGCATCGGCAAGAACAACGAAACCGCCAACGACGGGCGGTTCGACCTGGACTACACGGTTCAGACCCCGCTGCCCCGCGCGCAGTACAACACCGCGCTCGGCAAGCTGAAGAAGAGACTGGAGGCCGAGGGGTACAAGGTCAGCTCCTACCGTGAGGGCGACTGGCGTCACATCCTGCTGTACGCGAAGGGCGGTGACGCCAACTTCTTCGTGTCGGTCGGCGCGATGAAGCCCCCGTACGACCGGATGATCCTCAGCGTCACGACCCCCTGCTTCCTCCCGCCGGGAACGAAGCAGGAAGAGGTCTCCGCCCCGCTTCCGCGCCCGCATCGCGCGTCGGCGCCCCTCGCGGCCCCGGCCCCCGCGCCGGAGCGTCCTGTGGCCCAGCGCCCCGCAGGAGCCGGCGACTTCGGCTGACGGGGTGTGGGGCGCGTGGCCACTTGTGCTGCGTGCGCGGTGCTGCGCGCCCCTGCCCCGTGGGGCCGTTGCTCGCTATCGTGAGTCATGGCCATGACTAGCGTGAGTGCGAGCACGAGTGACGAACGCATCGACTTGGCCGTGCCCTCGAAGCGATGGCTCTGGAAGAAGCCCCTCGGGCAGACCACGGTCCTCCAGTCCTTCGCCTTCGACGACTCCCGGCAGCGGCTGTACGTCCTCCAGATGATGCAGGGCGGCATCAGACTCTCCGGCGAGCCGAGGGCCTGCACCGGCACGGAGAGACGGCAGCGCGGCGACATGTGCCTCAACCAGCTCGACTTCAAGGGCGCGCTGCTCGGCCGCATGTACCTGCTGGGGCACGGGCACGGCGTCGGCATGGGCGTCGAGCGGGACGCGGCCGGGGCGACCTGGATCTGGACGGAGACGGACGCGCGGGTCGCGGAGTCCATGGCGTTCGGACGAGGCATCACGCGGTTCCGGTTCGTGGACCGGCAGGTACGGCGGAGCTCGGCGGAACCGGCCCGCCACCCGGTCGAGGGATCCACCGCGAACCAGCCGTCCGTGGACATGAGCCGCAAGCGCATCGCCGTCCGCCACCGCATCGGCGGCAAGGTGCGCTACCGCGTCTTCTCGCTGGCCCACGCCGTCGCCGGCGATTTCTCGAAGCCTCTGCACGACTTCGCGCAGGCCGCCGCGCACCCCGACCCGGACATCGACTTCCAGGGGTTCGCGCTGTACGGCAACTACCTGTACCAGCTGGCCGGCGAACCGTACGGGCCGGCCAACCCGCGCTCCGGGCACGGCAACACGTACGTCTCCTGCATCGACATCCGCACCGGCGAACCGGTCCAGCGGACCCGCACCGAGGCAGGCTACTCCCTCGACCACCGCGAGCCGGAGGGCCTCGCGGTACGGCGCACCGGCAAGCCGCGGCTGTGCATGGGATTCGCCTCGGGGGAGCCGGGGGCACGCAGGTACTCCCTCTACTACAAGCAGCACACCTGAGCTGCCGGCGGGGGCCGGGCTCCGCCGGGTGCGGCTGCGGGTGCGGTGCCGGGTGCGAGAGCGGGGGCTTCGGGGTCGGTGCCGCGCCGGGGCGTCTCCTCGGGCGTCGGACGTTCGGGTACGGAGTGAGCTTCGGGGTGGTTGCGTTCGACGCCCTGCGGGGAGCGCCCCGGCACGTCCCCTCCCGGCACCGCGTGACGGGCGAGGCGGGTGCGGGGCGTCCAGTGCGGTGCGGGTCAGTGGGCCTGGCAGGCCGGGCACCAGAAGAGGTTGCGGGCGGCCAGAGAGGCGGTGCGGATCTCGTCGCCGCAGATGTGGCAGGGCAGGTTCGCCCTGCGGTAGACGTAGACCTCGCCGCCGTGGTCGTCGACGCGGGGCGGCCGGTCCATCGCTTCGGGCATGTGCTCGGGCCGGACGGTGTCGATGCGGTTGTTGCGCACGCCCGCGCGCATGAGGACGACCAGGTCCGCCCAGATCGCGTCCCACTCGCGGCGGGTCAGGTCCTTGCCCGCGCGGTACGGGTCGATGCCGTGCCGGAAGAGGACCTCGGCGCGGTAGACGTTGCCCACGCCGGCGACGACCTTCTGGTCCATGAGGAGCGCGGCGACGGTCGTGCGGCTGCGGGAGACGCGCTGCCAGGCCCGGTCGGGGACGGCGTCGTCGCGGAGGGGGTCGGGGCCGAGGCGGTCGTGTATCGCCTGCTTCTCGCCCTCGGTGATCAGGGCGCAGGTGGTGGGACCGCGGAGGTCGGCGTAGTGGCCGGCGTTGATCAGGCGCAGGCGCACCGTGCCGGCCGGGGACGGGGCGGGCGCCGCGCCGAAGCCGAGCTTGCCGAAGAGGCCGAGGTGGATGTGGATCCAGCCGGTGTCCTCGAAGCCGAGGAAGAGGTGCTTGCCGTGGGCTTCGGCGGCTTCCAGGCGGGTGCCGTCCAGGAGGGCGGCGCTGTCCGCGAACTTGCCCTGGGGGCTGGTGACGCGTACCGGGCCGCCCACGAAGCGGGCGCGGTGGTCGTCCGCGAGGCGGTGGATGGTGTGCCCCTCGGGCATGGGTCTGCGTCTCCTGCGGAGCGTCGGGGACGGTGCCGCGCCGCGGCATCTCCTCGGGCGGCGAACGGCGGCCCTCCGCACCGCGGCCTGTGCGACGGTGCGGGACGGGAGCGGGGTTACGGCTGCTGGGGGTGGTGGGCCGGGATCGGGGGAAGGTCGGCGGTCTGCTCGTACGCCGCCAGCATGTCGATGCGGCGCTGGTGGCGCTCTTCACCGGAGTAGGGGGTGGAGAGGAAGATCTCCACGAACTTCGTGGCCTCCTGCTCGGTGTGCATCCGGCCGCCGATCGAGAGCACGTTGGCGTCGTTGTGCTCACGGCCGAGCGCCGCCGTCTGCTCGCTCCAGGCCAGCGCGGCCCGTACGCCCTTGACCTTGTTCGCGGCGATCTGCTCGCCGTTGCCGGAGCCACCGATCACGATGCCCAGGCTCTCCGGGTCCGCGGCGGTCTTCTCCGCGGCACGCAGGCAGAACGGCGGGTAGTCGTCCAGGGCGTCGTAGATGTGGGGGCCGCAGTCGACGGGCTCGTGCCCGTGGGCCTTCAGCCACTCGACGAGATGGTTCTTGAGTTCGTATCCGGCATGGTCGGAACCGAGGTACACGCGCATGGGAGGAGTGTGGCACGGGCGCCGCCGGGTAGCTGTCGCCGGGGTGAGGACGGGCGTCGTGCTTCGAATTTCGTACAACGATCCGGAATCGGGTCTTCCGTCCCGCGTCACTTCCGGTTTGAATGCGGGGGCTCGTAACCCGAGAAGCTAAGGATTGTGCATGAGCGCGCAGCCGACCCTTGCGAAGGCAGGCGGAACCCCCGAAGAACCAGGGAATCCGCAGGTCTCCGACGGTCTCCAGGCCGGTCTCAAGAACCGCCATTTGTCCATGATCGCCATCGGCGGTGTCATCGGCGCCGGCCTCTTCGTGGGGTCGAGCGGCGGTATCGCCGCCGCCGGTCCGGCGATTCTGCTGTCGTACACGCTCGTCGGCGCGATGGTCGTCTTCGTCATGCGGATGCTCGGCGAGATGGCCGCCGCGAACCCGACGTCCGGTTCGTTCTCCGCGTACGCGGACCGCGCGCTCGGACGCTGGGCGGGCTTCTCCATCGGCTGGCTGTACTGGTTCTTCTGGGTCGTGGTGCTGGCGGTCGAGGCGACGGCCGGCGCGAAGATCCTCGAAGGGTGGATACCGGCCGTACCGCAGTGGGGCTGGGCGCTGATCGTGATGGTCGTGCTGACCGCCACGAACCTGGCGTCGGTCGCGTCGTACGGCGAGTTCGAGTTCTGGTTCGCCGGGATCAAGGTCGTCGCGATCGGCGGCTTCGTGGTGATCGGTCTGCTGGCCGTGTTCGGTGTGCTGCCGGGATCCGACAACCCGGGCACCGGATTCGCGCATCTGACGGACAGCGGCGGGTTCTTCCCGCACGGGCCCGGCGCGATCCTGACCGGTGTGCTGATGGTCGTCTTCTCGTTCATGGGCAGCGAGATCGTCACGCTGGCGGCCGGCGAGTCGTCGGACCCGCAGCGGGCCGTGACCAAGGCCACGAACAGCGTGATCTGGCGCATCGGCGTCTTCTACCTCGGCTCCATCTTCGTGGTGCTGACGCTGCTGCCGTGGAACGACAAGTCGATCCTGAAGGACGGGTCGTACGTCGCCGCCCTCAACTCGATCGGGATTCCGCACGCGGGTCAGATCATGAACGTCATCGTGCTGACGGCCGTGCTGTCGTGCCTGAACTCCGGGCTCTACACCGCCTCGCGCATGGCCTTCTCGCTCGGCCGGCGCGGTGACGCGCCGAAGTCGTTCGCCCGTACGAGCGAGAAGGGCGTGCCGCGGGCCGCGATCCTGTCGTCGGTCGCTTTCGGTTTCGTCGCCGTCTTCTTCAACTACAAGTGGCCCGACACGGTGTTCGCGTTCCTGCTGAACTCCTCGGGCGCGGTGGCGCTGTTCGTGTGGCTGGTCATCTGCTTCACGCAGCTGCGGATGCGCGGCATCATCCTGCGCGAGGCGCCGGAGAAGCTGATCGTGAAGATGTGGCTCTTCCCGTACCTGACGTGGGCGACCGCCGCGATGATCATGTTCGTGATCGTCTACATGGCGTTCGACGACGTGGCGCGCGAGCAGGTGCTGCTGTCGCTGCTGGTGGCGGTCGTCGTCGTCGGTATCGCGTTCGTCCGCGAGAAGGTGAAGCGCGGGCAGAAGGTGTAGGCGGAGTGACGGAAGGGCCCGCGCCTCCCGGGAGGCGCGGGCCCTTCGTCGTACGTACGGGGCGGACTCAGCCGCGGTCGCCCATCAGCTTCCACGCCGCCGGCAGCGCGCCCATCGCCAGCGCCGCCTTCAGCGCGTCGCCGAGGAGGAACGGGACCAGGCCCGCCGCCACGGCCGCGCTCAGCGACATGCCGGTGGAGAAGGCAAGGTACGGCACGCCGACGGCGTAGATGACCGCCGAGCCCAGGACCATCGTGCCCGCGGTGCGCAGCACGGAGCGGTCGCCGCCCCGGCGGGCCAGCGCGCCGACCACGGTGGCGGCCAGCAGCATGCCGAGCTACGTAGCCGAAGGACGCGCCGCCCGCGCCCGAGGTGCCGCCCGCGAACCACGGCACCCCGGCCATGCCGACCAGGGCGTACAGCGCCAGGGAGAGGAAGCCGCGGCGGGCGCCGACGGCGGTGCCGACGAGCTGCGCCGCGAAGGTCTGGCCGGTGACGGGGACCGGGGAGCCGGGGACCGGGACGGCGATCTGGGCCGCGATGCCGGTGAGCGCGGCGCCGCCGAGCACCTGGACCGCGTCGCGGGCGAAGGCCCGGCCGGCGGTGGTGGCGGACGGCAGCAGGTCGGCGAGGACCGCGCCGGAACGGGCGGGGGCGGCAGCAGTGCTCATCGGGACTCCGCGGGTGAGGAAGGGTGCGGGCAGGAAGGGACACCGTGACCGTAGCCCAGGGGTTAACGAGCGATCACCATCAGTGGCCGACAAAGCGGGGGTTGATCGCTTGGTGGGGTTCGGACAAAGAGTGGGCGGCAATCTTGTGTGGGCGTGATGCGCGTCACTGAGGTCCGGAGGCCGAGCGCCTTTTTGCCGAGAAGTGACGGGCTCGGGGAGACTGTAGGTTCTTGCCAAACGGTCCACCGAACGTTCCTAGAGCTGCGAGCAACATGCACGACGATCAGGCCGAGCCCCTCGCCCACGGGCTCAAGCAGCGCCATCTGACCATGCTCGGCCTCGGCGGGGTGATCGGCGCCGGACTGTTCGTGGGTTCGGGCGCCGGGATCGCGGTCGCCGGCCCCGGCATCGTCGTCTCGTACCTGATCGCGGCGCGCTCGCGATGCTGGTGATGCGGATGCTCGGCGAGATGTCCGCCGCAATGCCCGCGTCCGGGTCGTTCTCGGTGCACGCGGAGCGGGCGATGGGGCGCTGGGCCGGGTTCAGCGTGGGGTGGCTGTACTGGTTCCTGCTGGTCGTGGTGCTGGCGGTGGAGGCGACGGCCGCGGCGCGGATCGCGAACGGCTGGGTGCCGGGCATCGCGCAGTGGGCGTGGGTGCTGATCTTCATGGTGGTGTTCACCTGCGCCAACCTCGCCGCCGTGAAGAACTTCGGGGAGTTCGAGTTCTGGTTCGCCGCGCTCAAGGTCGGCGCCATCGTCCTGTTCCTCGGGCTCGGGCTGCTGGCCGTCTTCGGGGTGCTGCCGGACACGGAGCCGGTGGGGCTCGGCAATCTCACCGGGCAGGGCGGGTTCCTGCCGAACGGGTGGGAGGGCGTCGTGTCGGGCGTGCTGACGGTCGTCTTCGCCTTCGGCGGGCTGGAGGTCGTCACCATCGCCGCCGCCGAGACCGAGGACCCGGCCCGCAACGTCGCCCGCGCGGTGCGCGCCGCCGTGTGGCGCATCCTCTTCTTCTACGTCGGGTCGATGCTGGTCATCGTCACCGTGCTGCCCTGGAGCGCGCAGCAGGCGGGGCTCAGCCCGTACGTCACCGTGCTCGACGCGATCGGCGTTCCGTCCGCCGGGCAGGTCATGAACATCGTGGTGTTCGTGGCGCTGCTGTCCGCGCTCAACGCCAATCTGTACGGGTCCTCGCGGATGGTGTTCTCGCTCGCGGAGCGCGGCGAGGCGCCGAAGGGCCTGCTCAAGGTGTCGGGCGGAGCCGGTGGCGGGGTGCCGCGCCGGGCCGTGCTGGCGTCGGTCGCCTTCGGGTTCGTCTCCGTACTCCTCAATCTCCTGTGGCCCGAAACGGTCTTCCTGTACATGCTGAACGCCGTCGGCGCGGTGCTGCTGTTCGTGTGGGGGCTCGTCGCCGCCTCGCAGCTGCGCCTGCGCCGCCGCATCGAGCGGGAGGCCCCCGAGCTGCTGACGCTGAGGATGTGGGGCTTCCCCTGGCTCACCTGGGTCACACTGGCCGGACTCGGCGGCGTACTGGTGCTGATGCTCACCGACGACGCGGCGCGGCCGCAGCTGCTGTGGTCGGCCGGTGCGACCGGTGTGGTGCTGCTGGTGGCGCTGGTGAGGGAATTGCGTGCGAGACGTGCGTGAGCGTTCACGTTGTGTGAGCGTCGTGTCCGTATAGCGGTCAAGTGTTCCCTGTGAGCGGTGCGCGTACTCAGACTGTGGCGTCTGTTTCCCCGTCTCAGCTACTGAACAGGGCCCGCCCATGTCCCGGACTCCCGCGCCGACGCCCGTCGAGGATGTCGGCTCCGTCGACAACAAGGTCGACTCGCCGCTCACGCACGGACTCAAGCAACGCCATCTGTCGATGATCGCCCTCGGCGGCGTCATCGGCGCGGGGCTCTTCGTCGGTTCGGGCGCGGGCATCGCCGCCGCCGGCCCCTCGATCATCGTCGCGTACGCGATATCCGGGCTTCTGGTGATGCTCGTGATGCGCATGCTCGGTGAGATGTCGGCCGCCAACCCGGCCTCCGGCTCGTTCTCCGTGCACGCGGAGCGGGCGATCGGTCCGTGGGCCGGCTTCACCGCGGGCTGGGCGTTCTGGTTCCTGCTCTGCGTGGCCGTCGGCCTCGAAGGCATCGGCGCCGCGAAGATCATGGTGGGGTGGTTCCCGGACACGCCCGAGTGGGCCTGGGTCGCCCTCTTCATGCTGGTCTTCTGCTGCACGAACCTGGCGGCCGTGAAGAACTTCGGCGAGTTCGAGTTCTGGTTCGCGGCGCTGAAGGTCGGCGCGATCGTCGTGTTCCTGGGCATCGGCGTCCTCGCGATCCTCGGCCTCCTGCCCGGCTCCGACCTCCCCTCCCCCGGCGCCGGAAACCTCACGGGCATCGGCGGGTTCATGCCGAACGGCTCCGAGGGCCTGATCGTCGGCCTGCTGGCCTCGGTCTTCGCGTACGGCGGCCTGGAGACGGTCACCATCGCCGCGGCCGAGTCCGAGCACCCCGTCCAGGGCGTCGCGAAGGCCGTGCGCACGGCGATGTGGCGCATCGCGGTCTTCTACATCGGCTCGATGGCGGTCATCGTCACGCTGGTGCCGTGGAACGACAAGGAGGTGGTGGCGAAGGGTCCGTACGTCGCGACCCTGGACCACCTGGGCATCCCCGCCGCCGGTCAGATCATGAACGTCGTCGTGCTGATCGCCCTGCTCTCGGCGATGAACGCCAACATCTACGGCGCCTCCCGCATGGCCTGCTCGCTGGTCTCCCGCCGTCAGGGCCCGAAGGTCCTCGGCGCGGTCTTCGGCGGTGTGCCGCGCATCGCCGTGCTGGTGTCCTCCGTGTTCGGCTTCGTGTGCGTGCTGCTCAGCTACTGGCGGCCCAACGACATCTTCCAGTGGCTGCTCAACATGATCGGCGCGCTGATCCTGGTCGTCTGGATCTTCATCGCCGTCTCGCAGCTGCTGCTGCGCCGCCGCACCGAGCGCGAGGCGCCGGAGAAGCTCGTCGTGAAGATGTGGCTCTACCCGGCGCTGACCTGGGTCGCGCTCGCGGGCATGGCGGCGGTCTTCGTCCTGATGGCCCGCGAGGAGGACACCCGGCTCCAGCTGTACTGGAGCGGCGGCCTGACGCTCTTCCTCGCCGTCGTCGGTTACGCGCTCCAGCAGGTCCGCAAGCCGGCGGCCGGCGCGGACGCGGCAGCCGCCGCGGGCAAGGAAGACTGAGCGAAGCGATACCCACGAGCGATACGCACGTCCGTACGTATCGGCGCACCGGACCCCCCGGCCGTCACGGCCGGGGGGTCCTTCGCGTCCCGGGGGTCCTTCGCGTCCTCACCGCGGACGGGCCGGGGCGTGCGCCGCGCCGCCGGCGGCTGCCCGGCAGGTGTCCGCGGGCGGTCGTGGCCACCGCCCGGACGCCCCGCGCACCGGGGCCGATGCCCAGCCGTGCCGTGCCGCCGCCGGACCGCACACGGCCCTCCCGCGGACATCGGCGCCGCCTGTGAAGTTCACACCGTGCACCGTGGTTTTCCGTTGCGCGGGGGATTGACGCCCAACTACCGCTGTTCCAAGCTCTGTTAACCAATCGACTGCACGTGTTGGCGGAGGTCGTGATGGACATGCGCGTACCTGACCGGCGGCGGTTCCTCACCCTCACGGCGGCCGCATCCGCCACTCCCCTGCTGAGCGCCTGCGGAGCGGGCTTCGGCGGCAACGAGGAGCGGAAGGGCGGCGGGTCGGCGGCCGACGACGTCACCGGCTCCTTCGACTGGAAGAAGGCCAGGGGCAGGACGGTCAAGGCGCTGCTGAACAAGCACCCGTACACCGACGCGCTGATCGCCGATCTGAAGTCCTTCACCGAGAAGACCGGCATCGAGGTCGAGTACGACGTCTTCCCGGAGGACAACTACTTCGACAAGCTGACGGTGGACCTGTCCAGCGGCCGCGCCTCGTACGACATCTTCATGCTGGGCGCGTACATGGTCTGGCAGTACGGGCCGCCGGGATGGCTGGAGGACCTCGGGCCGTGGATGAGCAACTCGTCGGCCACCGGCGCCGAGTGGGACCAGGGTGACTTCTTCCCGAATCTGCTCCAGGCCGGTCAGTGGTCGCTGAAGGCGGGTGCGCCGCTCGGGCAGGGCGGGCAGTACGCGCTGCCGTGGGGCTGGGAGACGAACGTCGTCGCGTACAACACCGAGGTCTTCAAGAAGCTGGGGCTCAGGCCCGCCGAGACCTTCGACGAGCTGCGCGAGATGTCCGGCGCCATCAAGCGCAGGGCGCCGGGGGCCGGATTCGACGGGATGTACGGCGTCGCGGTGCGCGGGTCGCGGAGCTGGGCGACGATCCACCCCGGCTTCATGACGATGTACTCGCGGTACGGGCTCAAGGACTTCACGGTCGACGGCGGGAGGATCACGCCCGCCATGAACAGCCCCGAGGCCGTCGCCTTCACCCGGGACTGGGCGGAGATGGTCAAGAAGGGCGGGCCGCCGTCCTGGACGTCCTACACCTGGTACCAGTGCTCCAGCGACCTCGGCGCGAAGAAGGCCGGGATGCTCTTCGACGCCGACACGGCGGCTTATTTCCAGGCGGTGAAGGGGGCTTCCCCGGCCTCCGGGAAGATCGCCTTCCATCCGGGGCCGAAGGGGCCGGACGGGTCGCTCGCCACGAACATGTGGATCTGGTCGCTCGGCATGAACGCCAGGAGCGGGAACAAGCACGCGGCGTGGCTGTTCCTCCAGTGGGCGACCGGCAAGGAGCACCTGCGCAGGGCGGCGGTCGAGGGCAACCACATCGACCCGGTGAGGAGGTCCGTCAGCCAGGACGGGGCGTACAAGGACAAGATGAAGGGGATCGAGGGCTTCATCGAGACCTTCGAGACGGTCGTGGACCAGACGAAGATCCAGTTCACGCCGCAGGAGCAGTTCTTCGACGCGACGACGAGCTGGGCGGCCGCGCTCCAGGAGATCTACGGCGGCAAGAACGCCACGTCGGTGCTGAACGGCCTGGCGGGCGACCTGGCTTCGAAGGTCGGGTGACGGCTCGATGTCCCCGTCCCTCACCGGGACCGGCCACGGGGCGGCCTCACGCGGGGGAGGCGGGCCGCCGGCGCGTGCCGTTCCGCACTGGCGGCGCGGGCTGCGGCCGTACCTGCTGATCGTGCCCGCTCTGCTGCTCACCGGCGGGATCCTCTATCCCTTCGGGCTCGGGCTGTACTACACGGTCTTCGACTTCGCGGCGAGCAAGCCGCAGCCGGACATGGTCGGGCCGGAGAACTACCGGCGCATCTTCACCGAGTCGTCGTTCTGGGAGTCGGCCCGGGTGACGGTGCTGTACGCGGTGGGGGCGGCGGCCGTCGAGACGGTGCTCGGGGTGGGGGTGGCGCTGCTGCTGCACGGCTCGACGCGGGTCGGGCGCGTACTGGAGAAGATCCTCATCCTGCCGCTGATGATCGCGCCCGTGATCGCCGCGATCATGTGGAAGCTGATGCTCCAGCCGAGTGTCGGCGTCATCAACCACCTGCTGGAACCCTTCGGCATGGGCGGGGTGCAGTGGACGGACACCCCGGCCGGCGCGCTGCTGTCGTCGATCGCGGTGGACGTGTGGATCTACACGCCGTTCGTGGCGATCCTGGCGCTGGCGGGGCTGCGGTCGCTGCCCGCGTCGCCCTTCGAGGCGGCGGCGGTGGACGGGGCCGGCTGGTGGTTCACGTTCCGGAAGCTGACGCTGCCGATGCTGTGGCCGTACGTCCTGGTCGCGGTGATCTTCCGGTTCATGGACTCGCTGAAGGTCTTCGACATCATCTACGCCCTGACCGAGGGCGGGCCCGGCGACTCGACCGTGGTGCTCCAGATCCGGGCGTACCTGGAGGCGATCCGCTTCCAGCGGTACTCGTTCGGGATCAGCTACATGATCGTGCTGTGGGCGGTGGTCTACCTGGTCACGATGGTGCTGGTGCGCTACCTCGGAAAGGTCCAGAACCGGGCGGCGGAGGTGCCGAAGTGAAGCGCAGGCTGCTTGCCGTCGCCGCCGACGGGGCGCTGATCCTCTACTTCGTCTTCGCGCTCTTCCCGGTCGCCTGGATGATCATCCTGTCGCTGAAGCCGGCGAACGAGCTATTCAGTACGTACTTCTCCTTCACGCCCACCCTCGACGCGTACCGGACGGTGCTCGGGGCGGGGAGCGACGAGGGCGTGCCGTTCCTGCGGTTCTTCGTCAACAGCCTGGTGGTGTCGCTGGGGGCGGTCGGGCTGTCGCTGGTGATCGGGCTGCCCGCCGCCTACGCCGCCGCCCGGTGGCGGTTCCGGGGCTCGGAGAACCTGATGTTCACGCTGCTGTCCTTCCGGTTCGCGCCCGAACTCACCGTGATCATCCCGCTGTTCGTGCTCTACCAGAAGCTCGGGCTCTTCGACAGTTACGTCGGCATGGTCTGGGTGCTCCAGCTCGTCACGCTGCCGCTGATCGTCTGGATCATGCGCTCGTACTTCTCCGACCTCTCCCCCGAGCTGGAACAGGCCGCGCTGCTCGACGGCTACACGAGGAAACAGGCCTTCTTCAAGGTCGCGCTGCCGCTGGTCGGGCCGGGCATCGCCGCCGTCTCGCTGCTCGCCTTCATCTTCGCCTGGAACAACTTCGTCTTCCCGCTCGTCCTGACGTCGTCCGAGGCCCAGACGGTGACGGTCGGCGCGCTGTCCTTCCTCGGCGGCGACCGGCCCAAGTACAACCTGACGGCCGCGGCGGCCCTGGTGTCGGTGGTCCCGCCGCTGCTCCTCGCGCTCACCATCCAGCGGTACCTGGTGCGCGGGCTCTCCTTCGGGGCGGTGAAGTCCTGATGAGCCCCGCGATCTCGCTGCGCGGCATCCGCAAGTCGTACGGCAGGAACACCGCGCTCGACGGCCTCGATCTCGACGTCGGGGAGGGGGAGTTCTTCTGCCTGCTCGGGCCGTCCGGCGCGGGCAAGACCACGACGCTCAAGACCGTCGCGGGGCTGGAGGAGCCCCAGTCGGGCACGGTCTCGCTCGACGGCGCCGACATGACGGGCGTCGAGCCGTACGACCGGGGCGTCGCGATGTGCTTCGAGTCGTACGCCCTCTACCCGCACCGCAGCGCGTACGACAACCTCGCCTCCCCGCTCCGCTCCCCCCGCCACAGGCTGCCGGCCGCCGAGGCGCACGAGCGGATCGGCGCGGTCGCCGACCTGCTCGGCATCGGCGCGCTGCTGGACCGCCCGGTCGGCCGGCTGTCCAACGGTCAGCGCCAGCGCGTCGCGCTCGGCCGCGTCCTGGTGCGCCCGGCCCGCGCGTTCCTCCTCGACGAGCCGCTGTCCCACCTCGACGCCAAGCTCCGCCAGGCGATGCGCGCCGAGCTGAAGGCGATCGGCGCGGTCCGGCGCACCACCACCCTGTACGTCACGCACGACTCGGTGGAGGCGCTGGCGCTCGGCGACCGCATCGGGGTGATCAGGGAGGGCCGGATCGTCCAGACGGGCACCCGCGAGGAGATCTGGCACCAGCCGTACGACACCTTCGTCGCCCGCTCCTTCGGCAGGCCCCGCATCAACCTGCTGCCGGGGACCGTCACCGGCCACGGCACCTTCCTGTCGGCGGACCGCTTCTTCGAGATTCCGCTGAGCCCGCCCGCGGTACGGTCCGCCGCGCCCGGCACCCCCGTGCAGATCGGCGTCAGGCCGCGCGACCTGTCGCTCGGACCCGGCCCCGTCGAGCTCACCGGCACCGTCTACATCACCGAGGTCCTGGGCCGCGCCACCGAGGTCACCGTACGGCTCGGCGGCAGCACCTGTCGCTGGTCGCGCCGCGCGCGGACGCCGCCGGGCTGCGGCCCGACGCTCCGGTGAGGCTGTCCGTACGGCCGGAGAGCCTGCTGCTGTTCGAGGCGGACGGTGCCGGCGGCGAACCGGGGCGGAGGGTCACCGGATGAGCGACGGTCCGCAGCGCGGCCCCGCGCCCCGCCAGGCCGCCATCGGCCGAGCAGTGCTCGCGGCGGCTCGGCGACCGCCGCCGAGCTGGCCGAGCGCTTCGACGTCAGCCTGATGACCATCCACCGGGACCTCGACGAGCTCGAACGGCAGGGCCTGGTGAGGAAGTTCAGGGGCGGGGTCACCGCCCAGCCGTCCGGTGTCTTCGAGTCGAACGTCGCGTACCGGCTCAAGGCGATGCGCGCGGAGAAGGCCGCCGTCGCCGAGCACGCGCTGAAGCTCATCGAGCCCGGCATGGCGGTGATGCTCGACGACTCGACCTCCACCCTGGAGATAGCGCGCCGGCTCGGCTCCGGCTCCATCGCTCCGCTGACCGTGGTCACCAACTTCCTCGAAGCGCTGACGCTGCTGGCGGGCGAGCGCGGCATCCACCTGATGGCGCTCGGCGGCGACTACGATCCCCTCCACTCCTCCTTCCTCGGTGTCTCCTGCGTGGAAGCCGTCCAGCTCCTGCGGGTCGACATCTGCTTCACGTCGACGTCCGCCGTCTCCGGCGGCTTCGCCTACCACCAGGAGCAGCACGTCGTCTCCGTCAAGCGGGCCATGCTCGGCTCCGCCGCGAAGAACGTGCTGCTGCTCGACCACTCCAAGCTCGGCCGCGTCGCGCTCCACCGGCTCGCCCCGCTCTCCCGCTTCGACCTGGTGCTGGTCGACGACGGGGCGTCGGACCGGTTGCTGCGCGACCTCGACGAGCACGAGGTCCCGTACGAGGTGTGCCCGACGGCGGCGGGAGGGCCGGGCGATGACTGAACTGGTGCTGCGCGAGCTGCGCAAGACCTACGCGTCCCGGGGCCGGCCCCCGGTGGAGGCCGTACGCGGCATCGGCCTGGAGCTGCGCTCCGGCGAACTGCTGGGCCTGCTCGGCCCCTCCGGCTGCGGCAAGTCCACCACGCTGCGGATGATCGCGGGCCTGGAGGCGGTGACCGGCGGGGACATCCTCGTCGGCGGCGGCTCGGTGGTGAAGGTCCCCGCCCAGCGGCGCAACATCGGGGTCGCCTTCGAGAACTACGCGCTCTACCCCCCGCTCACCGTCGCCGAGAACCTCGGGTTCGGGCTCGCGGCGCGCCGCAGGCCCCGCAGGGAAGTGGCCGCGCGGGTACGGGGCATGGCCGAGCGGATCGGCCTGACGGAGCTGCTCGACGCGCGGCCGGGCGGGCTCTCCAGCGGCCAGAAGCAGCGGGTGGCGCTGGCGCGGGCCCTGATCCGCGAGCCGGACGTACTCCTGCTCGACGAGCCCCTCTCGCACCTGGACGCGGCGCAGCGCGACACGACCCGCCGCGAACTCAAACGCATCCAGAAGGACTTGGGGCACACCACCATCCTGGTCACGCACGACCAGGAGGAGGCGCTGTCGCTCGCCGACCGGATCGCCGTGATGAAGGACGGCGTCATCCAGCAGCTCGGCACGCCGTACGAGATCTACGACAGCCCGGCGAACCTCTTCGTGGCCGACTTCGTCGGCGAGCCCGCGATCAACCTGCTGCCCGGGGTGGCCGGGGCCGACGGGTGCGTACGCCTCTCGGAGGGTGTGCGGCTGGCCGTTCCCGTGCGTCTGGCGGCTGGCCGGGAAGTGGTGCTGGGCGTCAGGCCGGAGGATCTGCGGCTCGTGGGCGAGGACACGGCGGCCCTGCGGGCGAGGGTCGGCGCCCACGAACCGCTTCTGGAGGCGGGCATCGCCACGCTCGCGCTCGACGGGGTGGCCGGGCCCCTCGTCGTACAGACCGGTCCCGAGGTGCGCCTCGACCGGGGCGAGACCGTACGGGTGAGCGCGGACCCGCGGCTCACGCATGTCTTCGACGCCGCGACAGGAGAGGCCCTGCGATGAAGATCCTGGCAGCCGGTGACCACTTCGTCCTCAACTCGCTGATCTGCGACGCCCTGGAGGCCGCCGTCACCGCGTCCCCCTTCGAGCTGACCGAACTCACCCTCCCCTGGCCGCTCGAACCCTTCGGCAGGGTCGCCGAGGTCGACGAGGCCGGCGACTGCGAGGACGCGCTGATCGAGGCGTTGCGGGACGTCGAGGTGTGCGTGACCCAGATGGCGCCGTTCACGGAGCGGGTGCTGGAGGCCTCCCCCGCCCTGCGGCTCGTCGCCGTCTGCCGCGGCGGCCCGGTCAACGTCAACGTGGAGGCGGCGCGGGCGCGCGGGGTGCGGGTGTGCTTCGCGCCGGGCCGCAACGCGGCCGCCACCGCCGAGTTCACGGTCGCGATGATGCTGGCGGCCGATGCGCCGCCTCCCGCAGGCGCACGACTCGCTGGCCCGGCAGGGCGTCTGGGACGGCTCGTACTGCACGTACGAACACTGCGGCTTCGAACTGGAGGACACGCGGGTCGGGCTGATCGGCTACGGCGCGGTCGGCAGCCGGGTCGCGCGGGTGCTGAGCGCGTTCGGTGCGGAGGTGGAGGTGTACGACCCGTACGTGCGCGGTGATGTGCACGGCGTACGGGTCGCCTCGCTCGACGCGCTGCTGTCCCGTTCGCGCGTCGTCACCCTGCACGCGCGCCTGACCGACGAGACGCGCGGCCTGATCGGCGCCCGCGAACTGGGCCTGCTGCCGCGCTCGTCCGTGCTGGTCAACGCGGCGCGGGGGCCGCTCGTCGACACGGAGGCGCTGTGCGACGCGCTGGAGAGCGGGCGGCTGGCGGCGGCCGCCCTCGACACGTACGAGCAGGAGCGCTGCCGCGGGGGCGCGGCTCCGTGCCGTACCCGGGGTCGTGATGACGCCGCACCTGGGCGGCGCGAGCCGTCAGGTGGCCGGGAAGGCGGCGCGGATCGCGGCGGCCGAGGTGGCCAGGTACGCCGCAGGGACCCCACTCGCGCACTGCCTGACCTGAGGAGGTCGTCGGAATGCCGGAGGTGCCGGAGGTTCTGGAGGTGCCCGGGAGGCTGTACGTCGGTGTCGACGTGGGCACGTCCATGGTGAAGGCGGCGGCCTTCGACGCCTCCGGGCGCCAGGTCGCGGTCGAGTCCCGTCCGGTCGCGCTCGACATCCGCGACGGACACGTCGAGCAGGACATGGACGAGGTGTACGCGGCGGTCGTGGACGTACTGACGACGCTGACGGCGTCGGCACCGGGGCCGGGGCCGGGCGGGCCCGCCGCGGTGGAACTGGCCGGGCTCACGGGGCAGGGCGACGGGGTGTGGCTGGTCGACGCGCGGGGCCGCCCGGTGCGGCCGGCGATCTCCTGGATGGACGCGGGCGCACGCGCTCCTCGACGCGTGGATGGCGTCGGGCGTCTTCACCTCCGTCTACCGGCGTACGGGCAGTGCGATGTTCCCCGGGTGCCCGGGGCCGGTGCTGGCGTGGCTGGACCGGTACGAGCCGAAGGTGCTGGACGCCGCCGCGAGTGCGCTGTACTGCAAGGACATGGTCTTCCAGCGCCTGACGGGGGTGCGGGCCACGGACGTCTCCGACGCGTCCATGCCGTTCCTGGACCCGACGTCGCGGCGTACGACGACGAGGAGCCGGACCTGCTGGGCCTGGGCCACCGGCGCGGCCTGCTGGCCCCGGTCGCCGACCCGGTCGCGGACGGCGTGACGCGCGGCCCCGGCCTGCCGCCGGGCACGCGGATCGCGGACGGTCCCTACGACCTGCCCGCGTGCGCGCACGGCGCGGGGGTCACACGGCCGGGGGGACGGGCTGCTCATCATCGGCACGTGCCTGGCGTCGCTGGTCGTGACGGACGTCCTCGACCTGGAGGGCGGCGAGCCGGCCGGGCTCCACATCTCGACCGACCGGCCGGGGCGGTGGCTGCGCGCGATGCCGGCGATGGCGCCACGGCGGCGCTGGACTGGGTGCTGCACACGACGGGCGTACGGCACGCGGAGGTCGACGCGCTGCTGGAGCAGGTGCCGGCGGGGGCGAACGGGGTACGGGTCCTGCCCTACTTCGCGCCGTCGGGCGAGCGCGCCCCGTTCGTGGAGCCGCGGCTGCGGGCCGAGGTGACGGGCGTGTCGCTGGAGACCACGAAGGGCGACCTGGTGCGCGCGACGTGCGAGGGGATCGCCTTACGCCGCCCGCCACTGCCTGGAGGCGGCGGGCCTCACCGGCGACCTGGCGGTGTGCGGGGGCGGGACGCGTTCGCCGGCGTGGATGCGGCTGTTCGCCGACGTACTGGGGCGTCGCTGCGCGTGGCCGAGGGCGAGGTGGGGGCGCGGGGCGCGGTGCTGGCGGCGGCGGAGCGGTTCGGGGTGGAGCTGGACGCGGCGTCGTGGACGCGGCCGACGGCGGTGGTGGAGCCGGACGCGGGGCGGGCGGAGTTCTACACGGTGGGGGTACGCGACGCATCTGGCTCGCCTGGCGGAGGCGCGGGTGCGGGCGCGGGGCCGTGCCGGCAGCCGGGGGTGATTTTCTTGCTGGGCGGCGAGGGCGGGGCCGGGGGCTCCGGGGTCGGTGCCGCGCCGGGGCGTCTCCTCGGTCCTCGAACACCGAGGCACCGCGATGTCGGTTCGGCCGGTTGCGTTCGACGCCCTGCGGGGAGCGCCCCGGCACGTCCCCTCCCGGCACCGTGACGCGTGAGGCGGGGTGTGAGGAAGCCCCCTGCGCACCGGGTGAACCCCGCGGGGCCTCCTGTCGGCCACTGCGTGAAAGGACGTCGTACGCGGCCCCGGAACGATACGCCGCGACCTATCGTGCAGTCGCCGCCCCCTCTTCCATGTCCGCTCTTGTCAGGGAGACTTCCATGTCCGCACAGCCGAGACGCCGCTCCGTACTGCTCGCCGCCGGCGCCGCCTCCGCCGTCGCCGCGATGCCGCGCGAGTGCCTCCGCCGCCGGGCCGCGCCCGCGCAGGGGTCCCGTCGTCATCGGGCACCGCGGCGCCGCCGGCTGGCGCCCCGAGCACGCCGCCGCGTCGTACACGCACGCCGTCCAGACCGCGCCGACTGGATCGAGCCCGACCTCGTACCGACCAAGGACCATGTCCTCGTCGTACGGCACGAGAACGAGATCTCCGGGACGACGGACGTCGCACAGCACCCGGAGTTCGCGTCGCGGCGTACGACGAAGACCGTGGACGGCCGGTCCGTCACCGGGTGGTTCACGGAGGACTTCACGCTCGCCGAGCTGAAGACCCTGCGCGCCGTCGAGCGCCTGCCGCTGGTCAGGAACAGGAACACCGTCTTCGACGGCCGTCTGGAGGTCATGACCTTCCAGGAGGTCGTGGATCTGGCGAGGAAGCTGTCGAAGCGGTACGGGCGGACGGTCACCGTGTTCCCGGAGACGAAGCACCCCACCTACTTCCGTTCGATCGGCCTGCCCCTCGAACCGGAGCTCGTCCGCGTGATCCGGCGCAACCGGCTCGGCGCCCACGAGTGCGTCGTCCAGTCCTTCGAGCCGTCGAGCCTGATCCGGATCGCGGAGGCACGGCTGCGCCTGCCGCTGTGCAGCGCTGGGGACAGGCAACGGCGGCCCGTACGGCCACCCGGCGACGTACCGGGACATGATGACGCCGGCCGGTCTGCGGCAGATCGCGGAGTACGCCGACTGGATCGGTCCGGACAAGTCGTCGGTGGTGGCGCCGTCGTCGCTGCTCGCGGACGCACACGCCGCGGGGCTGAAGGTCGGGGCGTACACCTTCCGCAGCGAGAACCAGTTCCTGCCCGCCGGATTCCGCCGCGGCACCGCGCCCGACGGCTTCGGGGACGCCTTCGCGGAGTACGCGCTGCACTACGGGCTCGGCGTCGACGCGGTCGTGACCGACTTCCCGGATCTCGCGGTCCTGGCGAGGGACGCCGCCGGGTCCTAGGACCAGCGGACGACCCGGGCCTGATCATCCCCGCGCCCTCCTGCTGCTAATCTGCACTTGCATATTGGTCGCAATAAGCAGTCGGAGGGCTCGGACATGGCCATGTACACACTTCCTGAACTTCCGTACGACTACGCGGCGCTCGAACCTGTCATCAATCCGCAGATCATCGAGCTGCACCACGACAAGCACCACGCGGCCTACGTGAAGGGCGCCAACGACACCCTGGAGCAGCTCGAAGAGGCGCGCGACAAGGAGTCCTGGGGGGCGATCAACGGCCTGGAGAAGAACCTCGCGTTCCACCTCTCCGGCCACATCCTGCACTCCATCTACTGGCACAACATGACCGGCGACGGCGGCGGCGAGCCGCTGGAGAAGGACGGCGTCGGCGAGCTCGCGGACGCGATCACCGAGTCCTTCGGCTCCTTCGAGAAGTTCAAGGCCCAGCTGACCAAGGCCTCCGCGACGACCCAGGGTTCGGGCTGGGGCGTCCTCGCGTACGAACCGGTCAGCGGCCGCCTGATCGTCGAGCAGATCTACGACCACCAGGGCAATGTGGGGCAGGGGTCGGTCCCGATCCTGGTCTTCGACGCCTGGGAGCACGCCTTCTACCTTCAGTACAAGAACCAGAAGGTGGACTTCATCGAGGCGATGTGGAAGGTCGTCAACTGGCAGGACGTGGCCAAGCGTTACGCCGCCGCCAAGGAGCGCGCGTTCAACCTGCTGCTCGCGCCGTAGGCGCGCAATGACGTCCTGCTCGTGATCGTCTTCTCAACCTTCACCTGCGGGCGGATGAAACGGCCGCCCCCGCGAGGACGTGACTCGCGGGGGCCGGCTGTTCTCACGTACCGGTGGGCGACAGGCCCGCCGGGCCTGTCGCCCCGAAGAGCGCCGCCGTCAGTCGAAGACCGGGCCCTGCGTACGCGTGCGCTTGATCTCGTAGAAGCCGGGGATCGACGCCACCATCAGCGTGCCGTCCCACAGGCGCGCCGCCTCTTCGCCCTTCGGCGCCGGGGTGACCACCGGGCCGAAGAAGGCGACCTCCTCGCCGTCCGCGCCGGGGACCGAGATGACCGGGGTGCCGACCTCCTGGCCCACCTTGTCGATGCCCACCTTGTGGGAGGCGCGCACCTCGGCGTCGTACGTGTCCTTGTCGGCGTACTCGATCAGGTCCGCCGGGAGATCCACGTCGGCCAGCGCGCCGGCTATCGCCTCCAGGGTCGCGCCCTCGCCCTTGTTGTGGAAGCGGGTGCCGAGCGCGGTGTACAGATCGCCGACCACCTTGTCGCCGTGCAGTTCCCGGGCCGCCGTCACCACCCGCACCGGGCGCCAGCCCTTGGGGCCGAGCAGCTCGCGGTACTGCTCGGGCAGTTCGTCGAGCTTGTCCTCGTTCAGCACGGCCAGGCTCATGACGTGCCAGCGGACCTCCACATCACGGACTTTCTGGACTTCCAGCATCCACCGGGACGTCATCCAGGCCCAGGGACACAGCGGGTCGAACCAGAAGTCGGCGGTGGTCCTGCCGTTCTCGGACATGTCTCTCCTCATTGACGAAGCGGTCGCACCTCGACGGTGGCAACACCGCTGGTCGCCGGAGGCATTCCCGCGCGTGCGGCGCCCGCGCCGCATGGGAGTATCGGCATGTTCGAACGAGACACGAAGGAGTGCCCGTGCCCGGTGAGAATCTGTCCCGCGACGAGGCCCGCGAGCGGGCCGAACTGCTGTCCGTCGACGGGTACGAAGTGGCCCTCGACCTGCGGTCCGCGGTCGGGGAAGGCGGGGAGGGGCCGCGCACGTTCCGCTCGGTGACCACCGTCCGCTTCCGTTGCGCGCGCCCCGGCGCGGACACCTTCGCCGATCTGCTCGCGCCGTCGGTGACGGCGGTCACACTGAACGGCGAGGCGCTGGACCCGGCGGCCGTCTTCGACGGGACGCGGGTCGCGCTGGCGGGGCTGCGGGAGGAGAACGTCCTGGTGGTGGACGCCCAGTGCGCGTACAGCCGCACGGGCGAGGGCATGCACCGCTTCGTCGACCCGGAGGACGGCGAGGTCTACCTCTACACGCAGTACGAGCCGGCCGACGCGCGGCGCGTCTTCGCCAACTTCGAACAGCCGGACCTGAAGGCGCCCTTCCGGTTCGAGGTGACCGCTCCCGACGGATGGACCGTGTGGAGCAACGGCGTGGGCGAGGTGACGGACGACGGGGTCTGGCGGTTCGCCGGGACCAGGCCGATCTCGACCTACATCACCGCCTTCGTCGCCGGCCCGTACCACTACGAGAGCGATCTGTACCGGCGCACGCTCGGCGACGGCACGGAGATCGAGATCCCGCTCGGCGCCATGTGCCGCAAGGGACTCGCCCGGCACTTCGACGCGGACGACATCTTCACGGTCACCAAGCAGGGGCTCGACTTCTTCCACGACAACTTCGACTACCCGTACCCCTTCGGGAAGTACGACCAGGCCTTCGTGCCCGAGTACAACATCGGCGCCATGGAGAACCCGGGCTGCGTGACCTTCCGTGAGGAGTACGTCTTCCGCGGGAAGGTCACCCGGGCGTCGTACGAGCGGCGGGCCAACGTCATCCTGCACGAGATGGCGCACATGTGGTTCGGCGACCTCGTCACCATGCAGTGGTGGGACGACCTGTGGCTGAAGGAGTCCTTCGCCGACTTCATGGGGTCGTACTCGATGGTCGAGGCGACGCGCTTCACCAACGGGTGGATCACCTTCGCCAACAACCGCAAGTCGTGGGCGTACCGGGCCGACCAGCTTCCCTCGACGCACCCGATCACGGCCGACATCCGTGACCTGGAGGACGCGAAGCTCAACTTCGACGGGATCACGTACGCCAAGGGCGCCTCCGTCCTGAAGCAGCTCGTCGCGTACGTCGGCAAGGACGCCTTCATGGAGGGTGCCCGGCGGTACTTCAAGCGCCACGCGTACGGGAACACCCGGCTGGAGGACCTGCTGGCGGTACTGGAGGAGACGTCCGGGCGGGACCTCGCGAGCTGGTCGCGGGCGTGGCTCCAGACCGCCGGGGTCAACTCGCTCACCCCGCAGGTCACGTACGGCTCGTCCGGGCGGATCACCGAGCTGGCGGTGCTCCAGGAGGCGTCCGGGCCCCATGCGGAGCTGCGTCCGCACCGGGTGGCCGTGGGCCTGTACCGGCGCGAGGAGGCCGGCGGGGAGCTCGTGCGGTACGCCCGCGCCGAGGTGGACGTCGCCGGCCCGCGCACGGTCGTGGCGGAGCTCGTCGGCAGCGAGAAGCCGGATCTGGTGCTCGTCAACGACGACGACCTGACGTACTGCAAGATCCGCTTCGACCCGGAGTCGCTCGCCACGCTGCGCGCACCTCGACGACGTGAGCGACCCGCTGCGCGCGCTGTGCTGGTCCGCGCTGTGGAACCTGACGCGGGACGCGCTGCTCCCGGCGCGGGACTTCGTGGACCTGGTGCTGAGGTTCGCGGGGCGCGAGAGCGACATCGGGGTGCTCCAGATGCTGCACGCGTGGACGCGGTCCGCGCTGACGCACTACGCGGCGCCCGAGTGGCGGGAGGAGGGCGGGCGGCTCCTCGCGGAGGGCGCGCTGCGGGAGCTGCGGATCGCGGAGCCGGGCAGTGAGCACCAGCTGACGTGGGCGCGGTTCTTCGCGGCGACGGCCTGCCGGGACGCGGACTTCCAGCTGCTCCGGGGGCTGCTGGAGGGCACGGCCAGGATCGACGGTCTGGAGGTGGACCAGGAACTGCGCTGGGCGTTCCTCGGACCGCTCGCCTCGCACGGCGTGGCGGACGAGAAGGCGATCGACGCGGAGCTGGCGCGGGACGACACGGCGTCGGGCAGGCGCCACCAGGTGCGGTGCCTCGCGTCGCGCCCCTCGGCCGCGGTCAAGGCGCAGGCGTGGGCGGCGGTGGTGGAGTCCGACGCGCTGTCGAACGCGCTGGTCGTGGCCACGATCGACGGCTTCATGCAGCCCGGCCAGCGGGAGCTGACCGCCCCGTACGCCGAGAAGTACTTCGCCGCGATCGAGCGGGTGTGGGCCGAGCGGTCGATCCAGATCGGGATGGACGTGGTGTCGGGGCTGTTCCCGGCGCTCCAGGGCGACCGGCGCACGCTGGACGCGACGGACGCGTGGCTGGCCGCTCACGAGGACGCGGCGCCGGCGCTGCGGCGGCTGGTGCTGGAGGCGCGGGACGACCTGGCGCGGGCGCTGCGGGGACAGGTGTGCGACCGGGCCGCGGCGGTGTGAGGACCCCGTCGCACGGGGTGGGGGCCAAGGTTCCCATCCCGTCCGGCGGGTAGGGTTTCGGCAATCGAACGGCCGTACTTTAGTGCGGAGTTGTCCCGGATTGTCGACGGGTGTGTAACAGCGGTTAGCGAGTGGGGTGCGGGCGGGAAACCCCGGGACATGAACCACAACACCCCGGTCTCCCGCCGCCCCCTCGCCCACCTCGCCGACGCCCAGCAGCGCGTGCTGTCCGCCGCGCAGCTGCCGTACGCGCGGCATGTCCGCCGCCAAGGCGCCGCGCAGTGCCGGCCCGGCGGCCCCTGGCAGCAGATCCTGCCCGGCGTCTTCGTCCTGCACCCCGGCCCGCCCTCCGCGAGGAGCGGCTGCACAGCCACGCTGCTGTACGCGGGGCGGCCGCCCGCGGACGCGGTGGTGCCGGCGCAGGCCAGGGCGGAGGGCGGGACGGACCCGTACGGCGACGTCATGGTCACCGGGCCGGCCGCGCTCGCCCTGCACCACTTCCGTGCCGCTCCCCCGCTGTTCTCCCTCGACCGGATCGTCGTACTCGCGCCGCGCACGAGGCGGCTGCGGTCCACCGGGTGTGCGCGCCTGGTCCGGGTCCACACGATGCCCCGGGCCCAGCAGATCGGCGGCGTGCCCGTCGCTCCCGTCGCCCGCGCCCTCGCGGACACCGGTGCCACCTCAGTGACGCCGATGCCGTACGGCAGCTGCTCACCGAGGCCGTGCGCGGATTCCACTGCGAACCCTCGGCGGTGGTCAGGGAGCTGACGCTCGCGCGGCTGCTGTCCAGGCCGTACGTCGTCGACGCCGTCGACTCGCTGCTCGCCGAGGGGCGGGCCGTCGCCGAGAACCGGCTGTACGCGATGGTCCGCGACCACGGGCTGCCCGACCCGCTCTGGAACGTCGACCTGCGGCTGCCCGGCGGCCCCCACCTCGGCGGCGTCGACATCTACTGGCCCGACCAGGCCGTGGCCGTGGAGCTGGACACCCGGGCGCCCCGGCAGGACGAGGACGCGACGGGGTCTCCCCTGCCCGGCCGGAGCCGTGAGCTCGGGGAGTGGACGGAGTACGCCCGCAAGCGCGAGCACCTGGAGCGGCTCGGCATCACCGTCGTGCACCTCACGCCGAGGAAGCTGCGGGAGTCGCCGGAGCAGCAGGCGGCTGTCGTGCGGACCGCCCTGATGGCGTCGGCCGACCGGGACCCGGCCGCTTATGTCGTCGCGCTGCCGCGCTGAGCGGTGCCGGTGCTCCTTCGGGCCGTGTCAGCCGGGGCGTGTCAGCGCTTCTTCAGCAGGAGTTCCGTGTTCCGGGCGTCCGCAGGACCCGCGAGGTTCTGCCGGCGCCCGGCGCGTTGAGGGAGAGTTCGCGGTAGAGGGCCGCCAGGCCCGTCTGGGAGAGGTCGGTGTAGTCCGTGCGGTGCGGGGCGGCGGACTCGATCAGCGTGGTGAAGAGGGAGAGCGTGCCGTCGTGGTTGTCGGTCAGTTCGACGACCCGGGCGAGCTGGGGGAACTCGACGTGCGAGGCGGTGGAGATCTCCCAGAACGTGTCGTGCGCGAGGATCGCGTTGCGGTGGCTGTGCCCGTTGATCCAGGCGACGACGTTGCGGCTGCCCTTGAGGAGCGCGAGGATCCTGTCGCCGCCGCCGTCGTCGAACGTCCAGCTGTTGTGGTGGCTGAAGACGATGACGTGGTCGTCCTGGTGGGCGGCGAGCGTCCGCCTCAGCCAGCCCAGCTGGGCCGCGCCGATCGAGCCGGCGAAGTGGCCGCCCCGGTCGGTCGTGTCGAGGCTGATGCCGAGCACGCCGTCGGAGACGCGGAAGGAGTAGTACAGGTTCCCGGTGTCGGCGTTCTCGCGGGTGTAGCCGTGTCCGGCCGGTCCCGCGCCCGCGTACGCCGGTCGCGGTGCGCCTCGACGTACTCGCCCTGTGAAGGGGGCGCGGGCCGGATCGGGGGTGACGCGGCGCATCCGCCGGGTCTCGCGGCGCAGGAGGTCGGTGAAGTGACTGCCGCGCGGGTCGTCGCCCTTCTTCAGTACGGCTTCGAGCGCGTTCGCGTCGGACACCGGGAGGGAGAGCAGCTTGCGGCCGCCGACGGCGAAGTCGGCGAGGAACCCGGAGGCGTTGCCGTTGGCGAAGCAGCCGCTGGGCAGGTCGTCGTGGTTGCCGACGGTGGAGTACCAGGGGACGCGCAGACCCGGGCTGTTGACGGGACGCAGTGCGGCGGCGAGGTAGCCCTCGACGCGGGGGAAGCCGCGCTGCTTGTCGGCGTCGCGCAGGGCGGCGTCCGGGTGCCAGTAGAGGGGCAGGCCGGAGTCCTGGACGCCTTCGTAGCGGCCCGGTTCGCCGGTGTCGGGGGTGATGCGGCCGCCGCTCATGGTGCGCAGGAACCAGTCGAGTTCGGCCTTGTTGTTGTTGTCGGTGTTGTCGCCGGTCGTCATCACGAAGCCGAGGTCCGCCCCGGTCACGGGCCCGCCGCGCAGGGCGTTGACCCGCTCCACGAGCGCGACCGCGGCGAGCACGGTGAGGGCTTCCTGCGGACGCCAGGCGCCGGCCGCCCGGACGCGCAGGTACTCGGTGCGGACCGGGTGCTGTACGTCGGTGAGGTGGAGGTCGGTGAGCTGCACGAAGGAGGCGAGGGCCGTGCGCCGGTCCTCGCGCCCCCGGGCGGGCGGCGGCGAGCGGGGTCCGCGCGACGGCGCTTCCAGCCGGGACCCGCGCCGAGCCGCCGGTAGCCGGAGCCGGGGGCGGGGCCGCGCGGTGTGGCGACCGTACCCAGCGTGGTGGCGGCCCAGGCCGGGGCGGCGACGGGAGGCGGAGGAACCGGCCTCGATGTCGTATCCGCCGAGGGTGTCCGGGCCGACCGCGGCACGCGGGAAGATCCAGATGGGCGGGTGCATCCGCAAGCTCTCGTCCACCACCATCTTCGTGTACGTCAGCGCGTCGGTGTTCTCGGCGTCCGGTGGTCCGCCGCCCAGGACCCGGCCGATCTCACCGTCCAGCTCCTCCTGCACCGGCGGGTGGTTGGCGATCGACAGGAGCGTCCAGCAGAGCGAGACGGCGGTCGTCTCGTGGCCCGCCAGGTAGATGGTCAGGAGCTCGTCGCGGATCTCCTGGTCGGTCCAGGGCTCACCGGTGACGGGGTCCACGGCCTGTTCCATCAGGGAGATCAGCGAGCCGTCGCCGGTGCGCGCGTATGTCTCGCGGACGTCTGCGACCACCTTGTCGAAGACCTGGTGGATGCGGTCGATCTTGCGCTTGCGGTCGGTCGGAAGCCAGGAGGGCAGCATCTCGGACGCCGTGCCGCGCCGGAACATCACCTCGACCACGTCGTCGACGATCTGCTTGAGCACGCGGGACGAGGGCTTGATGTCGTAGGCGAACAGCGAGCGGCTGAGGGTGACCAGGGTGAGCCGGAGCATCTCGGTCATCAGGTCCACGGGCTCGCCGCGCGCGGCCTTGCCGTCCCACTCGTCGAGCATCTCCTCCGTGGCCCGGACGATGTTCGGGACGATGCCGAGGACGGCGTTCTTCTGGAACGCGGGCTGGACGGCGCGGCGGTGACCGCGCCAGTACTCGCCGTCCGAGGTGAGCAGGCCCTTGCCCATGACCACGCCGAACTGCTCGTACAGCGGGCCGCGTACGTAGTTGCCGTGGTTCTTCACCAGCACTTGGTGCACCGCCTCGGGGCCAGTGACCTGATGGACGGTCATCGGGCCGAGCCGCATGCGGACGACCTCGCCGTAGTCGCGTTGCAGGCCCAGCAGGAACTCGGCGGTGTTGCGGCGCCAGGAGCCGAGGCTGCCGAGCAGCGGGACTCCCTTGGGGCCGGGGGCCGTGGTGGCGGCCCGGGGGGCGGCGGGCGTGGTGGCGGTCATCACTGGTCTCCTTGGTGTCGGGGCTGCGGCCCGCTCGGCGCTGTCCGCCGGGCATCGGCGGTGTTCCGGGGCACGGGAAACACCCGCCGTACGAAGAGGTTGTCGAAGACGGCGTCCGGGGCCAGCCGGCGCAGCGCGATGGTGCTGCGGGCGAGGAGGCCGACGGGGTAGCGGGCGTGCGGGCGGGTGCTGCGGACGGCTTTCTCCACCACGCGGGCGACGTCGTCGGAGTGGATCGCGAAGGTGCCGGCCAGGGTGCGCCGGCTGCCGGTGTAGATGGCGTCGAAGTACTCGGCCGTACGCCGGCGGAAGTCCTCGTACTCCTCGCTGACGGGCTTGAGGTTCGCCACGTAGGTGTCACCGAAGCTGGTGGTGCGCACCGGGCCCGGTTCGATGAGGACCACCCGGACGCCGAAGTCGGCGACCTCCAGCCGCAGGGCGTCACTCAGGGCCTCGACCGCGTGCTTGGACGCCTGGTAGAAGCCCCCGCCGGGGACCGCGTAACGTCCGAAGACCGACGAGACGTTGACGATGGTCCCGCTGTGCGCGGCCCGCATCGCGGGGAGGACCAGCTGGCTGAGGCGGGCCAGCCCGAACACGTTGGTCTCGAACTGCCGCCGCATGTCCTCCAGGCCGGCTTCCTCCACGACGCCGGACATGGCGTACCCGGCGCTGTTGACGAGCGCGCCGACCGAGCCGTGCTCCGCTTCGACGGTGTCGACGGCGTCGCGCATGCTGTCTTCGTCGGTGACGTCCAGGCGCAGTGTCCGTATGCCTTCGGCGGCCAGCCGGGCAAGTGTCTCCGGCTTGCGCGCCGTGGCGTATACGGCCGTCCCGGACCGGTGCATCCGCAGTGCGCAGGCACGGCCGATACCGGAGGAACAGCCAGTGATCAGCACGGGAAGCGGTGCCGCCATCCCACTCTCCTATTCTCTGCCCCCGACCTGCGGGGTATTTCCTGCGAGGGTGCCGTGGTATCGATCGAGACGTGCACGAGGAAGCATGAGAGGGCTGCGAAGAAATACGGCTCGCGCATCGGGGGGCAATTCATGCGCCACCGAATTGTTGCCGCAAAGCTTCGCAATACCTTTTCTGACAACAACTCCGGAAATCGGCAGTCCGTGGTGGACGTGCCGGCGCCCGAGTTCACCTGCGTGTTCTACGGGGAGCACGCGCTCTCCGGTGAACGGCGTACGGCCGGGACCATGAGCCTGTGGTGGCAGCGGATCTCCGGGCTGTTTCCCGGAGCCGGATCCGAACCGCTGGAGATCGTCGTCTCCGGCGGGCGCTCGACCGGATCGCCGCTTCCGGCAGCGCGGAGGCGCGCGCCGCCCGTCACGGACGCGTACGCGCGCTAGTCCGGCAGGGCTGACGTCCCGGCCGGCCCGCCGTCCGTCCCGGGCCCCACGCCCCGGCCCGCGCCGCGCGCGCCGGC
>RHMC01000049.1 GCA_003719395.1 Streptomyces altiplanensis
CCGCAACGGCGGCAACGCCGGCCGCGGCCGGCGCCGCACCCCCGCCAAGCGCTCGCTCGGCCCGCCGCAACGGCGGCAACGCCGGCCGCGGCCGGCGCCGCACCCCCGCCAAGCGCTCGGCCCTCCTCACCGTCGCCGTCCCCTCCGCCTGTGTGATGGGCGTGGCCGGCATCGCCGCCGCCTCGGTCGGCAACGTCGGCGGCGCCCCCGCCGAGGAGAAGAAGGACACCACCACGACGGCCTCCGCCGCCGACCCCGGCCCGGTCGAGCCCGTGACGGTCAACAACAAGCTGGACACCCAGCTCGCCGCCCTCGACGCGGACGCCAACGACTTCGCCGACCGCGCCAGCCGCACGCAGGAACGCATCGACCTCCAGGCCCGCCAGGACGCGGAGAAGAGGCGCAAGGCCGAGGAGGCCGCCCGCAAGGAGGCCGCCCGCCCCAAGTTCGCCGTGCCGGTCCAGCAGCACGGCCTCAGCGCGTACTACGGCCAGGCCGGTGTCAACTGGATGTCCGTGCACTCCGGTATCGACTTCCCGGTCGGGTACGGCACACCGGTGATGGCCGCGACCGACGGCACGGTCCGTACGCAGTACAACACCGCCTACGGAAACATGGCGATAGTGACCGCCGCCGACGGCACGGAGACCTGGTACTGCCACCTCAGCAGCACCAAGATCCGCTCCGGACCGGTCCAGGCCGGTGATGTCATCGCGTACGCCGGCGACTCGGGCAACTCCACAGGGCCGCACCTCCACTTCGAGGTGCGTCCCGGCGGCGGGTCGCCGATCGACCCCCTGCCGTGGTTCCGCAGCCACGGCCTCAGCCCGACGTAGAACACGCCCGCCCGCAGAACCGACCGTCCTGCGGGGCCGCCCGCCCCGCAGGACCGGCGGCCCCGCAGGACGCGGGGCCGTGCGCCCCTACAGCTTCTCGACCGGCGCGTACCGCAGCAGCAGCTTCTTCGGCCGCTCGTCGCCGAAGTCGATCGTCGCCTGCGCGTCCGCCCCCGTCCCCGTCACCGTCATCACGGTGCCGAGCCCGAACTGGTCGTGCGTGACCCGGTCACCGACCGACAGCGCGACCACCGGCTTGTCCGAGGCCCGTCGTGTGGCGAATCCCGAAGCGCTCCCGCCCCCGGACCGCGACCGCGACGAGGACAGCGAGGACGACAGCGACGAGGCGACGCCCGACACCGGCCCCGCCGGAACCTGCGTCCCCTTGCGCTTCCACGTCAGGTACGTCTCCGGGATCTCCTCCAGGAACCGCGACGGCGGGTTGTACGACGGCTGCCCCCACGCACTGCGCATCGCCGCCCGCGTCAGGTAGAGCCGCTCGCGGGCGCGCGTGATGCCGACGTACGCGAGGCGCCGCTCCTCCTCCAGCTCCTTGGTCTGGCCGAGTGCGCGCATGTGCGGGAAGACGCCGTCCTCCATGCCGGTCAGGAACACCACGGGGAACTCGAGGCCCTTGGCGGTGTGCAGCGTCATCAGCGTGATGACTCCGGACCCGTCCTCGTCCTCGTCGGGGATCTGGTCGGAGTCGGCGACGAGCGCCACCTTCTCCAGGAACTCGGCCAGCGTCCCCGGCTCTTCCCCCTCCCGCTCCTGCTCGAACTCCAGCGCCACCGCGGCGAGTTCCTGGAGGTTCTCGATGCGCGTCTCGTCCTGCGGGTCGGTCGACGCCTGCAACTCGGCGAGGTAGCCGGTCCGTTCGAGGACGGCCTCCAGCACCGTGGCGGGCCCCGCCCCCGACTCGACAATCGTACGGAGCTCCTCCATCAGCGTGTTGAAGCGCTTCACGGCGTTCGACGAGCGGGCCGCCATGCCGTACGCCTCGTCCACGCGCCGCAGCGCCTGCGGGAAGCTGATCCTCTCGCGCAGCGACAGCGCGTCGATCATCGCCTCGGCGCGGTCGCCGATGCCCCTCTTCGGTACGTTCAGGATGCGGCGCAGCGGAACGGTGTCCTCGGGATTGGCCAGGACGCGCAGGTACGCGAGCACGTCCCGGACCTCCTTGCGCTCGTAGAAGCGCACGCCGCCGACGACCTTGTAGGGCAGTCCGACGCGGATGAAGATCTCTTCGAAGACGCGGGACTGGGCGTTCGTACGGTAGAAGACGGCGACGTCGCCGGCCTTCGCGTCGCCCGCGTCCGTCAGCCGGTCGATCTCCTCGGCGACGAACTGCGCCTCGTCGTGCTCGGTGTCCGCGACGTATCCGGTGATCAGGGCGCCGGCGCGGCGTCCGTCCACAGGTTCTTCGGCCGCCGGTTCTCGTTGCGCTCGATGACGGCGTTGGCCGCGGTGAGGATGGTCTGCGTCGAGCGGTAGTTCTGCTCCAGCAGGATCGTCGTCGCGTCCGGGTAGTCCTCCTCGAACTGGAGGATGTTGCGGATCGTGGCGCCGCGGAAGGCGTAGATCGACTGGTCGGCGTCGCCCACGACGCACAGCTCGGCCGGGGCCTGCCCCTCGCCCGACGGGCCCACCAGTTCGCGCACGAGCGTGTACTGGGCGTGGTTGGTGTCCTGGTACTCGTCGACCATGACGTGACGGAAGCGCAGCCGGTAGTGCTCGGCGACGTCCGGGAACGCCTGGAGCAGGTGCACCGTGGTCATGATGATGTCGTCGAAGTCCAGCGCGTTGGCCTCGCGCAGCCGCGCCTGGTACATCGCGTACGCCTGCGCCAGGGTCTTCTCGAAGCCGTCGGCGGCCTGCCCCGCGAAGGTCTCCTCGTCTATCAGCTCGTTCTTCAGGTTCGAGACCTTGGCACTGAACGCCTTCGGCGGGAAGCGCTTCGGATCGAGGTCGAGGTCGCGGCAGACGAGCGCCATCAGGCGCTTCGAGTCGGCGGCGTCGTAGATCGAGAACGAGGACGTGAAGCCGAGCCTCTTCGACTCGCGGCGCAGGATGCGCACGCACGCGCTGTGGAAGGTGGAGACCCACATGTGGCCCGCGCGCGGCCGACGAGCTCCTCGACGCGCTCCTTCATCTCGCCCGCGGCCTTGTTGGTGAAGGTGATCGCGAGGATCTGGCCGGGGTGCACCCCCCGGTTGGCCAGCAGGTACGCGATCCGGTGGGTGAGCACCCGGGTCTTCCCGGAGCCGGCGCCCGCCACGATGAGCAGCGGCGACCCGGCGTGCACGACGCCGGCGCGCTGCTCTTCGTTCAGCCCGTCGAGCAGCGCGGCGCGTCCACGACGGGTGCGGCGGCGCGCCGTCCCTGTAGTACGGGTCCCTGGCCGCCGGGGGCGCGTCGAAGGCGCCCTCGAAGAGGTCGTGCGGGACCTCCTCCGGGGCGGTGTCGGTGTCCTCGGGGGGCGGCGGGTCCGCGTCCTGCGCGTGCTGGAGGCCGGCCAGGAAGCTGTCGTCAAAGAGGCTGCTCATCGTTGTCCAAGCTTAGGCGGGTCCGCCGACAGCCCGCCCCGGATTCGCCCCGCCCCACTCCGTCCGGGCCGGTGGGAACCCGTGATCCGGTGTCCGTGACCTTCCTCACGCCGTCGGTGAAGGACGCCCGCCCGGCCTTCCGGACGCGCTTGTACCGGTTGTCGTGCGATGCCACAATCACGCCGCAACCAGCGTGCCGGCAGGGGGAGTTGCGACACGATCGGCGCAATCGGCGAGAAGTGCGGGCGCGGACCCGGACGACTCCGTCCTGATCGGACCGACCGGAGGAGAAGGAAAATGACCGAGCGCAGGCAGAGGCTGACCGTCCTGTTCGTGCCGGAGAGCGCGTACGGCCCGACGAACAACTGCGTCGGCATCGCGGACGTGCTGCGCCGCCGCGGTCACCGCGTCGTGTTCGCCGCCGAGGCGTCGTGGAAGGGGAAGCTGGCCGCGCTCGGCTTCGAGGAGGACCTCGTCGACCTCGCGCCGCCGCCGGCGGACGGGGCGCCGGAGCAGGATCCGGGCCAGTTCTGGAAGGACTTCGTCCGCGACACCGCCCCGGAGTTCCGCAAGCCGACGATCGAGCAGCTGGAGACGTGGATCAGACCGGTGTGGGAGGAGCTGACCGCCGGCGCCCGGCACTGCGAGCCGCAGCTGAAGGAGATCATCGCCCGGACCCGCCCCGACGTCATCGTCGAGGACAACGTGGTGGCCTTCCCGGCCCTGCTCACCGCCGGGGTCCCCTTCGTACGGATCAACTCCTGCAACCCGCTCGAAATCAAGAGCCCGGCCGTCCCGCCCGCCTTCTCCGGCCACCCGACGGCCGACCGCACCGGCTGGGCGGCCTTCCGCGCCGAGTACGACCGCACCCACCGCGAGCTGTGGACGTCGTTCAACGCGTGGGTGGTGGAGCAGGGGGCGCCGCCCCTGGCCGACCTCGAATTCATCCACGAGTCCGAGACCGCGAACCTGTACGTCTATCCGGAGGCCGCCGACTACCCGCGCGAGCTCGGCCCCACCTGGCGCCGCCTCGACTCGTGCGTACGCGAGACCGACAGCGCGGACTTCGACGTCCCGCCGGGCGAAGGCGCGCTCGTCTACTTCTCGCTCGGCTCACTGGGCTCGGCCGACGTGGAGCTGATGCGCCGCGTCATCGGCGTACTGGCGAAGACGCCCCACCGCTACGTCGTCTCCATGGGCCCGCTGCACGAGGAGATCGAGCTCGCCGCGAACATGACGGGCGCCGAGTTCCTCCCCCAGGCGTCGGTCCTGCCCCACGTCGACCTGGTGATCACCCACGGCGGCAACAACACGACGACCGAGTCGCTGCACTTCGGGAAGCCGATGGTCGTGCTGCCGCTGTTCTGGGACCAGTACGACAACGCGCAGCGCATGGACGAGCTCGGCTTCGGCGTCCGCCTGGACCCGTACCGCTGCACGGACGGGGAACTGACCGCCGCGATCGACCGCCTCCTCGCCGACACCGCCCTGCGCGAGCGCCTGGCCGCCACGGGCTCGGAGATCCGCGGCCGCGACGGCCCTGCGCACTCGGCTCGACGCGATCGACGGTCGGCGCGGGCGACCGGAGCGGCCGGGGCGGCCGGGGCGACGCGTCGGCCGCCGGACCGGCCGGAGCGTCCGGGCTCAGGTCCAGAGCACCGCGATGAAGATGTTGGCGACGGTCAGCCCGCCGACCGCCCCGAAGAGCGCCTTCTCCGCCCTCTCCTCGTCCCGCTTGACGTAGACGAGGCCGAGGATCACCACGAGGACCGCCAGCTTGATGCCGATCTTGAGGTTGTTCACGCTCTGGCCGTCCGCCTGGTTGAGGCCCACCAGCGCCACGCCCGTGATCAGCATGGTCAGCGCGCCGTGCAGCATCGCGGGCGTGAAGCGGGCCGTGCCCGCGCCCATCGCCTTCATCTGGGTCAGGAAGCCGCCGAGCAGCGAGGCGATGCCGATGATGTGCAGGCCGACGAAGACATTGATGAGTACGTCCATGGGCCGGAGCCTAGCCCCGGCCTTAGCAGCCCTCGCCGCCAGGTGTGCCTGCCCTCGCCGTATCGGTCACGGAAGAACGGAATGTTCTGTTCCAATGCAGGTCCTCTTCTCATCCCCGTAAACGGAAATGCCTGTTTCGACCACTGTCGGTCATTGTGTCTCTCCCCCGTGACCGTCCGGCTTAGCGTCCCTCCCCAGGTGGCCGATTCCCCACCGCCGCCCCTGCCCGGAGCGGCGGTCGGCCGCCGCCGCCGAAGGTCCGGCGGCGGGCCGCCGCCCCGTGCGGCCCGCCACCGGATGCGAGCGGCCGACGTGCAGCGCCGTACAGGACGGAAGGACGTAGACGCCCTCGTGGCCTCGCACCGAAAGCCCAAGCAACGCATGTTCACCGGCAGCACCGCCCGCACCGCCGCAACCTTCGCGCTCGCCTCGGCCGCGAGCGCCACCGCGTTCGACGGCGTCGGGCACGCGGAACCCGCCCTCACCCCCGCTCAGGTGAAGGCGAAGGTCGACCGGCTCTACCACGACGCGGAGGTCGCCACCGAGAAGTACAACGGCGTGAAGGAGAAGGCGGACAGCAGCCGCGAGGCGCTGGACCGGCTGCGCGACGAGGCGGCCCGCCGGACCGAACGCCTCAACGCCTCACGCAACGCCCTGGGTTCGCTCGCCACCGCGCAGTACCGCGCGGGCGCGATCGACCCGTCCGTACAGGTGGCGCTCACGTCCGACCCGGACCGGTACCTGGAGCGCGCCGCCGGTCGCCGAGCGCGCCGGCGACCGCGCGGCGGCCGTCACCGGGGTGCGCAGGCAGCTCGGCAGGATCGATCAGCTGCGGGCGGAGGCGGACAGGCACCTGGAGCGGCTCGCGTCGCAGCAGAAGGAGCTGCGCGCCCACAAGACGAGGATCCAGGGCCGGATCGGCGCGGCCGAGAAGCTGCTCTCCCGGCTCACGGCGGAGCAGCGGGCCCAGTACGCGCGGCAGGACGGCCACGGCGCACCGGCCGCCGCCCCCGCGCGTGCCGATCGGACCGACCGGGCCGCCCCGGACGCCCCGGACGCCCCGCGCGGCGGCCCGGTCCGGGCGCCCAGTCCCCGCGCCGGCCAGGCGGTCTCCTTCGCGTACGGGGCAGATCGGCAAGCCGTACGTCTGGGGCGCCACGGGGCCCTCCGCCTTCGACTGCTCGGGCCTGACCCAGGCGGCCTGGAAGTCGGCGGGCGTCTCGCTCCCCCGCACGACGTACACGCAGATCCACGCCGGACAGCGTGTCCCGCGCTCGCAGCTGGCCCCCGGGGACCTGGTCTTCTTCTACTCCGGCCTCAGCCACGTGGGCCTCTACATCGGCAACGGCCAGATGATCCACGCGCCCCGCCCCGGCGCCCCGGTCCGCGTGGCCCCGATCGACCAGATGCCGTTCGCGGGGGCGACACGGCCCGCGTAGGCCCGGCAGCACGGGGTAAGCGCCGTACGTAGGGCAAAACGCACGCCACTCCATGTGCCACCACCGTGAACGGAGGGCCGACCATGCCGGGCATCATCAACCGGATCAAGCAGTACGCGAGCAGCCCGCAGGGGCGCCGGACGATCGCACAGGGACGCCGCGCGGCGTCCGACCCCAGGAAGCGCGCCCAGGCCAAGCAGCTGCTGGGACGGCTGCGGGGCGGCCGGAGGCAGTACTGAGGGTTGAAGCAAGGGCGCAGGCGCCGGGTCCGGTGACCCGGCGCCTGCGCCTGCTCATGCCTCCGGGCCGGCGTCCGGGGCGGCCACCCAGTCGACGAGCTGGATGATCACGCCGTTGGGGTCGGTGACCTGGAAGAGCCGCTCGCCCCACGGCTCCTCGCGCAGCTCCATGCTGATCTCGACACCCGCCCCCTTCAGCCGCTCGTACTCCGCCGGGAGGTCGTCGACGGTGAACGCGACGATCACCCCGGCGGCGCGCTGGTCCCGGAAGCCCTCGGGCAGTACTTCGATGCCCCGCTTCAGGAAGATCACGCTCGGCGCGTCCTCACGCGCCAGCGACGCGAAACCGTCGGCCGCCATGGCCTCCTGGAACCCGAAGTGGGTGACGAGGAAGCCCGCGGAGGCGGCTACGTCGTCGACGGTCAGGGATATGGCGGTGGCGGCTATCTTCACTTGTCCTCCTGCGAGTTGGTACGGGCGATCCGCACAGACGGACACATTAACGGGCTGGTGGTCAAAGGGCCGGGCAACCCTGGTGGGCCCGGATCCGGCGTGCTCAGCCGGGAACAGGCAGCTGCCGGGCGAAGCGGCGGACGGCATCGGTGAAGGCATCCGGATCGTCGAAGTTCGCAAGGTGTCTCGCCCGCGGGATCAATTCGATGCGGGCGTGCGGATGCGCCCGGACGAAGTCCCTCTCGCCGGACCGGAAGACGGTGTCCTTCTCGCCGTTCAGGATGAGCACGGGAGCTGCCACATGACGCATCGCATCCGCGTCGAAACGGCCCAGCACCTCGCCCCAGGCGGCCGGCAGGGCGTGGAAGGCGTAGCCGGACCGGATGGTGGCGTCCACCACCTCGGGTGAGTAGAGCCGACGCAGCAACCTGTCGTTCCAGCGGGTCAACCGGTCCGCCGGTAGGCGGGGGACGAGCTCGGCGACCCACCGGTACGGCGTTGCCCACGGACCGCACGTCGAGGCGCTGGCCCCCGCAAGGACCAGTCCCCGCAGCCGTTCCGGGCAGTGCCGCGCGAACTCCAGCGAGGCGTATCCGCCGAGCGAGTGCCCGACGACCAGAGCCGGCCCGCAGTCGAGCGAGTCCACCGCAGAAGCGATGATCTCCGTCGCCGCGTCCAGACTCCAGGGTTGAGCAGAGCGGGCTCCGTGGCCCGGCAGGTCGACAGCGGCTACCCGGAAATCCTCCTGGAGTGCGGCGAGCTGTGGACTCCACTGCCCCGCACTGAACCGCGTCCCATGGACGAAGACGATGGGCGGTGCACCCGCTGCTGCCGTCATGAGCCCCCCGGATTCGCTCTCTCCTCGGCCGACTCTACTGGCGTCCCGCCTCCGGCGCCGGGACGCGGAAATGCCGGCCACGGAGGCGCTCGGACAGGCCGGCCGCGTGAGCGGTCATGGGGTATGACGCGCCGCTCGAGTGCGGTCCGCCCAGGGCATGCCGGTGGGGTGCTGCGGCAGCGCGCGGCGGCCACGACCACGGCCTGAGCCGGTCGTCTCAGATGCGCCAGGCGCGCAGGCGCTCGGCGACGGCGAAGACGTCGAGGTTCTCGGTGCGGATCTCGCGGACCAGTTCGCTGAGCGCGCCGTACGGCGGGGCGATCCCTTCGCCGGCCGAGGCCGGGTAGTACGTCGCCACGGAGACGCCGTACAGCGAATTACGGAAGGGCAGCGGCCCCAGGCGCACGATGGTGTGCAGCAGAGCCGCAGCCCGCCAAACGCCGTCGGGACAGGTCTCCATCGTCGGGATGCGGGTCTTGTGCCGGGCTGCGGCGGCCACCAGGGCCGAGTGGTCCGCCACCGAGCAGTCTTCCGGGATCGCCCGTTCCTGGGCAGCCAGAAGCCACGGAATGTCGACGTGCAGGCTCATTCAGGCGGCCTCGTCGCCCTGCTCGCGCTCTTTGGGCGGGACCTCGTCCGGGAACGCCGCGTCGAACTCCGCCTTCACCCATTCCTTGAAAAGGACGCTCGGGTCTCGCCGCCCGAATCTCGAAGCTCAGCCGCGCGTTGCGTACGCGACGAACTGAGCCCAGGAGGGGGCGGGGAGGGTGAGCTGGGGGCCGTCCTTGAGCTTCGAGTCACGGACATGGACGGTGTCGGGGCAGGTGGCTACCTCTACGCAGTTGCCGCCCTCGGTACCGCTGTACGTCGATTTCTTCCAGGCGAGGGCGACTTCGATACAGGCGCTTCCCTCGGTGTCGCTGTAGCTCGACTTGAACCATTTCAGCTCGTCGTTCATAGCCCGTCCGCCATCCGCTGGATGAATCGTGCCGACTCCTCGGTTCCGAGGGCCTCCATTCGGATCATGCCATGTCGCTGCATCGCAGTACCCACCTCATTCGGGTCGGCCGTGAGGCGGCTGAGCGACTGCCCTTCGAGAAGCGCGAGACGTGCATGCTCCTTGGTTTCCAGCAAAACAATCGGTCCGTTGAGCCCCGGGTTTGCGCCCGTGCTGAACGGCAGTACCTGGAGTGAGACATGACGAAGAGCGCTGACCTCCAGCAGATGCAGCAGCTGTTCCTTGTAGATCCCCGGCCCGCCCACGGGGCAACACAAGACAGCTTCGTACACCACAAAGCTGCACTCGACGGGTGGCTTCCTCGTAAGCAGGGACTGTCGGCCCAGCCGGGCCTGAATCCGAGCCTCCATCGTTTCGTCGTCCAGCGGCGGACGGTGCGCCATGAGCAAGGCTCTCGCGGTGGCCTTGGTCTGGAGCAGTCCCGGGATGAGCAAAGGCTCGTACCACCACAGGCTGAGGGCCTCGGACTCGTACTGGAAGTACTCCTGCGACCGCGCGGGAAACTTCTCCGGTACGAGGTACTCCCGCGCCGCAACCAGCAACCCACCCGCCCCGCACAGCCCGTCCGCCACCTGAAGCAGATGCAGCGTCGGCTTGCGCCGCCCCGCCTCCATCGACTTCACGTACTCGTAGCTGCAACTGGCCTCCTCCGCCAGCGCCTCCCGCGTCACACCCGCCCGCTCGCGCCACCGCTTGATCTGGTTGCCGCAGTACCGCCACGCCATCGGCGGTTCAGGGTTCGCCATGGGTACAACCACCCTCTGTACGCAAGCCGTTACTTCAGCAGGCTATTCCCCTCTCTGCACCGTATGAGCCATGAACGACCACATCGAGTGGCATTTCCGCCGCCACCCCCGCAGCGTCCGCCGGGCCCGTGCCCTCCTCGCCGAGCAGGCGCGGGAGTGGAAGGTGCCCGACGCCGTCGCCGAGACCGCCGTACTGCTCCTCAGCGAGCTCGTGACCAACGCCCTGCGCCATGCGGGGTGCGCGCCCGGTCGTGAGATCCGGGTGCGGTTCGCGGTACGGGACGAGGTCCTGCGTATCGAGGTGTCGGACGCCTGCGTCGTACTCCCGCACCCGCGCGACGCGTCGCCGGACGACGAGACGGGGCGCGGGCTCGCGCTGGTCGACGCGCTCGCCGGGCGGTGGGGGGCCGCTCCACGGGAGTGCGGGATCGGCAAGACGGTGTGGTTCGAGGTCGATGCCGAGGTCAATTGCGTTGAGGCGGCCGACGACGGTGTGTAACGGTGCGCCCATGCCGAACGATCCCCGCGTCCCTCTCCCCAAGTCCGTCGGGGAGGCCATGGTCGCAGAACAGACCGCCGGTACCCGTCTGCGCTACCTCTGCTTCTGGGGCCATCAGCCCACTCCCGGAGCCGCCGCCGGGCCCGGCTGCCTCAGCCAGTGGTGGCCCGTCGAGTTCACCGAGGACGGTCACACCTACCGCTCCGCCGAGCACTACATGATGGCGCACAAGGCGTGGCTGTTCGGTGATCCCGAAACCGCCGCCGAGATCCTCGACGCCCAGCACCCCGCCGAGGCGAAGTCCCTGGGCCGTCGGATCGCCGGCTTCGACGAAGCGCTCTGGCGCGAGCACCGGTACGGAATCGTCGTACGCGGCAACATCGCCAAGTTCGGACAGCACGACGACTTGCGCGCGTACCTCCTGGGCACCCGCAACCGCGTCCTGGTCGAAGCCAGTCCACGGGACCGGATCTGGGGCATCGGCCTGGCGGCCGACGACGAACGCGCCGCGTCCCCCACCACCTGGCGCGGGCTGAACCTGCTCGGCTTCGCCCTGATGGACGCCCGTGACGCGCTGAGCGCCACACCGGGGGACGGCTGAGGACGCCTCACGGCCTCAGCGGCTCGACGAACCGGTACCGGCCCCTGTCCTTGCTGTCCCGCTCCCCCGGCGGGCCCAGCTCCACCAGTGCCATCGGCCGGTCGGTCAGCTCGCCGGTGTCGGGGTCGAACGCTATTTCGCCGCTGGCGCCGCGCACCCGGAACGAGCCGTTGGTCTGGCCCAGCAGTTCGTGGACCGTCCCGGCGGTGACGTGTTCCGGGCCGTAGCTGTCGACGGCCCGGCGGGCGGCGATGCCCACCGTGTACACCGCGTCGTGCCCGACCATCGCCTGGCCGTTGGCCAGCGCGTCCACATGGCCGCCGCGCACCTCCAGATAGCGGCGCTCGAAGTCGACGTACGGCCCGCGTTCCCGGCCGCCGTACAGCTTCGCCGCCGCTTCGGGATGGGTGTACGCCGTGTAGTAGACCTTCAGGCCACCGGCTTTCCAGCGCCTGCCCAGCTCCGCCAGTTCCTCCTCGCGCTCCTGGCTGCTGGTGTCGAAGTACACGCCCACGGCGCTGGAACCGGAGAGCACGGTCACGGGGCAGCTGCGCCGGTTCTCCCCGGCGGCCTCGATGAAGCTGCGCAGCTCCCGGCCCCGGCCGGCGAAGTACACCGCGTCCGGGGGCGGGCCCGTACCGCAGATCTTCTCCGCGACCACGCGCAGGGCGTTGCCCTCGCCCTGCGAGGCCGGGCCGGTGCTGAACGGGACGACTTCCGGGTCCACCTTCAGGCCCTGGCGCCCGGCGGCCGCCTTGAAGCCGTTGTAGAGGGAGGCGTTGTAGATGTCGCCCTCCGTGGTGTTCCTGACCACCTGCACCCGGTAGCCGGAGTCCGGGCCCGAGCCCGAACCGGCGTGCTTGTCCTGCTGGCGCTTGAAGTAGCGGACCGCCGCGGACGCCTGGTCCCTGGCGGGGAAGGACACCCGGAAGAACCCCGGCTTCTCGCGGGAGCTCAGCTCGTCGGCGGCGACCGTCGCGCCGACCGTCGGCACTCCCGCTTCCCGCAGCCTCTTCACCGCCCCGGCCGTGTGCGCGTTGCTCTGGCCGATGCCCGCGACCGCGACCAGCCGTTGCTCGTCCTTCATCTTGAGGAGCTGGCCGACGACCTGGTCCGCGTGCGCGTCGTGGCGGCCGGTGTTGGCCAGCAGCAGGCGGACCCGGGGAAGGGTGCCGCGCTCGGCATTGAGCCGCAGCTGGGCGATGTGCGCGCCCGTGACCGCCTGGCGCGTGCCCTCCGGGCCGCGGTCGTCGGCGCCGCCGGACATCGGCTCCAGGTAGGCGACCGCCACCGACTTCTCGCCGGTCTTCTCGATCCTGCGGTTCTCCGCGCGGATCTTCTCGCTGATGTCCCGCAGGCCGGGGAAGGCGTACGGGTCGTCGGTCATGCCCGTCACGCCGACGCACTCGCCCCCGTCGACCTTGTCGACGTCGTCGGCGCACTGCCCGGCCTCCTCGGCCAGCCATACGCCCGCATAGGCCAGGGCCGCCACCACGACCAGCGCCACGACGGACCACAGCACCCGGTTGAGCGGGGGTCTGGGAGGCGTGACGGTCGGCCGCGTCGGGGTCATCGCCAGGGCTCCTTGTCGTACTGTCCCGCCTTGTCCAGCAGCACGGCCGTCCAGGCGACGTGCTCCGTGTGGGCGGTGGCCAGGGTGTGGAAGCGCGCGTTGATCTCCGCGTAGAGCGAGGCGTACGGATCGCCGAGCGGTTCGCGGTACGGGTCACCGACCCGGTCGGTGGCGGGGTCGGGCACCGGTTCCGGGCCGAGCCAGCTGGCGGCGAGCAGCCGGGTGACGGTGCGCAGGCGGGGGCCGACGGCTGCGTCGCCGAGGTGGTGCACGAGGGATTCGTACCTGCGCCACGGTGTGATGCCGGCTCCGCCGCCGACGTGGGCGGCAGCGGGGCCCTGCGCAGCCGGCACAGCTCCGCGCACCACTCCTCGGGCCGCACCTGCTCGAAGATCCCGTCCAGGTACGCCGCCGCCGCGGGCAGGTCGCCGCAGGCCAGCGCGTGGTACGCCGCCTGGCGCGGCTCGCCCCGGCCCATGGCCTCCGCCCGCAGCGCGGTGTGCACCGCGTCCGGGTCGTCGAGGGTCGCCGAGCAGCAGGCGGCGCAGCAGCGGGTGCGGGGTCTCGGGGCGGCCGTCGGCGTGCTCGTCGCCGGTGCCGATGTGCATGGTGCGCAGCCGGTCCCGGCAGAAGGAGCGGAACTCCGTGCGCAGATGGTCCGCGGCTTCGTCCCGTAACGCGCGGGTGGCGAGCGCCTGCGCGAGGTCGGGGGCCGCGGCCGCTCTGATCAGTGCCTGCCGCAGACCCTCCGGCGGGTCGATCGGCAGGAGTCTGTTCAGCAGGTCGTGCACGACGCCGCCCGACGGTTCGAAGACCCGCCGCAGCCGCTCCTCCCACGCCACCGTGCGGTCGGATTCGAGGAGCGCGGCCAGGACGCGGGCGGTGCCCTCGGGCTGGCCGCGGGTGAGTTCGTACACCGCCCAGCCGAGCCAGCGCAGTCCCGCGTCGCCCCGGGGCGCGGGCGCCGCCGCCGTCCGCAGTATCTCCTCGGCCTGGCGTTCCACTTCGTTCCTGGTCAGGTCGCGCAGCCGGCCCACCCGCAGCCCGTCGGCGACGCGCCGCGGGTCGAAGGCCGTGCCGGCGGCCCACTCGGCGGGGCTGCCGCCGCCCGCGTGCTGCCAGCCGTGCCAGCCGAACGCGACGTCCTGGAGCCGCTCCGGGTAGCTGCCGGCCATGGCGAGGACCACCAGCGGGTCGGGGGCGTCCGGCTGCCGCTCCTCCAGCAGCAGCCGCAGCACCTCGCCGCCGAGCGGGTTGTCCACGTTGTCCAGCAGCAGCAGGCACCGTACGGCCCAGTGCTTCCGGGCGTAGCACTGCCGCAGATCGCGGAGGAAGACCTCGCAGACGACGCGTTCGGTGCGCCGCCGGTCCTCGCCGGACCCGCCGTTGTAGGCGAGGTTCAGCTCGATCAGGAAGTCCAGGGCCGACGTGATGGCGGTGGCCGCCGGATGCCCGAGAGCCGCCGGTGGAGGCGGCCGCGCATCCAGCCCCGCTCGCCCAGCGGCAGCAACTGCAGTGCGCGGTCACCGCGACGGCAGGCCCGCCATCGAGGCGGCCGCCTGCGCCACCTGGTTGACGTCCGCCAGCCACTGGGACGGGGGCCCCGCCAGCGCCTGCGCCATCCGGCGCCGGGCGCCCGCCCGGTTCTCGGGGGTCACCTCGACGGCGAGCGCGGCGCACACCGGCCGGAAGGCGCGGAAGGAGATGCGCGGCACGTGCTTCTTGCGGGGCTCCAGGCCGAACGCCACGGCGCTCAGCACGTCGACGGGCCGCTTCTCCTGCCGTGAGAGTTCCGCGAGGTCCAGCAGGACCACCGGCGTCGTCTCCGCCCACGCGGCGAGGGCCCGCAGCAGGGTGGTCTTGCCGCTGCCCCGTGGGCCGAGCGTCAGGGTGACGGGCTGGTTCCCGGCCGCCGTACGGCCCCGGCCGCCGTCCCCGGGGAGGATCAGCGACTCGACGTACGTCTGCACCGACCGGTCGCGCTCCGACTCCCCCGCCCAGTCCCGCGGCATCAGTCCGCTTCCTCCCGCGTCCGGCGCCGCATCGGTGCGGCGTCACCAGAGGAGGATCAATATCCCTGTGGCGCAAGGGAATTGACAAGTGATTGGCCAAGGAGGCATCTCACACCGGTCACCGGTCCCGCACCGGCGGGCGTCACGCCGGCCGGCGTCACACCAGCCGGCGTGCCGTCGCCCAGCGCGTCAGCTCGTGCCGGTTGGAGAGCTGGAGCTTGCGCAGGACCGCGGACACATGGCTCTCGACCGTCTTGACCGAGATGAAGAGCTGCTTCGCGATCTCCTTGTACGCGTAACCCCGCGCGATCAGCCGCAGCACCTCGCGCTCGCGCTGCGTGAGGCGGTCCAGGTCCTCGTCGACCGGCGGCGCGTCCGTCGACGCGAACGCGTCGAGCACGAAGCCCGCCAGCCGGGGCGAGAAGACCGCGTCGCCGTCCTGGACGCGGAAGACCGAGTCGACGAGGTCGGTGCCGGTGATCGTCTTCGTCACGTACCCCCGCGCGCCGCCCCGGATCACGCCGATCACGTCCTCCGCCGCGTCCGACACCGACAGGGCCAGGAACCGCACCGGGTTCTCCGCCGCCTGCATCAGCGGCGCGCAGCGGCGCAGGACCTCGACGCCGCCGCCGCCCGGCAGGTGGACGTCGAGCAGGACCACCTCGGGGCGGGTCGCCGTGATGACCGTGACCGCCTGGTCGACGTCGGCGGCCTCACCGACCACCTCGACGCCGGTCGCCTCGGTCTGTCCGATCTCCGCCTGCACTCCCGTACGGAACATGCGGTGGTCGTCCACCAGCACCACCCGTACGCGCCTGTCCTCCGTCATGCGTCCGCCGCCCTCTCCATCTCAAGCTCGACTTCCGTGCCCCCGTCGGGCGCGGAACGCAGTCTCGCCGTGCCGCCGTTGCGCTGCATCCGTCCGATGATCGATTCCCGCACGCCCATACGGTCGTCCGGTACCGCGTCGAGATCGAACCCGGGCCCCCGGTCCCGTACGGACACGAAGACCGTCCGGCCCTCGACCTCGGCGTAGACCTGCACCGCCCCGCCCTCGCCACCGTACTTGGCGGCGTTCACCATCGCCTCGCGCGCGGCCTGCATCTGCGCGATCAGCCCGTCGTCGAGCGGGCAGTCGCCGACGACCACGACCTCCAGCGGCACGCCGTGCTTGTCCTCGACCTCCGCCGCCGTGCGCTTGACCGCCTCCGCGAGGGTGTCGGGCTCCTGCGACTCGTCCTTGCCGTTGCCCTCCGGCCTGTAGAGCCAGTTGCGCAGTTCCCGCTCCTGGGCGCGGGCGAGGCGCCGTACCTCTCCCGCGTCCTCCGCGTTGCGCTGGATCAGGGTCAGGGTGTGGAGGACCGAGTCGTGGACGTGGGCCGCGACTTCGGCGCGTTCCTGGGCGCGGATGCGCATCAGGCGCTCCTCGGACAGGTCCTGGGTCATCCGGACCAGCCAGGGGCCCGCGAGGAGCGCGATGCCGGCGACGACCGCGAGGGCCGCCGTCAGTACGCTGCCGAGCTGCGCGGCGGATCCCCGTACCACCAGGAACGCGGTCAGGCCCATGCCGACCAGCGCGACCCCCGCCATGCCGCGCGCGAGTTGCAGCATCCGGCGGCGGCGGCCGGTCCCCGTCCAGTGGGCACGGCGCGCGTTGTCGGCCTGGCGCCACACGAGGACGACACCCAGGCTGATCAGCAGCGTCGGCCAGACGTACCGCCCGGCCCGGCCGCCCACTTCGACGCTGCTGACGAAGGTGCCGGCGCTGACGAGCAGCGCGAAGAGCGCGAAGACCTGTCCCTTGTCGGGTTTGCGGAGCCTGCGGCGCCCGTCGGGTGCGGTCTCGAAGGCCGAGCGCGGCGCGTCCGCTCCGCCGACGCCGCCCACGCCGAGCGGCACCACGAACCAGAAGACGGCGTACAGCAGCGCGCCCATGCCGTCCGCCAGGAAGAGGACGAGGAAGACGATGCGTACCCATACGACCGGCACCCCGAGATGCCCGGCGAGCCCGCGCGCGACCCCTCCGAGCATCCGCCCCTCGGCGCTGCGGTAGAGCTTGCGCGGCTGCGGCTCCTCCGGTTCGGGGGCGTGGGAGCCCGCGGCTCGGCGGGGCGTGGCGACTGGCATGCCCCGATGGTCACACGTACGGGCGGGCGCGGGCATCAGGGTCGGTCCCCTACATGCCCCTGACCCGTCACCGGCGGGGCGGGCCGCTCCCGGGGCGCCGGAAGGGCATCAGGGGCGGAAATCAGGGATCGTCCAGGGTCGGCGCGGGTGCCGCGGCGCCGGAGCGCCCCGCACCATGGACGTATGACACAGCCGTACGACGCCGCCGCTCCCCGGGAGCGCCGAGGAGCCGCTGCCGCAGACGCGCTGCCCCCGCTGCGCCGCAGCAGGCGGCACAAGCTGGTGGGCGGCGTGTGCGGCGGGCTCGGCCGGCACTTCGACCTCGACCCGGTGATCTTCCGGATCGGTCTCGGCGTCCTGACCGTCACCGGCGGCACCGGCCTGATCTTCTACGGCTTCGCGTGGCTCGTCGTCCCCCTCGACGGCGAGGACGAGAACGAGGCCCGCCGGCTGCTCACGGGCCGGGTCGACGGCGCCACCCTCATCGCCGTGCTCTTCGCCCTCGCCGGCTGCGGCCTCTTCCTCTCGATGCTGAACAACAACTCCGTCCTCGGTTTCGCCGTCATGCTCTCGATCGGCCTCGCCGGCGCCGGCTACTGGTCCCAGCGCCGCCGCCTCGCCGATCCCAAGGCCGGCCCGCTCGATCCGGTGGCCGCGCAGGCGGCCGCGGTCGCGCCGCCCGAGACGCAGGCGCCCCCCGTGCCCGGAGCGCCCTCCTGGTGGCGGGACCCCATCGTCAAGGACGGCACGACGGGCCCGGTCGCCGGCGGCTATCTGTGGGGGCCCGAGGACGCGGTCGCGGACGCGGCGCCGGACCTGGACCCGGCCGACGCCCCCCGGCAGCCCCCCGCGCAGCGGCGCGATCCGGCGACGCGCGGTCCGCGCGGCATCGGCGGCCGGGTGTTCCTGCTGGCCGTGCCGGCGGCCGGGCTCGGCACCGGTCTGACGTGGAACACCCAGCCGTTCGGCACGAGCCTCCAGACCGGCCTGTCCTGCGCGCTCGGTGTCTTCGGGCTCGGCATCGCGGTCAGCGCCTTCCGCGGGCGTACGGGCGCCGGCTCGATCGTCCTCGCCGTGATCACGGCGCTGTTGCTGGCCGGGGCGCCGCACTGCCGAAGGAGATCTCCACGGACTGGATGCGTACGGACTGGACCCCCGCGTCGGTCTCGGCCGTGCGGCCGGGGTACGAGCTCGGATCGGGCGTGGGCACGCTCGACCTCAGCGGTGTGCTCATCCCCGCGGACTCCTCGGTGGCCACCCGGGTGGAGGTCGGCGCCGGGCTGCTCAAGGTCGTCGTCCCGAAGGACGCGACGGTGGAACTCCGCACGGAGCTGGGCGCCGGCGACATCCGGCTGCCGGGGCAGACCCGGCAGGGCCTGCGCATCCGGACGGACCACAACCGGCAGCAGACGCTGGAGCCGCCGCAGGGCAGCGATCCCGCCGGGACGCTCGACCTGCGTCTGGAAGTCGGCGTCGGACAGGTGGAGGTGACCCGTGCGGCGAAGTGAGACGCAGCCGCGGACAGAGGCCGGTCCCCGGCGCCGCCCGTCCCGTTTCCGGCACGAGTTCAGGCCCGGCAGGCTGATCACCGGCCTCGTCCTGCTGGGCACGGCCGTCGCGTACGCCGGTGACGCGGGCGGCCTCTGGCACGTCCCCTCCTACGTGGTGCTCCCGGCGCTCTGCCTCGGACTGCTGGTCGCGGGCACGGCGAGCTGGGTGGCCTACAGCGTGCGCCGGCGCGCCGCCAGGGCGGCGTCGACGGAGAGGAACGCGGCGCCCGCGAGCACCAGTGGCAGCCAGGCCATGAGGTAGACCAGGTCGTTCCCGTAGTAGTACGGATCGCTCTGCCAGCTCACGGTCAGCCACAGGCTCAGCGAGATCAGCGCCCCGCCCAGCGCGGCCAGCCGTGCGAGCAGCCCGATCAAGGTGGCGACGCCGACGGCGAGTTCACCGATGGCGATGGTGTAGCCGAAGCCCTCGGGGTTCTTGAGGGCGAGGTCGACGAGGGCGGGGACGGCCGAGCCGTCGCGCACGGCGCGCATCATGTCGCCGATCGACCCGGTGCCGGCCGCCGACATGAACCGGCTGTCGGTCAGCTTGTCGAGCCCGGCGTAGACGAAGGTGACGCCGAGGAAGATCCGCAGGGGCAGCAGCGCGTAGCGGCTCGCCGTCGCCCGCAGGCCCCCACGCCCGCGCGGCCCGTCGCCCCATCCCGTGCCGGTCGTGCCGCCGCCGGTCCGATAGCCGTGAGTCATGGTCTGGTCCCGCCTCTCCGAAGCGCCCGTGCGGCGCGGGCACAATTCTTCCCGCCCTGTTCGAAGAGGGATACGTGCGCGGTGGGGATCGGGCTCAGACGGCCGCCCGCCGGCCGCTCACCGGCGCGCTTCCGGCGTCCCGCCGGCTCCCGCTCAGTCCGTGACGTCGATCGTCACCGGCTCGGTCTCCGTACCCGCCGCCGTCACCACCTGCACCTCGACCCGGCCCGGCTCGACCTCCACCGGCACGGGCACGGTCAGCACCGTGTCCGTCGGATTGGCGAAGCCGCCGGTCACCGGGATCAGCGGCACGTGGACGTGCACCGTTCCGATCCGTACGACCATCCGGGCCAGCCGGTCGGGGGTCCCCGCGCCCGGCGGCACGAAGCCCGCGCCGCCGATCTCGATGTCGTCGCCGGTGCGGATGGGCGCGTCCAGGTCGCCCGCCTCCCTGGCCCGTACGACCGACAGGACCACCGGGCGCCCGCCCTCCGCGTACTTGCCCGCGAAGTACGTCGCCGCCGAGACCGCCACCAGCAGGGCCAGGCCCCACGGCAGGTCGGGCAGCTGCTCGGGCCGCCGGGCGAGACGTACCGCCGCGAAGACCACCGCGACCGCGCTCACCAGGACGTACTGGATGTCGGAGAAGCTGCCGCGGCCCGAGTCGTCGGTGAGCAGGTCGGCGGCGCGGGGCCGGTCGGCCCGTACCTTCTGGAGGCGCTGGGTGAGCACGCGCACGGTCACCACGTGGCGGACGACGACGGCGATCGCGCAGGTCAGCGCGAGGACGGTCAGCATGCCGACGCCACGGGCGAGTTCGAGACCGGCGATGAGCGCGTCGAGCCGGCGTGGTCGGAGGCGCCGGCCAGCTGGATCGCGATCACCAGCACCGAGAAGACGACGAGCAGCGCCGCAGCTCGCGGCGACGGCGCGCGAGGTCGACGCCGGTTGTCCTCGCCGATGAGGGGCGCGAGGAGCCCGCCGCGCGCCCGGTGCACGTGTGCCGCGCCGGTCAGCAGGGCGGCGGTGACGAGCGCGGCGAGGAGCCCCGCGGTGCGGGCCGTGGTCCACCCGGCGCCGATGGCGGTGAAGGCCTGCGCGAGGACGAGCACGAGCACCCCGCCCCACACCACGGCCAGCGTGCTGCGCCACACCCGCCGCAGCCACGCCTCGCCCGCCTCGCGGCTGCGCTCGGCGACCGCGCGGGCCGACTGGGTCAGCTCGTCCGACACCCACTGGCGCGAGGCGCCGGCGGAGTGCGCGACGGCGGCGGGCAGGCCCCGGCCCGCGGCCAGACCGTCCCGCTTGGCGAGGAATTCCGCCACCGCGCGCCGGTGCCCCTCACGTACGCCCTGCGGGCAGTCGCCGCATGTGCAACCGCCGCCACCGCCACTGTGCGTGTTCTGCGTCGTCTCTTGCACAGCCACGGAGGATGCCGCCCTTTCGAACCAACCCGCCGGAGGGAACTTCCTTCCGCGATAAGGGAATTGTGCCGCATGGAGGAGGGCCCGCGCGCCGCGCACGCCACCGGTCCGGACCGGTGCGTGCGCTCAGTGCGCCCCGGTGCGTCGGCGGTTGATCGCGGTGAGGTCGATTGCGGCGTCGGACTCGACCGCCACCTCCCGGATGACGTCCGGAGGGTCCGGGGCCTGCTCCCAGAGGGCGTACCCACGGGGTACGCCGACGCCGCCGCCCAGACGAATGAGCGACGGCGTCGGTGCTGACCTCGAACGTGCTAAGCGGGGGTCACTCCCACTCGATCGTGCCCGGCGGCTTGCTCGTCACGTCGAGCACCACGCGGTTCACGTCCGCGACCTCGTTGGTGATGCGGGTGGAGATCTTCGCCAGTACGTCGTACGGCATCCGCGTCCAGTCCGCCGTCATCGCGTCCTCGGACGAGACCGGGCGCAGCACGATCGGGTGGCCGTACGTCCGGCCGTCGCCCTGGACACCCACGGACCGTACGTCCGCGAGCAGCACGACGGGGCACTGCCAGATGTCGCGGTCCAGACCGGCCGCCGTCAGCTCCTCGCGGGCGATCGCGTCGGCGTCGCGCAGCAGGTCCAGGCGCTCCTTGGTGACCTCGCCGACGATGCGGATGCCGAGGCCGGGGCCGGGGAAGGGCTGGCGCTGGACGATCTCCTCCGGGAGGCCGAGCTCCTGGCCGACCATCCGGACCTCGTCCTTGAACAGCTGGCGCAGCGGCTCGACGAGCTCGAACTCGATGTCGTCGGGGAGGCCGCCCACGTTGTGGTGGGACTTGATGTTCGCGGTGCCGGTACCGCCGCCGGACTCGACCACGTCCGGGTAGAGCGTGCCCTGCACGAGGAACGCGACGTCCTCGCCCTCCGCGCCGGCCTCGGCGACGATCTCCGCCTGGGCCTGCTCGAAGACGCGGATGAACTCACGGCCGATGATCTTGCGCTTCTCCTCGGGGTCGGAGACCCCGGCGAGGGCGTTCAGGAAGCGCTCCTGCGCGTCGACGACCTTCAGCTGCACGCCGGTGGCGGCGACGAAGTCCTTCTCGACCTGCTCGGTCTCGCCCTTGCGCATCAGGCCGTGGTCGACGTACACGCAGGTCAGCTGGTCACCGATGGCCTTCTGCACGAGCGCAGCCGCGACCGCGGAGTCCACGCCGCCGGACAGGCCGCAGATGGCGCGCTTGGTGCCGACCTGCGCGCGGATCGCGGCGATCTGCTCCTCGACGACGTTGTGCGTGGTCCAGTCGGGGTCGATGCCCGCGCCCCGGTAGAGGAAGTGCTCCAGGACCTGCTGGCCGTGCGTGGAGTGCATCACCTCGGGGTGGTACTGCACGCCGTACAGCTTCTTCTCGTCGTTCTCGAAGGCGGCGACCGGCACGACGTCCGTGGACGCGGTGACGCTGAAGCCCTCGGGCGCGACCGAGCAGGCGTCGCCGTGCGACATCCACACCGACTGCTCGGCGGGGGTGCCCTCGAAGAGCGTGGAGCCGCTCTTGGTGACGGCCAGGGGGGTACGCCCGTACTCGCGCGCACCGTTGTCGTCGACGGTGCCGCCGAGCGTCGTGGCCATCAGCTGGAAGCCGTAGCACATGCCGAAGACGGGGACGCCCGCCTCGAAGATCTCACGGTCTATGGTCGGGGCGCCCTCGGCGTACACGGAGGACGGGCCGCCGGAGAGGATGATCGCCTTGGGGTTCTTGGCCAGCATCTCCGCCACCGGCATGGTGCTGGGGACGATCTCGCTGTAGACCCGGGCCTCACGGACACGGCGGGCGATGAGCTGGGCGTACTGCGCGCCGAAGTCGACAACGAGGACGGCGTCGGGGGCGGCGGGGGGCACTGCTGGCACGAGGGCGGCCTTCCGGCGGTGAAGGGTGTCGGGACGGTCAATTCTACCGGGGGCGAGACATTCCCCTTGTCTCACCATCCGAACCCGGCGTCGGCCGTCCGCCGACGGCAGGCCATACTGGCCTCATGCACCAGCAGCTGAGCTTCCTCTTTACCTATGGCACCCGGTCCGACCGGTGCCATGGTCGAGCTGCTTGAGCTACTGACAAGCGACTTCACAGGCGCCCCGGGCCGACAAGGCCCGGGGCGCTCTGTCGTTTCCGGACCCGGTCGCCGCCCAGGACGCCGTACCCCTTCCCCTTCCCGGTTCAGGAGATACGGACATGAGCACCAGCACCGCCGCCACCGCCACCGCCACCGCCACGGAGAAGACCGGCGCCCGCACCGAGGAGGCCGCGGACCTCATCGGCAACGCCCGGGAGCGCATCGACTCCCTCGACGACAGGATCATCGGTCTGATCCAGGAACGGATGGCCGTGTCGGCCGTCATCCAGGAGGCCCGCATCACCTCGGGCGGGCGCCGTGTGAACCTCTCCCGCGAGATGGAGGTCCTGGCCCACTACAGGGACGCCCTCGGAAAGCCCGGCACCGCGCTCGCGATGACGATGCTGGAACTGTGCCGGGGCCGCATCTGAGAGGGGGGCCGCATCTGAGTTCGGGCACGTCCTCACCCGTACGGCACGTGACCGGGCCGCACAGGGCTTCGTTGGTCCCGGTGTCCGTGCCAGCCAGGGGCGGGCGTGCAGGAAAGAACCACGCGTGGCTCCGCCGGGGCGTGCGGCGCACCGCATGTGCGCCGTGGGACCTCGTCCCGGCGTGCGTGACCGGTCGGCAGGGGACAGCAGTCCGGTCACCCAAGGCGGCCGGTTCCGGGGACGCCCGGAACGGCGGCCGTGTCCCGCGGCCCGGTCCCGGGATGTCGTCGAAACTGTTGCGCGCCGCGGCCGATCCCCCACGACGCAAAGGCGGCCCCGCACCCCGAACGGCTGCCGCCCCTTGGTCCACACCACCCGTGCGTGCCCGTCGCGCGCCGGGCAGACCGCCGGCGCACCACCCGCTCCCGCACCCCCGCTCCGTCGCACGAGCCGGCGGCGCCCCCCGGCACCGCTCCTCAGCACCGACGCCGCCCTGACGTCGGCGCTGACGTCGGCGCTGACGTCGGCGCTGACGCCCGGGCCTGCGGACTCCGGTCCGCAGGGCCCTTCGCCTGGCACCGGCAGATGACCGATGTGGCGCACATCACATGGGAAACCCGTGCGATTCCGGGCAACCCTTTACGCCTTCCACAGGTCATCCTTGCGAACCAACGGCCACCCGTGCACCCCACATCCACGGCGGCCCTCACATCTCGTACCGCCGCCACGCGGTGCGCCAGACTTTCTGAGGTCTACATGAAGCTTCGCCGCGCCATGGCCCTTGCGGCCGCGACGGCCGTCATAGCTCCTGCCGCTTTCCTGGCTGCGCCTGCCGCGTACGCCGATGGGGACCCCGCGACCACCACGCAGACCGGGACGACCGACCCGGGCGAGGCGACCGACCCGGACGGGACGACCGGCTCCGACCAGGCCGACACCGAGACCCCGGAGTCCGACCCGGCCGGCGAGCCCGACCCGGACGACGCCGAGAACCCGGAGCCCGGCCCGGCCACGGACCCGGGCGCGGACGAGGACCCGGCCGGTGACACCGACCCGGACGCGGAGGAGGACCCGGCCGACGGGACCGACCCCGAGGACGAGCCGGGCACCAAGCCCGACGAGGACCCGGCGACGGACCCCGAGGACGAGTTCGAGGCCTGCGAGCCGGTCATCGACGAGGACGGCGACCTGATCGACGCCGCGTCCGCCCTCCGGCTGGACATCAACGGCCTGCCCGGCAAGATCGTCGCGGGCAGCGGCTGGCACAACTTCAGGATGACCGCCTCCAACACCACGGACGAGGCGCTCGGCGAGGTCCGCTGGATCGCCTTCGTGGACAACTACTCGGAGAGCGGCAACGAGAACGACTGGCTGAGCAACCACCTGCAGCTCCAGTACCTCGACCAGGGCACCAAGACCTGGAAGTCCATCGAGGACGAGGAGTTCATGGGCAGGACGGAGCTCGGCGCGAAGGACGTCGTCGACATCCAGCTGCGCGTGAACATCGACGCGAAGGCTCCGTCCGGCGACAGCTTCGCCCTCGGCCTCGGCGCGTACCTCGACTCCGACGAGGAGTGCTACCGCTCCGCGCTCGGCTACTGGGAGTTCAGCGTCCTCGCGCCGGGCGCCGACAACGAGAACCCGGGCAGGCCCAAGCCGGTCGAGCCGCCCGTCGAGAAGCCCGTGGTCAGCCCCAAGGAGCCGCAGGGCGGCGCCAAGGAGATCCCGGTGACCGGCAGCCTCGCCGAGACCGGTTCCTCGTCCGCGATGCCGATGTTCGCCCTCGCGGGTGGCGCGGCCGTCGCGCTCGGCGTCGGCGCGATGTTCGTCGTACGCCGCCGCAAGGCCGGTTCCGAGGCCTGACACGGCCCGCGCACGGCCTGAACGAACCGGTGTGACACACCGGTGGAGAGCCGGCAGGAGGGGCTGCACTCGGAGGGGGGTGCAGCCCCTTTTGCCTGTCCGCCCGGCGCTCGCTCAGCTCTTGGGCGGGACCGCCGGTATGCCGAGGAACGGCAGCTTCAGCGCGCCGAAGGCGTCCTCCGGCACCGCCGGCGCCTTCGCGCGACCGCGGCGAGCGCTCGTACGCCGCGCTGTTCGGGCGCACGTCCGGCTCGCCCTTGTTGGGCCAGTACGACATGGCCCGCTCGGCCTGCGCGGTGATCGTCAGCGACGGGTTGACGCCCAGGTTGGCGGAGACCGCGGCGCCGTCCACGACCGAGATGCCCGGGTGCCCGTACAGCCGGTGGTACGGGTCGATGACGCCCTGCTCGGGGGAGGCGCCGATCGGGCAGCCGCCGAGGAAGTGCGCGGTCAGCGGTGTGCCGATCAGCTCCCCTATGTTGCTGCCCGCGAAGCCGTTGATCTCCTCGGCGAGGACCGACGCGGCGCGTGCCGCCTCGGGTATCTGCTTCGGGTTGGGCGCACCGTGCCCCTGGCGGGCGGTGAGCAGGCCCTTTCCGATGCCGCGCGGTTTGCGGTACGTCGTCAGGGAGTTGTCCAGGGACTGCATGACGAGGCCGATGATGGTCTTCTCCGACCAGCGGTGGTTGGAGAGCGACCGGGCGGTCAGCAGCGGGTGCCTGGCGGCGTGGCCGAGCCAGCCGAGCACGCGGGGGAACTTCTCGGCGTACGGCACCTGGATGATGGACATCGCGCCCATCGCGTTGGAGCCCCGGCCGTAGCGGACGGGCTCGATGTGGGTGCTGGCATTGGGGTGGATCGAGGACGTGATGGCGACGCCCCGCGTGAAGTCGCCCTCTTCGCGCCGTTCTTCGCGCCGTGCTTCCTGCGGTAGCGGCGGTCGGTGGTCTGGGCGCCGACGAGGGCCTCGGAGTTGGTGCGGGTCAGTTCGCCGAGCTTCGAGGAGATGCGGGGGAGTTCGCCGCGGTCCTTCATGGCGTGCAGGAGGGTCTGCGTGCCGTACGTACCGGCGGCCACGACGACCTGGCGGGCGCGCAGGTGCGGGGCGCGGCCCTGCGGCGGGCGTCGGTGGGGACGGTGGCGACGCGGTAGCCGCCGTCCGGGTGCTCGGCGAGGCCGATGACGGAGGTCATCGGGTGGACGACCGCGCCGGCCTTCTCGGCGAGGTGGAGGTAGTTCTCGTTGAGGGTGTTCTTCGCGCCGAGCCGGCAGCCGGTCATGCACGCGCCGCACTCGGTGCAGGCCCTGCGGGACGGGCCCGCGCCGCCGAAGTAGGGGTCGGGGACCTCCGTGCCGGGCGCGGCCTTCGCATCACCGGCGGCGTCCTTGCCGTCGCCGTAGAAGACACCGACCGGTGCCAGGTGGAAGCTGCTCCCCACCCCCATGGCCTCGGCGGCGGCCTTCAGGTGTACGTCGGACGGCGTCATGGTCGGGTTCATGCGCACCCCGAGCATGCGCTTGGCCTGGTCGTAGTACGGCGCCAGTTCGTCCTGCCAGTCGGTGATGTCCGCCCACTGCCGGTCCTGGAAGAAGGGGGCGGGGGGCACGTACAGCGTGTTGGCGTAGTTGAGGGAACCGCCCCCCACGCCCGCGCCGGCCAGGACCATGACGTTCCCGAGCAGGTGCACGCGCTGGATGCCGAAGAGACCGAGCGCGGGCGCCCACAGGTAGTTCTTGATGTCCCAGGAGGTCTTGGGCAGGGTCTCGCGGGTGAAGCGGCGGCCCGCTTCCAGGACGCCGACCCGGTACCCCTTCTCCGTCAGGCGCAGCGCGGAGACGGACCCGCCGAAGCCGGATCCGACGACGATGACGTCGTAGTCGTACGCGGAATCCGCCTCGGCCTCCCGGCTGCGGGCAGAGCTCTCCTGTGACATGGGCGCTCCTCGTTGGAAAAGCCTGGGATCAGCGGAAACGCAGGGTCTTGAGCGCCTTCAGGCTGGTGCTCATGAACGCCGCGTACTTCTCGTCGTCCATGCCGAAGGACGGGGCCATCGGCATCAGCCGCTGGTGGGCGACGGTCTGGGCCTCGGTGTACTTGAGGATGCCCTCGGAGCCGTGGCGGCGGCCGAGGCCCGATTCCTTCATGCCGCCCATCGGCGCCTGGACGCTGCCGTACGCCGGGGCGTAGCCCTCGTTGATGTTGACCGTGCCGGTGCGCAGCCGGGCGGCGATCGCGTGGCCGCGCTTGCCGTCCTTGGTCCAGACGCTCGAATTGAGGCCGTAGGGCGTGGCGTTGGCCTGCTCGACGACCTCGTCCTCGTCGGTGAAGCGGTAGACGGAGACGACCGGGCCGAAGGTCTCCTCGGCGCACACCGCCATCGGCGCCTCGACGCCTTCGAGGATGGTCGGTTCGTAGAAGAGCGGGCCGATGTCGGGGCGGGCGACGCCGCCCGCGACGAGCGTGGCGCCCTTGGCGACGGCCTCCTCGACGTGCCGCTTCACGTTCTCCAGCTGGCGCTCGCCGACGAGCGAGCCCATGTCGGCGCCGTACGCGAGGGACGTGCCGAGGCGCATCGCCTTCGTACGGGCGGCGAACCGGGCCACGAAGTCGTCGGCGACCGACTCGTGGACGTACAGCCGCTCGATGGAGACGCACAGCTGTCCGGCGGAGGAGAAGCAGGCGCGGACCGCGCCCGCCGCGGCCTTCTCGACGTCGGCGACGGCGAGGACCAGCATGGCGTTCTTGCCGCCGAGTTCGAGGGACACGCCGATGAGGCGGGCGGCGGCGCCCTGGGCGACCTCGCGGCCGGTGCGGGTGGAGCCGGTGAAGGAGACGTAGTCGGCGTGCTGGACGATCTCGGGGCCGACGACCGGGCCTTCGCCGAGGACCACCTGGAAGACCCCGGCGGGCAGACCGGCCTCGACGAGGAGGTCGCGGGCCCACAGGGCGGTCAGCGCGGTCTCGGTGTCGGGCTTCATCACGACGGCGTTGCCGGAGACGAAGGCGGGCAGCGCGTCGCCGACCGACAGTTCGAGCGGGTAGTTCCAGGGGGCGATCTGGCCGACCACTCCGCGCGGCTGGCGCAGCTCGGTGACCTTGGTCAGGGTCGGGACGGCTCCGGTGCGCCGCCTGGGCCTGAGGTAGGAAGCGGCCTTGCGCCCGTAGTGGCGGGCGGCTATCGCGACGGCCTGGACCTCCTCGTGCGCGTGCAGACGGGCCTTGCCGGTCTCCAGCTGGATGAGGTCGAGGACCTCGGCCTGGCGCTCCAGGACGAGGTCGTGGAAGCGGAGCAGGACCGCGGCGCGCTGCCGGACGGGTAGGGCGCCCAGACGGGCTGGGCGGCGCGCGCCCGCGCGAAGGCGGTGGCGACGTCCTCGGGGGTGGACTCGGGCAGGTCGGCCAGCTTCTCCCCGGTGAAGGGGGTGTGGTTGGCGGTACGGCCGGAGCCGACCACGTCACGCGTGAGCTGTGCGACCACCTCGGGAGTGACCACATCGGCCGCGGTGCGCGCCTCGGCGGGGGCGGCGGCGCGGGGGTTCGTACCGAGGGCGGCCGCGGGGGCCTGCGTGTCCGTCATGAGGGCGAGAGTAAGCCTCCCGGGAGCCTTTTGGTACCCACCGGTAACGCCTTTTCACCAGCCCCTCACCACCGCGCCAGCATTCACTGGCACATAACCCCTGATCAGGGGTTGTGTTCCTGGTTCGTGTTTCCGGCCCCTGCTTTCGACTCATGTTCCCGGCTCGTGTTCCCGGCTCGCGGGCCAGCCGCGGGCGAACGAGTCGAGGGCGGTGTCGAAGTGCCGCTTCGCCTCGTCCTGCCGGCCGACCGGTGCGGAGACCCTCACGTCGTACATCAGGCTGCCCTCCTCCCAGGAGACCTCGTACGTGTGCCGGTCCTCGTCACCCGCCCCGAACCCGTCCGCCTTGAACTCCCAGAGCGCTGCGGGCCATCCGTTGTGGGTCGTCCGGGTGACCTTGCCCTCGCGGTATCCGGGGTGGGTGCGCGGACCGTTCGCGTGCGCCAGCCGCATCGCGCCGAGCGGGCCGCCCGCTGCGGGGATCTGCTGGCGTACGCCGATCCTGACGCTCTTGTCCGGCGACATGTAGGAGACCCGGTCGTCGTCGGCCGAGCGGTGGTAGCCCTCGGGGACGGCGAGCGTGAAACCCGCGGGATCGGTCACCTTGCGGTAGCCGGCCGGGGGCGTGCGGGCGGTGGCTCCGGTGCCGGAGGGGCCGGGCGGCCCCCCGCCGTCTCCGCCGCCGGACACGGTCGAGGTGACCGTACGGGTGGGCGCGGTGTCCGTACGCCCGCTGCCGCCGAGGCCGTCACCGCCGTCGTCGCCGCCGTCGAGGAACAGCGCGGCGGTCCCCGCGCCCGCCCCCGCCGTCACGACCACGAGAGCGCCCCGACGAGCGCGCCCCGGACGCCGCCGGCCCGGGGCCGCGGCGCCGTCCCGGGGGCGAGGGCAATGTTCGGCTGCGTGGCCGAATAAGGCGCCTCGGGAGACGCACCGGTGGCGAGGAAGGCGAGCAGCAGCCGCTCCGTCTCGGCCGCGCCGAGCCTGCGCTCCGGGTCGCGCTCCAGCAGGCGCTGCACGACGGGGAGCAGCGGGCCCGCGGCCACGGGCGCCTGGATCGGGTCGTGCATGACCGCGCACAGCACCCCGCCCAGCGAGTCGCGGTGGAACGGCGACTCGCCGCTCGCGCCATGCACAGCAGCACGCCGAGCGACCACATGTCGGACGCCGGGCCGGCGCCGACGCCCTCCATCCGCTCGGGCGCGGTGTACTCGGGAGAGCCGACGAAGGACCCGGCGTTGGTGATCGTCGTACCGCCGGAGAGCCGCGCGACCCCGAAGTCGGTGAGGACGACGCGGCCGCTGCCCGCTTCCAGCAGGACGTTGGCGGGCTTGAGGTCACGGTGCAGTACGCCGCGCTCGTGGGCCATGCGCAACGCCCTGACCAGCGCGAGGCCGATCCTCGCGGCCTCGCGGGGGTCGACGGGTCCTTCGGCCGCGATGCGGTCCGCGAGCGAATCGCCGTCGATCAGCTCCATGATGATGTACGACAGCCCGGTGCCGGGGTCCTCGACGATGTCGTGCACGACGATCACGTGCGGGTGGACCAGCTGGGCCACGGTCCTGGCCTCCCGCAGCGCCCGCTCGCGGCGCATCTGCGCGTCGGCGGCGGTCGAGCCGGGTTCGTCGCCGCCGAAGTGGAGTTCCTTGACGGCGACCTGCCGGTCGAGCAGTTCGTCCGTCGCCTGCCAGACGGTGCCCATGCCGCCGCTGCCCAGCCGGTCACCGATGCGATAACGCCCGGCGACCAGGCGGCTTCCGCCCACGGCCTCGCCGGTCATGCGGTGTGAGTGGTCCACGTTTCCTGCCCCGCGTCTACGGCTGCCAGATTACGGAGCGGAAGACGGCCATGGAACCTCGTACCTCTCACGTGTCCCAATGTGATCGGTCGCCGGGCGCGTGGCACGGCCTCCGGGAGGGTCGCTCAGCCCGTCACCCGGTAGGCGTTCGTGGCCTGTTCGTATATCTCGGTGATCTCGTCGCGCTGTGCCTCGGGGCCGATCACCTGGACGACGTGGTACCGGTCGCCGACGATCATCGCGAGGTTACGGACGTACACGTCGCGCCCGCTGCTGTCCTGCCAGGTGAACTGGCCCTCCGCCATGGCCCGCCCGCCCACGTCGATGCGGCGCAGCCCGTTCTGCGTGGACCAGGAGGAGTCCCTGACGGGCTGGAGCTCCCGCTCCTTCCTGAGCTGGTAGTCCATCGGGTCGCTGCCCTGCTCCTCGACGGAGTCCGGCCGGGGACGATCAGCAGCTCGAATTCGCCGCCGCGGTAACGGACCTGCCCGGCGTCGTTGATCGGCCGCCGCTCCCAGTCCTTGTCGACGGCTGTCTGGAAACCTTCGGGATCCTTGCGGATCCCGTACCCCTCGGCGACGTCGGCGGCCGGGGCGGAGGTCTGCGGCTGCTGGGCACCGGACGTCTTCGGGGTTTTCCGAGGAGCCTCCTCCGGTGCCTCCTTCTCGGGCGGCGCGGGCGCGGTGGTGCCGGAGGAGCCGGGAGCGGCGGTGCTCCTGCTGTCCCCCGCGTTCTCGGGGGTGCCCTGGCTCCGGTCCTGTTCACCGGCTTTCGGCATGAAGACCATGGCGTAGACGAGCGCGGCGGCCAGGCCGAGGAGGATCAGGAGCAGGAGCGTACGCCCGAGCGAACGGGGGCCGCCGCGCTGCTTCTTCTGGATCCGCGGCTCCTTGATCCGCGGCTCCCGGGGAGGTCGCGGCTCTCTCGGCTCCCCCTTGCCCCCGGCCCTGGTCTTCTTGTGCCGGTGGCGTCCGTGCGCGTCGGCCGCCCCGGCGCGGCGCCTGCGTACGAGCTCACCGCGGCGGCGGCACGATCGGAAGCCGCGTGGCGTCGACGGACGGCAGCGGCACGACGTTCGCACCGGCATCCGGCTCGGGTGCGGACCGTACGAGCGAGCGGAGCCAGCCGCGTACCTCCTCGAAGTCGGGCCGCTCGGTGGGGTCCTGACGCAGCAGCGATTCGACGACGGGCCGCAGGGGGCCGCACTCCTCGGCGAAGGCGGGCGGCTCGGCGCAGACGAGCTGGACCAGCTCTATGGCGCTCTCCTCCGGGTACGGGGCATGGCCCTGCACGGTACGGAAGAGGAGCGCGCCCAGGGCCCAGAGGTCGGTCGAGGGGCCGATGGGCGGGGCGAGCTGCCAGTTCTCGTGGACGGAACCGGCCTGTTCGGGGGCCCAGCGCTCGGTGACGGCGCCGACGACGGCGATCCGCGCCTGCCGGGCGCGCTCGGCGGCGAGCGGGGTGGCGGCCCGCGGTACGCGGGGGCCTGCCCGCCCGCCACGAACTCGTCCCAGCTGCTGGCTCCTTCCTGGGCCCGGCCGCTCTGCGCATGCCCCTGTGCCTGGCCCTGGCCTTGGCCCTGCGCATGACCCTGTGTCTGGCCGCGTCGCAGGCCGACGGCACGCATGGCGTCACCTGTTCCGGCACCGGGGGGTCGCGCCGTGCCGGTCACCGCCCGGCTCCGGGTGCCCGGCGGGCGCGGGTCCGGACATGGGGTCGAGGCCGGGGTCGACGTACGGGCTGATCGCCCGCGAGCCCGCGGCCGGGCTCGGGCATCGCGCGCTGCGCCGGGAGCGGGCGCGCCCCGCCGCCCGGGTGCTGCTCCTCGGTGACCCGGGCCGCCGCACGGGCTCCCGCGCGGTACGCCGCTATCGCCCCGGCGCGGGCGGCGCGGACCTCGGCGGCGGCGTTCCCCCCTCCGGCCGCAGCGGCGGTGCGCGCATGGGGGGCATGGGCAGAGCCAGGCGCGGCGCCGAACCGGGACCGTACGGCGTGACCTCCGCCCCACCGCCGCCTCCGGCCGCCCCGTGCCCCGAAGGACCGGCGTCGCCCCAACCGCCGTCGCTCTCCTCCGCGTCCACCGCCGGCTCCGCCGGCACCGGCACGGGGGCGTACCCGCAGAGCGCCTCCTCCGCCGCGCCGGCCGCGAGCCCGGTCAGGACGATGCGGCCGTCGTCGCAGACGAGCACCGTACGGACGGTGATGTTCCGGTGGGTCCAGCCGTGCGCGTGCAGCACCCGCAGCGCGGTCAGCACGTCGGAGGCGATCTCCGCGGCCCGGTAGGGATTCAGGGGCTTCTCGGCGAGCAGAGCCGCCAGCGGCCGCGCCGCCACCAGTTCGCTCACGATCCAGAGCGAGCCGCCCTCGGCGAAGACGTCGAAGACCTGGTCGAGTCTGGGGTGGTCGGGGATCTGCGCGGCGGCCTGCGCCGCCTCGACGGCCCGCCGCACGGCGGGGTCGGCCGGCCGCCGCGTCGCGCGCCCGGCGGCATGCTGCTGCGCCGCCCCGCCACTGCCCTCGCCGTCCAGGAACTCCGCGTCCACGACCTCGGGCAACGGCACCTGGCGAACCAGGACTTCCTGACCGCTGTAGGTGTCGAAGGCCCTGGTCTCGACCAGTTCGTACGCGTCGGAAGGCGGCAACGGAAGGCGGTAGCGGTCGGCAAGTACCCGTCCCGCGTAGTCGTCCACGACGCCTCCCCAGAGCGCGCTGTTCCCCCGGCCAGTCTGACCGCATCAAGTCGTCAATTCCGGTCGCGTACGGTCAGTCCACGAGCTCTCACGATACGTGGCTGGGACCGGCCGCGCGGCCGGGTCCGGGCAACCCGGCCGTCCAGTCCGTCAGTCCTTCGGTGCGAACGTGTCGAACGCGGTCTCGCGCAGCGTCCGACACTCGTCGCCGTTCCACTCGCTCGCCTTGCAGGTCACCATGATGGAGTAACCGCGCCTCGCGTCCACCTTGAAGCCCCGGTTGAGCACATGCGTCCGCATCCCCCGGCTGTCGCGCTCGAACTCCCAGTCGGCGGCGGTCGGGTAACCGTTGTAGTCGACGCGTCGTATCGCGATGTGCTTGTAGTTGTTGCTGGCCGCCTTGGTGCCGACCACGGCCGCGGCCCAGGCAGCCCGCGCGTCGCCCCCCGGACTGCCGGTGAAGTCGACCTGGACGCTCGGGTATCCGCCGTCCTTGTTGTACTCACCACCGGAGTTCTGGCCCGCTATGCGGTTGCGTTCGAACCCCTCGGGCATCGCCATGGTGAAGTGGAACCGGTCGTCGCTGACCTTCACGTACCCGTCGGGCAGCCCGCCGTCCTTCGACGGACCGTCCGTCCCGGACTTGCCCGGATCCTGGCTGTCGTCGCCCTTGCCCTCGTCCTTGCCGGAGTCCTCGGACCGGCTCTGGCCGTCGCTCGGGGTCTGCCCCTGCTCCTTGCCCTTCCCGCCGTCCGTTCCCGTGCCCGTGCTTTCGCCGTCCTTGGCGTCGTCGCCGGCCGTGGCACCGCTCGAAGCGGACGTCCCGTCCTTGGACTTGCCCTGCGTGCTGTCGTCGGGGCCACTGCTCAGTGCGACGGCGAGCACGGTACCGATCACGGCGAGCGCCGCGACCACCGCCACGAGGACCAGCGTGCGCCGCGGTACGACATCGGTCAGCGAGGCCCGCTCCGGCGGCCTCGGACCCGGCGCGGACGGCGACTGCTGCGCCTCCCCGGTCCGGGCCTGCGCGGCCTGCTTCTGCTTGGCGGACTGGGCCGCCGCCGCGTTGCGCACGGACTTCAGCGCGCCCCGCACCCGCTCGCCGGCGTCCGTCGCCTCGTCGTTCCTGGGCGGCCGCACCGCGCTGAGCACGTCCTCGGGCACGGGCGGCAGAGCCACCACCCGCGTCGCCTCCGGCGACGGCTCGGGCTCGGCCGGCTTGTCGGGCAGGCTGAGCACATCGTTGAGGAGCGCCCGCGCGCCCGCCTCGTCGAGCCGCTGGCCGGGGTCCTTGGCCAGCAGGCCGTAGATCACCTCTTCCAGCGGTCCCGCGTTCTTGGGCGGGTCGAGCGGCTCGGTCATCACGGCCGTGAGGGTCGCGATCGCGGACCCCTTGTCGTACGGCGGGGTGCCCTCCACCGACGCGTACAGCAGGCCGCCCAGCGACCACAGGTCGGCGGCCGGGCCCGGCTTGTGACCACGGGCCCGCTCCGGCGAGATGTACGAAGGGGCGCCCACCAGCATGCCGGTCGAGGTGATCGACGGGTCGCCCTCGACCTGGGCGATACCGAAGTCGGTCAGCACGACCCGGCCGTCCTCGGAGATCAGCACGTTGGACGGCTTCACATCGCGGTGCAGGATGCCCTCGCGGTGCGCGGCGCGCAGGACGTCGAGAATGGCGAGGCCCACCTCGGCGGCGCGACGCGGCGTCAGCACCCCGTCCTCGCGCACGGCTTCGGCGAGCGACTTGCCCTCGATCAGCTCCATGACGATCCACGGCCGGTCGTCCTCGTCGACCACGTCGTAGACGGTCACGGCGCCGTTGTTGCGGATCCGGGCGATCGCCTTCGCCTCACGCAGCGTGCGCGTGATGAGCCGGCGCTTCTCCTCGTCGTCGATGCTCGTGGGGAAGCGCAGTTCCTTCACGGCGACGGTGCGGCCCAGCGTCTCGTCGACGGCGCGCCAGACCGTGCCCATGCCGCCCCGGCCGAGCACCTCTCCGAGCCGGTACCGCCCGGCGAGAAGACGCCCCTTGGTGTCCTTGGACTGCTCCGCCTCCGACATGCGTCCCCTCTGCGATCCCTGATCTTCGCCCGCGATGGCTGCGTTCCAGGGTGATGCAGTAACCCGCCCTGGCAGAGCAATCATTGTCCCTCACTGCGCGACCGATCGTGGTCCCGGGTCGTCGGCCTCTCTCCGCAGCACCGACAAAAGGGACCACTCCCAGTTCACAGCAGTGTCAGGGCAGCTGCACCGAATCTCCCCGCACCGGAGTCGGGTTCCCCGCCCGTGGCCGGATCACTGCAACGGCACGATGTCCGGCGCTCCCAGCCGCGCCGCGTCCGCCGTCAGGTCGTCCGGCTGGCGCTGCGACTCCCGCTCCGCCTCGACCCGCTTCTCGTAGTGCGCGACCTCCTTCTCGATCTGCTCCTTGTCCCACCCGAGCACCGGCGCCATCAGCTCCGCGCACTCGCGCGCGCTGCGCGTCCCCCGGTCGAAGGTCTCGATGGAGATGCGCGTGCGCCGGGTCAGTACGTCGTCGAGGTGCGCGCGCCCTCGTGCGAGGCGGCGTAGACCACCTCCGCCCGCAGGTAGTCGTCCGCCGCGCTCAGCGGTTCGGCCAGCGACGGGTCGCGGTCGATCAGGTCCAGCAGCTCCTCGGTGAGCGAGCCGTACCGGTTCAACAGGTGCTCCACGCGCACCACATGGAGTCCCGTGCGCGCCGCGATCCGCGCCCGCGCGTTCCACAGCGCCCGGTACCCTTCGGCCCCGACGAGCGGCACGTCCTCCGTCACGCACGCGGCGACCCGCTGGTCGAGGGCGTGCACCGCCTCGTCCACGGCGTCCTTCGCCATCACGCGGTACGTCGTGTACTTGCCGCCCGCGACCACGACGAGCCCCGGCACCGGATGCGCCACCGTGTGCTCGCGCGAGAGCTTGCTGGTGGCGTCCGACTCCCCGGCCAGCAGCGGCCGCAGGCCGGCGTACACGCCCTGGACGTCGTCACGGGTCAGCGGCACCGCCAGCACCGCGTTCACATGCTCCAGCAGGTAGTCGATGTCCGCGCTGGACGCCGCCGGATGCGCCTTGTCCAGGCTCCAGTCCGTGTCGGTCGTCCCCACGATCCAGTGGCGCCCCCACGGAATGACGAACAGCACCGACTTCTCGGTCCGCAGGATCAGTCCGGTCGACGAGTGGATCCGGTCCTTCGGCACCACCAGGTGGATGCCCTTGGACGCCCGTACGTGGAACTGCCCGCGCTCACCGATCAGCGCCTGGGTGTCGTCCGTCCACACGCCGGTCGCGTTGACGACCTGCCTGGCCCGGACCTCGTACTCCCCGCCGCCCTCGACATCCTGCACCCGCGCCCCGACGACCCGTTCGCCCTCCCGCAGGAAGCCGGTCACCCGGGCCCGGTTGGCGACCTGTGCGCCGTACTGCGACGCCGTGCGCACCAGCGTCGTCACGTAACGCGCGTCGTCCATCTGGGCGTCGTAGTACTGCAACGCGCCGACCAGTGCGTCCTTCTTCAGCGCGGGCGCGACCCGCAGCGCGCGCCCGCGCGTCAGGTGACGGTGCATCGGCAGTCCGCGCCCGTGCCCGGACGACACCGACATCGCGTCGTACAGCGCCACGCCCGACCCGGCGTACCACCGCTCCCACCCCTTGTGCTGGAGCGGGTAGAGGAACGGCACCGGCTTCACCAGATGCGGCGCCAGCCGTTCGAGGAGCAGCCCGCGCTCCTTCAGCGCCTCCCGTACGAGGGCGAAGTCGAGCATCTCCAGATAGCGCAGCCCGCCGTGGATCAGCTTGCTCGACCGGCTCGACGTGCCCGAGGCCCAGTCCCGCGCCTCGACCAGGCCGGTCGCCAGCCCGCGCGTGACGGCGTCGAGGGCCGTTCCCGCACCGACCACACCGGCGCCCACGACCAGCACGTCCAGTTCACGCTCGGCCATCGCCGCGAGCGCCTCGGCGCGCTCGGCGGGCCCCAGTGTCGCTGTCCTCACCGCTGCCTCCCGTAGTCGTCGGGTGGTCGGGATCACATTCCCGCCCCCTCGATTCTGTCCGCAGGGCCCGCATTCAGCCACCGCCTGTGGACAACACTCCCGCGCCCCGGGCGCACACAATGCCGCATAACGGTCATATTTACGCCTAGTCTGACATTGCGCTCGCCCGAACTGTCCACAGGGTTTGCGCGTTGCCTCCCCTCCGGCTATTGGGAAGGACGGCCCACCGCCATGCCCGCAGATCTCGCCGTCATCGGACTCGGCCATCTCGGCCTGCCTCTCGCCCAGGCCGCGGTCGCCTCCGGCATCGACACCCTCGGCTACGACACCGACCCGCGCCTCCTCGCGGATCTCACCGCGGGGCGCACCCCGGGCGACGGCTCCCTCACCGCCGCCGACCTGCGCCGCATGCTGGCCGGGGGTTTCCGTACCGTCAGGGCGCCGGCCGAGCTCGGCCGGGTCCGTACCGCTGTCATCTGCGCCCCCACTCCGCTCGGCGCCGACCGTACGCTCGACCTCAGCGCCGTCGGTGAAGCCGCCAGGATCCTGGCGGCGCAGCTGCGCCCGCACACCACGGTGCTGCTCGAATCCGCCGCGTACCCCGGTACCACGGAAGAATTCCTCCGCCCCATCCTCGAAGAGGGGTCCGGGCTGCGCGCGGGCCGCGACTTCCACCTCGCGTACTCCCCCAGTCGGGTGGATCCCGGCAACCGGCTCCACACCTTCGCGGGCACCCCGCAGGTCATCGGCGGCCTCACCCCCGCCTGCACCGAATCGGCCGCCGCCTTCTACGGGCGACTGACCGACAAGGTGGTCCGGGCGCGGGGCCCGCGCGAGGCCGAGACCGTCGGCGTACTCGAAACCAACTACCGGCACGTGAACATCGCGCTGGTCAACGAGATGGCCGTGCTCTGCCACGACCTCGGCGTCGACCTCTGGGACGTCATCCGCTGCGCCGAGACCAAGCCCTTCGGCTTCCAGTCGTTCCGCCCGGGCCCCGGCGTCGGCGGCCACGGCGTTCCCGTCGACCCGAACTACATCCCGCACAGCAGCGCCACCCCCGGCCACCCGCTGCGCATGGTCGGCCTCGCGCAGGAGATCAACGACCGCATGCCGCAGTACGTCATCCAGCGCTGCGCCACGCTCCTCAACGAGCACGGCAAGTCCGCCCGCGGCGCCCGCGTCCTGCTCCTCGGCGTCACCTACAAACCGGACCTGGCCGATCAGCAGGGCGCCCCCGCCGCAGGAGATCGCCACCGCCTGATGGACCTGGGCGCCCAGGTCGGCTACCACGACCCGCACGTCCCCCACTGGCGCGTCCGGGACGTCCCGGTCCCCCGCGCCGACTCCCTCTACGAGGCCGCCGCCAACGCCGACCTGACCGTGCTCCTGCAGAACCACCGCACGTACGACCTCCAGGCCCTCGCGGTGAAGGCCCAGCTCCTCCTCGACACCCGGGGCGCGACCCGACGGGCGCGGGGCCACCGCCTCTGACGCCGAGGAGGCGGTGGCCGCGAAGCCGCGCGGGGCGGCCGGCCGGAGAACCGGTCAGCCGGTCAGCCGGTCAGCCGCTGAAGTGGAACCCGAAGTTGGCGCCGCCGGCGGGGCCGCCGAGGCCGGCGAGGTTGAAGCTGGTGGCGCCGGCGCCGGTGAGGCCCGAGGTGTCCGTCCTCAGCTTCCAGACCCTGCCCTTGAAGCCGTCCTCGCCGTTGCCGCCGACGTAGACCTCGGGCGTGCCGTCCCGGTCGGTGTCGACGACACGGACCGCCGATCCGAAGTGGTCGGCGGTCTCCGACGTGCTGGGAATCCCCGCCGAGTTCTGCGTGAAGGACTTCGCACCCGTGGTGGTGACTCCGGTGGCGCTGCCGCGCAGGACGGTGATCGCCCCACTGGCCGTGACGGCCGCGTCGCTGCCGGTCTCCCAGTCGGCGCCGACGACGATGTCGGCGTAACCGTCCTGGTCGGTGTCGGCCACGGACACGTCCGAGCCCCAGCGGTCCTTCTCCTCGTCCACCCCGGGCACGCCCGTGCTCTTCTGCGTGTACGTCCGGCCGGGCAGCGTCGTGCTGACGCCCTCCGGGCCGCCGTACGTGACGAAGATCCTGCCCCCGAGCGCGTCGGCGCTCCGGTCGGGGCCGCCGCCGACGAAGTCCTGGTAGCCGTCCTTGTTCAGGTCGCCGAAGGAGCCGTTCCAGCCGGAGGTGACCGCGCCGCCCCGGACGAGGCCCGAGGCCGTGCCCCTGAGGACGGAACCCCCGGTCCGGGACATGTCGCCGGTGGCGGTGCCGTGGGCCACGACGTCCCGGACGCCGTCGCCGGTCATGTCGCCGACGTGGACGTGGTTGACGCTGTGGCCGTCCTCGGCCGGGGTGTCGCGGAACCGCACGGCCGACGGCTTGCCCGTGGAACGGCTGACCGGGCCGCGCACGACGACCATGCCGTACTTCGTGCCGGGGTGCTCGCCGACGGCCGCCGGCACGACGATGTCGCGACGCCGTCGCCCGTGACGTCGCCGACTCCGGTGCTGGAGTTGAACAGCCGGGGCGCGGTCGCGGCGTCCCCGGAGCCGGTCGTCACCGTGGTGGCCGGTGCGGTGACGCCCTGCGCGCCGCCCCAGAAGACGAGGACGCCGGAGCCGTCGCGTGACGATCTGGTCGTCGTAGCCGTCCCCGTCCACGTCACCGTGGCCCCCGAGGTGGCCCCACCTGCGGTCCGCGGCCGGCTCGCCGGGGACGCCGGGCGTGGCCTGGGTGAGAAAGGCGGCGGTGCCGAGTTCCGGACCGGTGGCCGATCCGTACACGACGGAGATGCCGCCGGCCTTCTTCAGGCCGGCGACGGTGGCGGATTCCGCGCTGATCGCGAGGTCGGGGTAGCCGTCCCCGTCGAAGTCCGCGGTCGTACGGTCCGCCGGCTGCGGCTCCACGGCCGTGGCCGGAGCGATGCCGGTGAAGCTCAGAACAGTGGCCGCGCACATGCCGGCGGTCACCAGGGAAAACTTGCGCAAGACACAACCCCCCAGGTTGATCTTCGGGCGGCCGGTCCGGCCGCGCGAAGATCAAAGCACACGCCCTCCGGGAAGAAGCGGGGCGGGAAGAAGCGGGGCCGCCCGGCCCTTCGCCCCGCCCGAAAACCCGGCGGGGCGAAGTGCCGGACCCGTACGGGCAGGGGTCAGCGCTTGTGCTCGGCCGGGGAGACCGTCACCTCGACGCGCTGGAACTCCTTGAGCTCGCTGTAGCCCGTGGTCGCCATCGAGCGGCGCAGCGCGCCGAACAGGTTCATCGAGCCGTCCGGGGTGTGCGACGGGCCGAGGAGGATCTCCTCGGTCGTGCCGACCGCACCCAGGTCCATGCGCTTTCCGCGCGGCACGTCCTCGTGGACGGCCTCCATGCCCCAGTGGTGGCCGCGCCCCGGCGCGTCCGTCGCGCGGGCCAGCGGCGAGCCCATCATCACGGCGTCCGCGCCGCAGGCGATGGCCTTCGGCAGGTCGCCGGACCAGCCGACGCCGCCGTCGGCGATGACGTGCACGTACCGGCCGCCGGACTCGTCCATGTAGTCGCGGCGGGCCGCGGCCACGTCGGCGACGGCGGTGGCCATCGGGACCTGGATGCCCAGCACGTTGCGCGTGGTGTGCGCGGCGCCGCCGCCGAAGCCGACGAGGACGCCGGCCGCGCCGGTGCGCATCAGGTGCAGCGCGGCGGTGTACGTCGCGCAACCGCCCACGATGACCGGGACGTCGAGCTCGTAGATGAACTGCTTGAGGTTCAGCGGCTCGGCGGCGCCCGACACGTGCTCGGCGGAGACCGTGGTCCCGCGGATCACGAAGATGTCGACACCGGCGTCCACGACGGCCTTGGAGAACTCGGCCGTACGCTGCGGAGACAGCGCGGCGGCGGTGACCACGCCCGAGTCGCGCACCTCCTTGATGCGCTGCCCGATCAGGTCCGCCTGGATGGGAGCGGCGTAGATCTCCTGGAGACGGCGGGTCGCGGTCTCGTCGTCGAGCTCCGCGATCTCCTGGAGCAGCGGCTCCGGGTCCTCGTACCGCGTCCACAGACCTTCGAGGTTCAGTACGCCCAGGCCGCCCAGCTCACCGATGCGGATGGCGGTCTTGGGCGAGACGACCGAGTCCATCGGAGCGGCCAGGAAGGGCAGCTCGAAACGGTAGGCGTCGATCTGCCAGGCGATCGAGACCTCCTTCGGGTCCCGGGTGCGCCGGCTCGGCACGATGGCGATGTCGTCGAACGCGTACGCCCTGCGGCCGCGCTTGCCGCGCCCGATCTCGATCTCAGTCACGTGTGTGGCCTTTCCCTCTTGGTATGCCGTTCCAGTATCCCCGACACACGCGCCAGGGGCGGCCCGGCGAAATTCCGGGGCCGCCCCTGCGCGCGCGTCGGTGTTACCGCGTGTTACTTCCTGCTGTAGTTCGGCGCCTCGACCGTCATCTGGATGTCGTGCGGGTGGCTCTCCTTGAGGCCCGCCGAGGTGATCCGGACGAACCGGCCGTTCTGCTGGAGCTCCGGGATCGTGCGGCCGCCGACGTAGAACATCGACTGGCGCAGGCCGCCCGCGAGCTGGTGCACGACGGCGGACAGCGGGCCCCGGTAGGGCACCTGGCCCTCGATGCCCTCGGGCACGAGCTTGTCGTCGGCGCCGACGCCCTCCTGGAAGTACCGGTCCTTGGAGTACGACTTGGCCTGGCCGCGGGACTGCATCGCGCCCAGGGAGCCCATGCCGCGGTACGACTTGAACTGCTTGCCGTTGATGAACATCAGCTCGCCCGGCGACTCCTCGCAGCCCGCGAGCAGCGAGCCGAGCATCACCGTGTCGGCGCCCGCGACGATCGCCTTCGCGATGTCGCCGGAGTACTGGAGGCCGCCGTCACCGATGACCGGCACACCGGCCGCCTTCGCGGCGAGCGAGGCCTCGTAGATCGCGGTGACCTGCGGCACGCCGATGCCGGCGACCACGCGGGTCGTACAGATGGAGCCGGGGCCGACACCGACCTTGATGCCGTCGCAGCCGGCGTCGATGAGCGCCTGGGCGCCGTCGCGGGTGGCGACGTTGCCGCCGATGACGTCGACCGTGGAGTTCGACTTGATCTTGGCGACCATGTCGCGCACGAGCCGGGAGTGGCCGTGCGCGGTGTCGACGACGATGAAGTCGACGCCCGCCTCGATCAGCGCCTGGGCACGCTCGTACGCGTCGCCGGCGACACCCACGGCCGCACCGACGAGCAGCCGGCCCTCGGCGTCCTTGGCGGCGTTCGGGTACTTCTCGGCCTTGACGAAGTCCTTGACCGTGATGAGGCCCTTGAGGATGCCCGCGTCGTCGACCAGCGGAAGCTTCTCGATCTTGTGGCGGCGCAGCAGCTGGACCGCGTCGACGCGGGAGATGCCGACCTTGCCCGTGACCAGCGGCATCGGCGTCATGATCTCGCGGACCTGACGGGAGCGGTCGGTCTCGAAGGCCATGTCACGGTTGGTGACGATGCCGAGGAGCTTGCCCGCCGGGTCGGTCACCGGCACGCCGCTGATGCGGAACTTGGCGCACAGCTCGTCGGCCTCGCCGAGCGTGGTGTCCGGGCGCACGGTGATCGGGTCGGTCACCATGCCGGACTCGGAGCGCTTGACGAGGTCGACCTGGTTGGCCTGGTCGGCGATCGAGAGGTTGCGGTGCAGGACACCGACGCCGCCCTGACGGGCCATGGCGATGGCCATGCGCGACTCGGTGACCTTGTCCATCGCGGCGGACAGCAGCGGGACGTTCACCCGGACGTTCTTCGAAATGTACGAGGAGGTGTCGATCTGGTCGGGGGCCATGTCCGACGCGCCGGGCAGCAGCAGCACGTCGTCGTAGGTCAGCCCGAGCATCGCGAACTTCTCGGGCACTCCATCGACGTTGGCAGTCATGCCTGACACCTTCCCAAATGGTCTTGCTCGGCGCGGATGTCCATGCTAACGGGATCGCGGGGTGTCTCATTCCACGACCAAGATCACCCGTGGAATTCGTACATTCATACGGCAGGCGGGCGCGCGAAGAGCCGTCCGGCTACTGCCCGGCGAGGGCCCGCAGCCTGCTGAGCGCGCGGTGCTGCGCGACCCGGACGGCGCCGGGCGACATGCCCAGCATCTGCCCGGTCTCCTCGGCGGTCAGGCCCACCGCGACCCGCAGGACCAGCAGCTCGCGCTGCGCCTGCGGAAGATTCGCCAGAAGTTTCTTGGCCCACTCGGCGTCGCTGCTGAGCAGCGCGCGCTCCTCGGGGCCGAGGGAGTCGTCGGGCCGCTCCGGCATCTCGTCGGACGGCACGGCGGTCGAACCGGGGTGACGCATGGCGGCCCGCTGGAGGTCGGCAACCTTGTGGGCGGCGATGGCGAAGACGAACGCCTCGAAGGGCCTGCCGGTGTCCTTGTAGCGCGGCAGTGCCATCAGGACGGCGACGCAGACCTCCTGCGCCAGGTCCTCCACGAAGTGGCGGGCATCACCGGGCAGCCGGCTCAGCCGGGTGCGGCAGTACCGCAGGGCCAGCGGGTGGACCCGGGCCAGGAGATCGTGCGTGGCCTGCTCGTCGCCCTCGACCGCACGCCGGACGAGGGCACCGATCACCGTCGTCTCGTCGTCGCGCATCGGTCCATGGTGCCTTGGCGCCGGGTCATTCGCGGCACCACGTCCGTAGTTGTGCACTGAAGCGTTATGAGCGGGTACGCCGGAACTCATCTCCTGCCCCTCCCCTCCCGCTCGACCGAATCGTCCCTGAGGAACTCTTCCACCCCCCAAGGATGCGGCATCGGCGACGGAAAGGGGCCCGGGCGTCCGTCACCCCGTCCGCCGGAGGACGGACGGGGAACGTGGCAGCCGCGCGAGAGCGCACCGGCCGGGTCCTATCGGACCAGGCCCCAGCGGAATCCGAGCGCGACCGCGTGCGCCCGGTCCGAGGCGCCGAGTTTCTTGAAGAGCCGCCGGGCGTGTGTCTTGACCGTGTCCTCCGAGAGGAAGAGCTCACGGCCGATCTCGGCGTTGGAGCGTCCGTGGCTCATGCCTTCGAGCACCTGGATCTCACGCGCCGTGAGCGTCGGGGCCGCGCCCATCTCGGCCGACCTGAGCCGGCGCGGGGCGAGCCGCCAGGTCGGGTCGGCGAGCGCCTGGGTCACGTCGCCCGCAGTTCGGCGCGCGAGGCGTTCCTTGAGCAGGTAGCCGCGGGCGCCGGCGGCGACCGCGAGCGCGACCCCGTCGAGGTCCTCGGCGACCGTGAGCATGATGATCCGGGCGCCCGGGTCCGCGGAGAGCAGCCGGCGCACGGTCTCGACGCCGCCCAGACCGGGCATGCGCACATCCATCAGAATCAGGTCCGAGCGGTCGGCGCCCCAGCGGCGGAGGACTTCCTCGCCGTTGGCCGCTGTCGTCACGCGCTCGACGCCGGGCACGGTCGCGACCGCGCGGCGGAGCGCCTCTCGGGCAAGCGGGGAGTCGTCGCAGACGAGGACGGATGTCATGACCGCCCTCCGCAGCTGATGCGCGTCACCTTGAGCCTCCAGGCTGGTACGTATTTCGTCACCTGTGCGATTGACGCTCCCGAGCACTTGCCCGATCGCTTGTTCCTTCAACCGCTTCACACACTCAACGACGGTCACTCGAAAGAGTTACGGGCCGGATGGGCGCCATCGGCACTCTACGTAAGTGTGCGGTTGCGCAGGGGCGCATCAGGGGTTGCCATGTCTTCTAAGTAAAGCTATGCCCCATTTAGCGGCTTTTCTTCCGTTTTGCTGGTGTCTGTGGCTAGATTCGCAATGAGTCATATTTACATCTGCTTACACCAGTGGATGCCGCCTCAAGTCCAGAGCACTCTCGATGCATCGATGCAAGGGGACAAGCAATGGCAGATTTCTCCCGCCTTCCCGGACCCAACGCCGATCTGTGGGACTGGCAGCTGCTCGCAGCGTGCCGTGGGGTGGACAGCTCGCTCTTCTTCCACCCGGAGGGGGAGCGGGGCGCGGCACGGAGTGCGCGTGAGAACTCGGCTAAGGAGGTCTGCATGAGGTGCCCGGTGCGCGCGGAGTGCGCGGCGCACGCTCTTGCGGTGCGTGAGCCCTACGGCGTGTGGGGCGGACTGACCGAGGACGAGCGCGAAGAGCTGATGGGCCGCGCGCGCAACCGTCTCATCTCGGCTTCGGCGGGGCCCACTGCCACGCGGCCTCGTGAAGGAACGTTTCTTCTCTTCCCCCCTC
>RHMC01000004.1 GCA_003719395.1 Streptomyces altiplanensis
CCGCCCGCCCTCCTCCTGGCGGGGGAGGAGGGCGCCACCGCCACCGCCACCACCCTCGCCCTCGTCCGCACCCTCGGCCTCGCCCTCGCCCTCGTCCGCGGCCTCGGCCTCGGCCTCGACCTCGTCCGCGACTTGGGCCCCACCGGCCTCCTCGCCCTCCCCACGACCTGAACCCCGCCCCGTACGACTGCGACCGCGTCTGCGCCCTGGACCGGGCCACGCCGTCGAGTCCGGCCCCCGGAAGAGGTCCTCACCACCGGCCTCCTGCGCACCGTCCACGGCGTATCGACCGAGGTCAGCACCCGTCCGGCGGCCGGCGTCCCGGCCGTCGCCCACCACCCGCCGCCCAGGCTCCGTCCACCTGTCGAACGCTTTTCGGCCACCATGTGAGATCGCATGCCGGGAAAGGGGCCGGGAATCTATACGATGACCGCATGGTTCCCCACGACGTGAGTGAGACGACGCCGAGCACCGTGCTGCTCGTGGCGCGCCTGCACGTCGACCTGTGCCGGCTCGCCAGCGCGATCTGTACGGCCGCCGCCTGAGCCGCGGGCCCCATCGAGCACACGCACGCCCCTGCGCGGGGGACTGACTGCCGCGCGCCTTTCACGCCACCCTCCTGACAGGAGTCGAAAGCCATGGCCATCGAGGTCCGCATCCCGACCATCCTCCGCACCTACACCGACGGCGCCAAGGCCGTCGAAGGCAACGGCGACACCCTCGCCGGCCTCTTCGCGGACCTGGAGTCCCGCCACACCGGCATCCAGGAGCGCATCGTCGACGGCGGCCAGCTGCGCCGCTTCGTGAACGTCTACCTCAACGACGAGGACGTCCGCTTCCTCGACGGCATCGACACCAAGCTCGCCGACGGCGACAGCGTCACCATCCTCCCGGCCGTCGCCGGCGGCATGGTCTGATGCGGTACGACTCCCCGCTGGCGGCGGTCGGCAACACGCCGCTCGTCCGCCTCCCGCGGCTGTCCCCCTCCGACGACGTCCGCATCTGGGCCAAGCTGGAGGACCGCAACCCCACCGGCTCGATCAAGGACCGCCCCGCGCTCCACATGGTCGAACAGGCCGAGAAGGACGGCCGGTTGACGCCCGGCTGCACCATCCTGGAGCCCACCAGCGGCAACACCGGCATCTCGCTCGCGATGGCGGCCCGCCTCAAGGGCTACGACATCGTGTGCGTCATGCCGGAGAACACCTCCCAGGAGCGGCGCGACCTGCTCGCCATGTGGGGCGCGAGGATCATCTCGTCCCCGGCGGCGGGCGGCTCCAACACGGCCGTACGGGTCGCCAAGGAGCTCTCCGCGGAGAACCCCTCCTGGGTGATGCTCTACCAGTACGGCAACCCGGACAACGCGGGCGCGCACTACGCGACCACGGGCCCGGAGATCCTCACCGACCTCCCGTCCATCACCCACTTCGTGGCGGGCCTGGGCACCACGGGCACGCTCATGGGCGTGGGCCGCTACCTGCGCGAACACAAGCCGGACATCAAGATCGTCGCTGCCGAGCCGCGCTACGACGACCTGGTCTACGGCCTGCGCAACCTCGACGAGGGCTTCGTCCCCGAGCTGTACGACGCCTCCGTCCTCACCACCCGCTTCTCGGTCGGCTCGGCCGACGCCGTGACGCGCACCCGCGAACTCCTCCAGCAGGAAGGAATCTTCGCGGGCGTCTCCACGGGGGCGGCGCTGCACGCCGCGATCGGCATGGGCAGGAAGGCGGTCAAGGCGGGCGAGCCGGCGGACATCGTGTTCGTCGTCGCGGACGGCGGCTGGAAGTACCTGTCCACGGGCGTCTACACCGCGCCCACCACCGAGGCGGCGATCGAAACCCTGCAGGGCCAGCTCTGGGCGTAGGGGCACGTGCCCGCGACGGGCGATGGTCTCCATCGCGGTACGGGCTCGATGCGGCCGCACCGGACTCTCCCGGTACGGCGCATTCAGCCCCCCGGGGGAGTCCGAGGAGCGCAGCCCCGGCCGACACCGCGCAGCGCCGCCCGCGGGCCACGCCTCACCGCGCCAGATGCCGGACCTGCTCCCAGACCCGGGGATCCGCGACCCCCACCCGGCGCCGAACCCCCGCACCCCCACATCCCGCAGCTCGTCCGTCTCCAGGAAGCTCGGCCGCCCCCGCGCGTCCCCGACCGACCCCGGCGGCAACGCGATCACCCCGGGCCGCTCGTCGTGGAACTTGCTGGTGATCTTCGCGATCAGAGCGCTGTCACCCCGTACGGACAACACCAGACAGGGCCGGTCCTTCGACCCGGGCCCGTCCTCGTACGGCACGTCCGCCCACCAGATCTCACCCGCCCGCGGCGCCCGCTCCGGCCCGCTCCGGCCGGGCCCGCGAGGCCCGCGCGGCCCCTTCGGCGGACGCGTACGCCCATCAGCACGCCCGTTCGTACGCTCATTCGCACGGCCGCCCGAACGCCCCCGCGCACGCCCGCCCGGCCGCCGCCCGCGCCCCCGCCCGTCGACGAGAGCCGCCCACCAGAGCGAGCACCACGACGGCGACCAGCGCCACCCACCACGACGTGTCCATGTCCCCGACGGTACCGGCGCACCGCCCGGCGCGCGCTCCGCCCGAATCAGTGACAGTGCAGGTGAGTTCCCCCACAACGCCCCGCCATCAAGGAGCGACCGGGACTTTCGCGCCTTACGCTCGACGAACCCGCACGAACCCTCCCCGTCCCTGCTACGGAGGTTCACGCTCCATGAAGCTCACCGTCGTCGGCTGCTCAGGGTCGTTCCCGTCCGCGGAATCGGCCTGCTCGAGCTACCTCGTCGAGGCCGACGGCTTCCGGCTGCTCCTCGACCTGGGCAACGGCGCCCTTGGCGAGCTGCAGCGCCACGTCGGTCTCTACGACATCGACGCTGTCTTCCTCAGCCACCTCCACGCCGACCACTGCATCGACATGTGCGGCTACTTCGTCGCGCGCTACTACCGGCACGAAGGGGGCCGCGCCCCGGCGATCCCCGTGTACGGCCCCGAGGGCACCGAGCAGCGCCTCACCACGGCGTACGCCGACACCCCCACCGAGAAGTCGATGGCCGAGGTCTTCGACTTCCGCACGCTCACATCGGGCACGTTCGACATCGGCCCCTTCTCGGTCCGTACGGAGAAGGTCCGCCACCCGGTCGAGACGTACGGCATCCGCGTCGAGCACGGCGGCAGGTCCCTCGCGTACTCCGGCGACACCGGGACCTGCCCCGCCCTGAGCGAACTGGCCGACGGCGTCGACCTGTTCCTGTGCGAGGCGTCGTTCACGTACGGCAAGGAGGACATTCCGGGCCTCCACCTCAACGGCCGCGAGGCGGGCGAGGAGGCCGCACGGGCGGGCGTCGGCCGGCTGGTCCTCACGCACATCCCGCCGTGGACGGACGCGGAGGTCAACCTGGCCGACGCGCGCGCGGTGTACGACGGGCCGGCGGAACTGGCCGTCGCGGGCGCGGAGTACGAGGTCTGACGCGGCGAAACGTTCCGCGAAACGCAAGGAGGGCCCCGGACCGCAGCTGCGGTCCGGGGCCCTCTGCACCTCACACGGGGCTTACGCCTTCGTCAGGTCCTCGACCTCTTCCTCGGGCTCGCGGCCCGGGGTGGTGAGGTTGAACTTGACGATCGCGAAGCGGAAGACCGTGTAGTAGATCACCGCGAAGGCGAGACCGATCGGAATGATCATCCATGGCTTGGTGGCCAGGCCCCAGTTCAGGAAGTAGTCGATCGCGCCGGCGGAGAAGCTGAAGCCGTGGTGCACGCCGAGCGCCCAGGTCAGCGCCATCGAGATGGCGGTGAGGACGGCGTGGATCGCGTACAGCACCGGTGCGATGAACATGAACGCGAACTCGATCGGTTCCGTGATGCCGGTCACGAACGAGGTCAGCGCGAGCGACATCATCATGCCGAGGACGGCCTTGCGGCGCTCGGGGCGGGCGGTGTGCGCGATGGCGAGCGCGGCGGCCGGCAGCGCGAACATCATGATCGGGAAGAAGCCCGACATGAACTGACCGGCGGTGGGGTCGCCGTGGAAGAAGCGCGGCAGATCGCCGTGCCACATCGCACCGGCGGAGTCCTTGTAGGAGCCGATCTCCTGCCAGGCCACCGTGTTGACGAACTGGTGCATGCCGATCGGCAGCAGACCACGGTTGATCAGGCCGAAGATGCCGGCGCCGGCCGCGCCGAGTCCCGTCATCCACTCGCCGAAGTTGGTGATGACCTCACCGATCGGCTCCCAGACCAGACCGAACAGAACACCCATCGCGGTGCCGACGAAGGCCATGATGATCGGGACCAGGCGGCGGCCGTTGAAGAAGCCGAGCCAGTCGACCAGCTTCTTGCGGTGGTACCGCTGCCAGATGACGGCGGCCAGCAGACCCATGATGATGCCGCCGAAGACCTTCGGGTCGTTGTACGTCGCCGCGACGTCGGCGCCCTCCTGGATCTTGGCCTCGGTCACGGGGAAGGCGGTCAGGACGTTCTTGTAGACGAGGAATCCGACGAGCGCGGCGAGCGCCGTGGAGCCGTCGGCCTTCTTGGCGAACCCGATCGCGATTCCGACGCAGAACAGCAGCGGCAGGTTGGCGAAGACCGCGTCACCGGCCGTCGCGAAGACGGAGGCGACCTTGTTCCATCCCAGACCGTCCTTGCCGAAAGCGTCGTCCTGCCCGAGACGGAGCAGAATGCCCGCGGCGGGCAGAACGGCGATCGGCAGCTGCAAGCTGCGGCCGATCTTCTGCAGGCCCTGGAACAGGCCGGCGCCCCGCTTCTTCGCGGGGGCCGCCGTGGCGGTGGCCGTACTCATCAACTTCCTCCATGAGGCAAGGCGCCGCCAGGGGACATTGAAGTGGGACGGCGGCGTCTCCGGGGGCACGCGACGAAGGTCGCATGGTCTACACCACTCAGTGGTGTAGACCAGTTTTAGCACGGTGAAGGATGGATAAGGAACCCTCGATTCCGTGCTCCCGGACACATCCGCCCGCACACGGCAAAGGCCCCCGGACCGGACAGATCCGAGGGCCTTCGCTCCCCCTGCTCCCGCTGTTCGGGCAGGCGCTACGGCTTGGTGGCGTCCCGCTCGACCCCCGCCTCCACCTCCGGAGGCTCGCGGCCCGGCGTCGGGATGTTGAGCTTCGTGATCGCCAAGCGGAAGACGAGGTAGTACACGACCGCGAAGCAGAGCCCGATCGGGATGACCAGCCATGGCTTGGTGCCCAGATGCCAGTTCACGACGTAGTCGATCAGACCGGCGGAGAAGCTGAACCCCGTATGCACCCCGAGCGCCCAGGTGATCGCCATCGACGCCCCCGTCAGCAGGGCGTGCAGGCCGTACAGCAGCGGCGCCGCGAACATGAAGGAGAACTCCAGCGGCTCGGTCACGCCCGTGACGAACGACGTGAGCGCGACGGACACCATCAGGCCCGTCACCTCCTTGCGCCGCTCGGGCCGCGCACAGTGCGCGATGGCCAGAGCCGCCGCGGGCAGTCCGAACATCATGATCGGGAAGAAGCCCGACATGAACTGCCCCGCCGACGGGTCCTCGGCGAAGAACCGCGTCAGGTCCCCCTGCACGACCTTGCCGTCCGGCGTTCTGAACTCGCCCGCCTGGAACCAGAAGAAGGTGTTCAGGAACTGGTGCATGCCGATGGGGATGAGCAGCCGGTTCGCAAGGCCGAAGATGCCGGCGCCCCACGCCCCGAGACCGATCAGCTGCTTCGAGAACCAGGTCAGCCCGTCACCGACCGGCTCCCACAGCAGACCGAACAGCACGCCCAGGACGACGCACAGGAACGCCATCATGATCGGCACCAGCCGCCGGCCGTTGAAGAAACCGAGCCAGTCCACCAGCCTGGTCCGGTGGAAACGCTGCCAGACGACCGCCGTCAGCAGCCCGATCAGGATGCCGCCGAGCACCCCCGGATTCTGCGGAGTGCCCTCGGGGAGGGCCTCCGTCACCGTGCCCTCGCGCGGAAACGCCTTCAGCACGTTGAAGTAGACGAGGAAACCGACCACCGCGGCGAGCGCCGTGGAGCCGTCCGCCTTCTTGGCGAAACCGATCGCGACCCCGATGCAGAACAGCAGCGGCAGCCCGAAGGAGCCGTCCAGGATCGACGTACCGCCGTTGAGAAGGACGCTCGACGTCTTCTCCCAGAACGGCCCGTCCAGATACGCCGAGAACAGGTTGCCGAGGCTGACGAGCAGACCCGCAGCCGGCAGGACCGCCACCGGGAGCTGAAGGCTGCGGCCGACTTTCTGGAGCCCCTGGAACAGGCCGCTCCGCCGCGTCCGCCGCGGCGCGGCCCCGCTGTTCGAACTCATGCGCGTCCTCCCGGAACAAGCCAGGTTTGGCGGGCGTTGCAAACTGGTGTAGACCAGTTGCGGTACGGTCCGGAGCTCGGCCGGAAGACAGGGCACCGGTGATCGCCATCATTCGGTACAGGGCGATTACTCGCCCGCGAAGTTGGGCCAACCGTGAGTTACCGTGGCAAAGCGGCCACGGTGGGCCGAAACGTCGCGCTTTGAACAACAGGGAGAAAGACATGGCCAGCAAGGCTGAGAAGATCGTCGCCGGGCTCGGCGGTATCGAGAACATCGACGAGATCGAAGGCTGCATCACCCGCCTCCGCACCGAAGTCCTCGACCCGAGCAAGGTCGACGAAGCCGCCCTCAAGGCCGCCGGCGCCCACGGCGTCGTCAAGATGGGCACCGCGATCCAGGTCGTCATCGGCACGGACGCCGACCCCATCGCCGCAGACATCGAAGACATGATGTGAACCACCCCTGACTCACCCGTGAGGGGCCCGATTCCATACCGGAACGGGCCCCTCACGCATGTACGACTAGGCTCCACACCATGTCTCGAATCGACGGCCGCACCCCCGAACAGCTCCGCCCGGTCACCATCGAACGCGGATGGAGCAAGCACGCCGAGGGCTCCGTCCTCATCTCCTTCGGCGACACCAGAGTCCTCTGCACCGCCTCCGTCACCGAAGGCGTCCCGCGCTGGCGCAAGGGCAGCGGCGAAGGCTGGGTCACCGGCGAATACTCGATGCTGCCCCGCGCCACCAACACCCGCGGCGACCGCGAATCCGTACGCGGCAAGATCGGCGGCCGCACCCACGAAATCAGCCGCCTCATCGGCCGCTCCCTGCGCGCCGTCATCGACTACAAAGCCCTCGGCGAGAACACCGTCGTCCTGGACTGCGACGTACTCCAGGCCGACGGCGGCACCCGCACCGCCGCCGTCACCGGCGCCTACGTCGCCCTCGCCGACGCCGTCGCCTGGGCCCAGAAGAAGAAGATCGTCAAGGCCGGCCGCAAACCCCTCACCGGAACCGTCGCCGCCGTCTCCGTCGGCATCGTCGACGGCATCCCCCTCCTCGACCTCTGCTACGAGGAAGACGTCCGCGCCGAAACCGACATGAACGTCGTCTGCACCGGCGACGGCCGCTTCGTCGAGGTCCAGGGAACCGCCGAGGCCGAGCCCTTCGACCGCAAGGAACTGAACGCCCTCCTCGACCTCGCCGGCGGCGGCTGCGCCGACCTCACGGCCATCCAGACCGTCGCCCTCGAAGGCACGCCCTGACTCCGAGCAACCGCGGACGCCCATTCCGGCGTCTCCCACAACACGGGCGTACGGGCCGAACCGTACGCCCGTCCGCACCACCGCGTATCCCGTGCCAGCTGGGAAGGACCCGCTCCATGCGCAGTCGCCGTATCGCAGCAGCCGCCGTCACCGCCGCCGCACTCACCGGCCTCGTCGGCTGCGGAGCCCTCGACAAGGCGATGGACTGCGCCCGGACCGCCGAGGCCATCGCCACCAGCGTCGACAAGCTGTCCACCGCCGTCTCCACGGCGACGGAAGACCCCACACAGCTGACCGAGGCCCTCAACGACATCGACAAGGAACTGAAGAGCCTCGACGACACCACGGACAACGCGGACCTGTCGAAGGCCGTCGACGACCTGAACAAGGCCGTCGACAACGTCCGCACCGCCGTGGACAACGGTGACGCGACACCGGACATCGCACCCGTCACCGACGCCGCCACCGAGATCGGCAAGGTCTGCACCCCGTAGATACTGGGGGCATGACCCGCCTGATCCTCGCCACCCGCAACGCCGGGAAAATCACCGAGCTCCACGCGATCCTCGCCGACGCAGGCCTCACCCACGACCTCGTCGGCGCGGACGCCTACCCCGAGATCCCCGACGTCAAGGAAACCGGCGTCACCTTCGCCGAGAACGCCCTCCTCAAGGCCCACGCCATGGCCCGGGCCACCGGCCTCCCCGCCGTGGCCGACGACTCCGGCCTCGCGGTCGACGTCATGGGCGGCGCCCCCGGCATCTTCTCGGCCCGCTGGTCCGGCACCCACGGCGACGACGCGGCCAACCTGAACCTCCTCCTGGCCCAGCTGGCGGACATCGACCACCCCCACCGCACGGCCCACTTCGCCTGCGCGGCGGCCCTGGCCCTCCCCGACGGCACGCAGCGCGTGGTCAGGCAAGGCCGCTGCCGGGGTACCCTCCGCCACACCCCGGCCGGCACGAACGGCTTCGGCTACGACCCCATCCTCCAGCCGGACGGCCACGACGTGACCTGCGCGGAACTGACCCCGGCGGAGAAGAACGCCATCAGCCACCGCGGCAAGGCGTTCCGCGCGCTGGTCCCGGCGGTGCGGGAACTGTTGGGCTGAATGCAGTGAGCACACGAACGCCTGCGAACCGATCCTTCGATTCGCAGGCCGTTTACTGTGCGGCGGAAGGGATTCGAACCCTCAAGCCGTTTCACGGGCCACAGATCCTAAGTCTGCTGTGTCGCCATTGCACCACCGCCGCTAGCCGCCTGCCATGGTACCGGGCGGTGGAGTGCGATGGCGCGGCCGTATTACGGATCACCGGTGTGCGCGGCGGCGGTTGCCTCCCCGGCACCAGGTGCTGGTGGCGGCATGGCAGTTGGGGCACAGCAGCCGGAGGTTCCCGGCCCGGTCGTCACTCCAGTCGCCGTTGATGTGGTCGACCTCAAGCGTCATCGGCTTGCCGTGCCAGACCGGGCCGGTGCGGCACCGGGCACACTCCTCGGGAACGCCGATCTCGCGCAGAGCCCGGCGCAGAATCGCTGTGCGGGTTCGGTGCTTGCCCTCGTGTTTTACGAGTACGTCCTCAGCCCGCTTCACTGGCGTCGGACCGACCTTGCCTCTCTGGTGGGCCTGCCCCAGAAAGTGCGTGGTTTCGGTACCGTCCTCAGCCGTCCACTGGCGCAACAACGCCCGTTGCCGACCGCTGTCCGGCCGACCGAGTCGCCGCAGTGTGTCTGCGATGGTGAGGGACTCCGTGACGGCTTGACACACTTCTGCGGTGGTCGGCCGGTTGCGTCGGCGGGGTGAGAAGTGCGAGACGTCGATCTCGTAGTACGCGAAGCGTTGCATCAGGTAGCGGCCGAGGCGTTCGTAGGGAGTCGTGCCCAGGAAAGCGATGACCTCGTCAATGGTCTGGCATCGTGCGGCAGCACCGGCCAGCAAATCCCGTGTGTACCGCCGGGTTTGGGTCATCATCCCTCACCGTCGGGGTGTGGCGAGCCGGGTGCGGCCGGTCTGCGCGCCTTTCCGCGTCCACGATAAGTGTCCGTCGTCGAATGGCAATTGGGGCAAAGGAGCCGCAGGTTTTCAGCGCGGTTGTTGCGCCAGTTGCCGTCGATGTGGTCGACCTCCAGAGTCAATGGGAGGTCTTGCCAAACGGGTCCGATTCCACACAGGGCGCAGAGATCGCTGATGCCAAGGTCGTGCATCGCTCGCTTGAGACGCACGCTGGGTGTGCGCTTGGCGTGCGTTGAGTGCTCCTCCACCAGGATCTCCTGAGCTGACTGACGGCGCCGATTGCCCCGTATGTTCTCCGTGCGCGCCTGCGGAGTGAAGTGCGAGATGTCGATACCCAGGGCGTGGATGCGACGGCTGATGTGCGTGTGCTGTCCGCCTACGGGGGCGATCCCCAAGTGCCGTAACACCTCGTACATGTTGGTTGAGGCTGCGGCGGCGGTTTCGAGGGTTTCCCTGGTCCACCGAACTCCTTCGCGCTCGAAGTGGGCGGTGTCGATTCCCAACTTCTTCATCCGCTCCCGCATGTATGTGCGCGACGAACTCTTCGGGTCGACCCCGAGCTTGGTCAGCGCTTCGGACAGCGTCTTCGACGAGCTGGCTGCCTCCGCTAGGCGTTCGTGGGTGTACGGGCTTACCGACATGATTCCCCTCCGTATCCGGCCGCACGTTCGCGGCTTCGCATGGATCAACGAACCGGTTATCGGATGGTCACGTCCGAAATGCGGAACGCCTGTACCCCTTGGAGGGGTACAGGCCGTCGAGGGGTGGGAGTCAGAACTTCGGGTCGGGGGTCTGGGCCGCTACCAGTTCCGCCGCTTCCTCCTTCGTCTCCACCGACGGCGGGGAGCCCGCCAGGGGCTTCTGGGCCGTCTCCTTCATGCAGGCCACCGCGATGACGCCGACGAGCGCCGCCGCCATCGAGTAGTACGCCGGCATGAGGTTGTTGCCGGTCAGGCTGATGAGGCCGGTGATGACCAGGGGGGTCGTGCCGCCGAAGAGGGAGGCGGAGAGGTTGTAGCCGACCGACAGGGAGCCGTACCTGACGTTCGTCGGGAAGAGGGCCGGGAGCGCCGCCGACATGGTGCCCAGCAGGCAGACCAGGGAGAGGCCCAGCATCAGCATGCCGGCGATGATCGCGGGGACGCTGCCCTGCTTGATCAGGAGGAAGGACGGGAGCGAGAGGAAGAGGAAGCCGAGCATGCCCGTCATCAGCAGCGGCTTGCGGCCGAAGTGGTCGTTGAGGCGGCCGACCTGGTTGATGACCGCCATCAGGCAGACCATGACGCCCAGCAGGATGAGCAGGCCGTGGGTCTCGCTGTAGCCGAGTTCGTCGGAGAGGTACGTCGGCATGTAGGACAGCAGCATGTAGTCGGTGACGTTGTACGCGCCGACCAGGGCGATGCACAGGATCAGGGTCGGCCAGTACTGCCGGAAGATCTTGGCGAGGTCGCCCTTGGCGGTGGTCTCCACCGTGTCGGCGGCCTCGGAGGCGCGGGCGTTTTCGTTTTCCAGCTTCTGGAAGGCGGGGGTCTCGTCCAGGCGCATCCGGAGGTAGAGGCCGACGAGGCCGAGCGGGCCCGCGACCAGGAACGGGACGCGCCAGCCCCAGGCTTCCATGGCGTCGGAGCCGAGCCAGGCGGTGAGGGCGGTGACGAGGCCGGCCGCGCCGGTGTAGCCGGCGAGGGTGCCGAATTCGAGGAAGCTGCCGAAGAAGCCGCGGCGCTTGTCGGGTGCGTACTCGGCGATGAAGGTGGAGGCGCCGCCGTACTCGCCGCCCGTCGAGAAGCCCTGCACCAGGCGGAAGAAGATCAGCAGGAGGGGTGCCCAGAAGCCGATGGTGGCGTACGACGGGATCAGGCCGATGGCGAACGTGCCGATGGCCATCAGGATCATCGTCAGGGCGAGGACCTTCTTGCGGCCGATCCTGTCGCCCATGGGTCCGAAGACCATGCCGCCGATGGGGCGTACCAGGAAGGCGACGGCGAAGGTCGCGAAGGAGGAGAGGAGCTGGACCGTGTCGTTCCCGGGTGGGAAGAAGACGTGGCCGATCGTCACCGCCAGGTAGCTGTAGATGCCGAAGTCGAACCATTCCATGGCGTTGCCGAGCGAGGCCGCTTTGACTGCCCGTTTGACCGCCGCGTCGTCGGTGACGGTGATGTCGGAGCGGCGCAGCGGCGGGTTCTTCCGTCTCCTGGCGGCACGGAAGAGGGTGTGGTGGCGCTTGATCGCCTGGGGGTCGGCTCCGTGGTCGGGGCCGGGGCCGGTGGCCGCCATGGCAGGTTCCTTTCCTCGGACGTGTTTCCCATGTCCAAGTGGAACCTCTGCCTTTTATTTGACGGTGCAAACCAAGGTCCCCGGTTCCGGGACCTTGGTCACAGTTTTCAGATGCCGAGGTCCTTGATGATCTTGGCTACGTGGCCGGTCGCCTTCACGTTGTAGAAGGCGTGCTCGACCTTGCCCTCCTCGTCCACGACGACCGTCGAGCGGATCACGCCGGTCACCGTCTTGCCGTACAGCTTCTTCTCGCCGAAGGCGCCGTACGCCGTGAGGACTTCCTTGGACGGGTCGCCGACCAGCGTGACCTTGAGGTCTTCCTTCTCGCGGAACTTCGCGAGCTTCTCCGGCTTGTCGGGGGAGACGCCGATGACGTCGTATCCGGCCTGGGCCAGCAGCTCCAGGTTGTCGGTGAAGTCGCAGGCCTGCTTGGTGCAGCCGGGGGTCAGGGCGGCCGGGTAGAAGTAGACGATGACCTTGCGGCCCTTGTGGGCGGCGAGGGAGACCTCGGTGCCGTCGGCGTCGGGCAGGGTGAAGCCGGGGGCGGTGTCGCCGGGCTGGAGTCGCTCGCTCATCAGGTCTGGTCTCCTCGTGCGGGATGTGGGATGTGGGATGTCGGATGCCGGGATGTCTGGGTAGGGGTGACGCGGTGACGCGAGATGCGACACAGGTACGGCCCCGAGCGTAATGGGGGTGCCGTGGGGTGCGGGACGACCCCAGCTGACAGACTGTCGACGAAGAACCAACCGGATTCGGCCCACGACCACGGAGGCAGCGCAGTGTCGGATGCCAGGACCCCTGCGCAGATCGAGGCGGACATCAAGAGCCGGCGGGACCAGCTGGCCGTAACGCTCGACGAGATCGGGGTGCGGCTGCACCCGAAGACGATCGTCGGTGACGCGAAGGCCAGGGTCGCCTCGACCGTGGACCAGACCGCGGGCCGGGCGTTCGTCGCGGTGAACCGGACGGTGTCCGATGTGAAGGCGCAGTTCGTGTCGGAGGACGGGTCTCCGCGTCTTGAGCGGATCGTTCCGGTGGCGCTGGTGGCCGTGGGGCTGGTGGGGCTGATCACCCTGTCGACGCGCCGCAGGCGCGGCTGACCCTCCGGCTTACGACGGACGATCGGACAGGTAGGTTCGGGGCGTGAGCGAGAACACCACGCACGACAAGCTGCCCATCCGGATGCTGCACGACCGGGTGCTGGTCAGGTCAGACACCCCTGAGGGCGAGCGCCGCTCGGGCGGCGGCATTCTGATTCCGGCGACCGCGGCGGTCGGCAAGCGGCTGGCCTGGGCCGAGGTGGTAGCGGTCGGTCAGAACGTACGGACCGTGGAGCCGGGGGACCGGGTGCTGTACGACCCGGAGGACCGGGCCGAGGTCGAGGTGCGCGGCACTCCGTACGTACTGATGCGGGAGCGCGATCTGCATGCGGTGGCTTCCGAGCGGGTGTCGGAGGACTCGACCGGTCTGTATCTGTAGGCCCGGGGTCTGGGCGGGCAAGTGGGCAAGTGAGTAAGTGAGCAGGGGCCGGTGACCGGAGTCACCGGCCCCTTCCGCTGGGTTTTGCTACGGTGGAAGCACCCCCGACGAGACGCGCCGTACCGGGTTGTAAGGCAAAGACGACGCACCCCGTTGATTCCGCGTTTCGTTTTCGGAGGTGCCGTCATGGCCTGGGTTCTGCTGGTTGTCGCCGGTCTGCTCGAAGTGGGCTGGTCGATCGGGATGAAGTACACCGACGGTTTCACGAGGCTCTGGCCCAGTGTGTTCACGGGTGCGGGGATCGTCGCGAGCATGGTGCTGCTGTCGCACGCCGCCAAGACGCTGCCGATCGGTACGGCGTACGGCGTGTGGGTCGGTATCGGTGCGGCCGGTGCGGCGGTGCTCGGCATGGTGGTGCTGGGTGAGCCGGCGACCGCCGCCCGGATCTTCTTCGTCTGTCTGCTGCTGGTGGCGGTGGTGGGCCTGAAGGCGACTCGGGCCACTAGTGGGCCGTCGGGCCGTCGGCGCGTCAGGGGCGCCGCGGCCGCCGTTCAGGAGGCCCTCGGAGGGGGTGCCGGTGGCGCCGCCTCCTGGGTCGGTGGTGCCGGCGCCGGTTGTTCCGCTGTCGGTGGTGCCTGTGGTGCTGTCCGTGCCGCGGGTGCCGCCCGTGGCGCCCGTATCGGGTGTGCCGCCGGTGCCGGTCGTGGTGTCGCCGGTGTCCGTGGTCCCGCCGTCGGTGGTGCTCCTGGTGCCCGGGGTGGTGCCCGGGCCGGTGGTGGTGCCGGTGTCCGTCGCGCCGCCCTGGTCCCGGCCGTCGGCCGGGCTCCGTGCCGGGTCCTCCGGGTTCTCGCTCGCCGAGGGTTCCTGCGGCTCCCCGGTGTCCGGCTGCCCGGACGACGGGGCGGCCGATTCGTCCGAGCCGGGCGCCATCTCCAGTTCGAAGTCCCGTACCGGCTCGCCTTCGAGCGCGGCGGCCGTGAACTGGCCCCAGATCTGCGCGGGCGCGCCGCCGCCGTTGATGCGCGGCTGGCCGAGGGCTCCGTACAGCGACTTCTGTGTGCCGGTGTCCGGGTCCTGGCCCATGACGGCGACGACCGTCGCCAGGTCGGGCGTGTAGCCCGCGAACCAGGCGGCCTTGTCCTCCTCGGCGGTGCCGGTCTTGCCGGCGGCGGGGCGGCCGGCGGACTGGGCGGCCGTGCCCGTGCCGCCGTCGACGACGCTCCTGAGGATGGCCGTCGTGGTGTCGGCGGCCTCGCGGGAGATACTCCGTCCGCCGCCCGCGCCCGCGTCCTGCTTCGGCAGGCTGATGTTCTGGCCGTTCTTGGTGATCTTCTCGACGATCGTGTACGTGCCGCGCTCGCCGTGGTTGGCGAGGGTCGCGTACGCCTCCGTCATGTCGAGGACGCTGGCGGTGGCGACGCCGAGGGCGATGGAGGGGTACGGGTCGAGGCTCGGGGTGTGCCCGGGGAGGCCGAGGGCCACGGCGGTCTTCTTGACCTCGGCGGGGCCGACGTCCTGTGCCATCTGCGCGTACACCGCGTTGATGGACTTGTCCGTGGCGGTACGCACGGTCACCGGACCGTACGAGCGCTGGTCCTCGTTCTCCGGGGCGTACCCCGTCGGCCCGGCGGGGCCTTCCACCATCCGCTCGTTGGTGCCGTCGTAGACGGTGTCCGGGGTGATCGGGCGGCCGTCCTGGGTGGTGGAGCTGTTCTCGACGGCCGAGGCGAAGACGAACGGCTTGAAGGTCGACCCGACTTGGTAGTCGCGGCGCGTCGCGTTGTTGACGTACTGCTTGGTGTAGTCGATTCCGCCGTACATCGCGACGACCTTGCCGCTCCCGGGGTCGATGGAGGCGCCGCCGACGCGTACGTTGCGGTCGGCCTTGCGGTCCTTGCTGGTCTGCGACATCACCTTGTCGTCGACGGCGTCGGCGAAGGCGTCCTGCTTGGACTTCTCCAGGGTCGTGGTGATGCGGTGGCCGCCGGTGACCAGTGTGTCCTCGTCGATGATCCTGTTGCTGGTGAGGTACTCCTTGACGGCCTGGACGATGTAGCCGCGCTGCCCGGAGAGGCCGGATGCGGGCTTGGCCTCCTGCGGAGCGGGGAACTGGGCCGCGGCGCGGTCGGCGGGGCTCAGCCAGTTCTCCTTCACCATGCCGTCGAGTACGTAGTTCCAGCGGTTCAGGGCGCCGGCCTTGTTCTCGGGGTGGGTGGCGGTGTCGTACGCGTTGGGGGCGTTGAGGAGCGAGGCGAGGTAGGCGCCCTCGCCGGTGGTGATCTCGTCGACGTTCTTGCCGTAGTACGCCTGGGCGGCGGCCTGGATGCCGTATGCGTTGCGCCCGAAGTAACTGGTGTTCAGGTATCCCTCGAAGATCTCGCTCTTGGTCTGTTCGCTGTCGAGCTTGATCGCGATGAAGAACTCCTTCACCTTGCGGGTGACGGTCTGTTCCTGGCCGAGGTAGTAGTTCTTGACGTACTGCTGGGTGATGGTGGAGCCGGACTGCTTGCCCTTGCCGGTGAGGGTGTTCCAGCCGGCGCGCAGCATGGCCTGGGGGTCGACGGCCCGCTCGGAGTAGAAGTCGCGGTCCTCGGCGGCGAGTACGGCGTGCTGGACGGTCTTGGGGATGTGGGCGATCTTGACGTTCTCGCGGTTGATCTCGCCGTCGCGGGCGAGCTGGGAGCCGTCGGCGTAGAGGTAGACGTTGCTCTGGGCGGTGGCGGCGCTGTTGGCGGCCGGGATGTCGACGAGCGCGTAACCCGCGGCGAACCCGCCGCACAGGAGCAGGCCCAGCAGCAGGAACGTACCGAGGAGCATGCGCCAGGTCGGGATCAGGCGGCGCAGGCCGGTGCGCCGGGGGCGGGGTTTCTTCCCTTTGGCCACCTTCTGCCCCTTCGCCTCCGCCTTCCCGTTCTCGCCCTCCGGGTTCTGGTGGGAAGGGTCCCGGGGCGCCCGCCCCTGGGGCTGCTGTGGCTCGTCGGTCATGTCTGTGGAGACTCCCTGGGCGGGGCCAGAGGTTCGTGCTCCGGCATAACGGTGTGGTATCAGGCGATTCGCCCGGTACGCCCATACTGCACGTACCCGGGACCAGTGCCCCGGTCCCCGGGCGGAAAACGCCTGCGGCGGATGACCCTATTGGGCTAGGGTCGGGCGTTTTGATGCCGGAAGCGAATCGAGGGGGTCGGTGTGCGTGTATACGCGGTGGTCGCGGCCGGCGGGTTCCGCCGTCATGCGACGTACCGGGTGGCCACGGTGGCCGGGGTGTTCACCAACACCGTCTTCGGCTTCATCGTGGCGTACACCTTCACGGCCCTGTGGGACGAGCGTCCGCACCTGGGCGGGTACGACCTGTCGCAGGCCCTCACCTATGTGTGGCTGGGGCAGGCGCTGCTGATGACCGCCGCCATGATGGGCGGCGGTTTCGAGGACGAGCTGATCGAGCGGATCCGTACCGGCGACATCGCGATCGACCTCTACCGCCCCGCCGACCTCCAGCTCTTCTGGCTGGCGGGCGACCTGGGGCGGGCCGCCTTCCACCTCCTGGGGCGGGGTGTCGTCCCGATGGCGCTCGGCGCGCTCGCCTTCGATCTGGCGCTGCCCGCCGATCCGCTGGTGTGGGCCGCGTTCCTCGGTCGCCGTCGCGCTCGGCGTCGTCGTCAGTTTCGCGATCCGGTTCCTGGTGGCGCTGTCCGCGTTCTGGCTGCTCGACGGGGCGGGCGTGGCGCAGATCACCTGGCTCGCCGGTCTCTTCTTCTCCGGGATGGTGCTGCCGCTCACCCTCTTCCCCGGCGCCCTGGGCACGCTCGCGCGGGCGCTGCCCTGGTCGTCGCTGCTCCAGATCCCGGCCGACGTCTTCCTCGGCAAGCACACGGGGTGGGGCCTGGTGCGGGCGTACGCCTTCCAGATCGGCTGGGCGGCGGTGCTGCTGACGGCCGGGCGGCTGCTCCAGTCGGTGGCCACGCGCAGGGTGGTGGTCCAGGGTGGCTGAGGTGACCGGGGTGAGCGAAACCGCCGGGACCGCCGGGACCGCCGGGGCCGCCGGGGCGGCCAAGACCGCCGGGGCGGCCGGTCCGGTCCGGCCCGTCGGGCGGCTGCGGTCCGGCGTCAGGGCGTACGGGCTGATCGCGGCGATGTGGATCCGCTCGACGATGGCGTACCGCGCGTCCTTCGTGATGACGGCGTTCGGCAACTTCGCGGCGACCGGCCTCGACTTCGTCGGCATCCTGCTGATGTTCTCCCACGTGGACGCGCTGGGCGGCTACACGCTGCCGGAGGTGGCCTTCCTCTACGGGACGGCGGGCACGGCCTTCGGCCTCTCGGACCTGGTGATGGGCTCGATGGACCGGCTGGGGCGCCGGGTGCGCGACGGCACGCTGGACACCCTGCTCGTACGCCCCGTCCCGGTCCTCGCGCAGATCGCGGCCGACCGTTTCGCGCTGCGGCGGCTGGGGCGGATCACGCAGGGCCTGCTGGTGCTCGGGTACGCGCTGGTGGCGCTGGACATCGCGTGGACGCCGCTGAAAATCCTCATGCTGCCGGTGATGGTCCTCAGCGGGGCGGCGGTCTTCTCGGCGGTGTTCGTGGCCGGGGCGGCGTTCCAGTTCTGGGCGCAGGACGCGTCCGAGGTGCAGAACTCCTTCACGTACGGCGGCACCACGCTGCTCCAGTACCCGCCGACGGTCTTCGCGAAGGACCTGGTGCGCGGGGTGACGTTCGTGCTGCCGCTGGCCTTCGTCAACTGGCTTCCGGCGCTGTATGTGCTGGACCGTCCCTACCCGCTCGACCTGCCGTCCTGGCTCGCCTTCCTGCCGCCGCTGGTGGCGGTGGTGTGCTGCGCGCTGGCCGGGGCGGCGTGGCGGGTGGGCCTTCGTTCGTACCGCAGCACGGGGAGCTGACACGTCATGGAGACGGATTTCACCGGCCACGAGGGCTTCATCGAGCTGGACGGCGTCGAGAAGGTCTTCGACGTACGCCGCAGGAAGGGCCGGCTGCGGCGCGAGAAGACGCAGGTGCGGGCGGTCGACGGGATCAGCTTCTCGGTGCCGCGCGGCGAGATGGTCGGCTACATCGGGCCGAACGGCGCGGGCAAGTCCACCACCATCAAGATGCTGACCGGCATCCTGACGCCGAGCGGCGGCCGCGTGCGGGTGGCGGGCATCGACCCGGCGCGGGAGCGGACGCGGCTGGCACAGCGGATCGGGGTGGTGTTCGGGCAGCGTACGACGTTGTGGTGGGACCTGCCGCTGCGGGACTCGTACCGTCTGATGCACCGCATGTACCGGATCCCGGACGAGCGTTTCAAGGTGAACATGGCGCGCTGCGTCGACCTCCTCGACCTGGGCGGGCTGCTGGACGTGCCGGTACGGCAGCTGTCGCTGGGGCAGCGGATGCGGGGCGACATCGCGGCGGCGCTGCTGCACGATCCCGAGGTGCTGTACCTCGACGAGCCGACGATCGGCCTGGACGTCATCTCGAAGGCCAAGGTCCGTGACTTCCTGCGGGACCTGAACGCGGAGCGCGGCACGACGGTCCTGCTGACGACGCACGACCTGACCGACATCGAGCAGCTGTGCAAGCGCGTGATGGTCATCGACCACGGGCGCCTGGTGTACGACGGCACGCCGGGCGGGCTGCACGAGGTGGGCGAGAGCGAGCGGACCCTGGTCGTGGACCTGGAGCGCGAGCTCCCGCCGGTCGAGGTGGCGGGCGCGCGGGTGGTGAAGGTGGAGGGGCCGAGGCAGTGGCTGGCGTTCCCGGCGTCGGTCTCGGCGGCGCCGCTGGTGGCGGCGGTGGCCCAGAGGTATCCGCTGGTGGACCTGTCGGTGCGGGAGCCGGACATCGAGGCGGTGATCGCGAAGATGTACGCGGACCGATCGGCGCTCTGAACACTGGGATGCGGCACCGCAGTTGACTAGTCTGGACGTATGACCAGTGGACTTCCGGAAATGCGCGCCTCCGATGCCGAGCGCGAACGGGTCGCCGAGGTGCTGCGCGACGCGGTCGCCGAGGGGCGGCTGGACATGGAGGAGTTCGACCAGCGTCTCGACGCCGTGTACAAGGCGCGTACGCACGGTGAGCTGGAGCCGCTGGTGCGTGACCTGCCGGCGCCGGGCACGGGCGGCCCGGTCGCGCCGGACGCGGCCTTTGCCCCTTCCTCAGGTGCGCGGGTCTCCTGGCGGGACCGGATCGGCGGGCCGGCCACGTCGAGGGGCGCCTTCGCCTTCTGGGGCGGCTTCGGGCGCAAGGGCACGTGGACGGTCGGCCGGAGGTTCACGGCGTTCGCGATGATGGGCGGCGGCGAGATCGACCTGCGCGAGGCGCGCTTCGAGGACCGCGACACCGTGATCCGCTGCTTCGCGATCATGGGCGGCCTGGCGGTCACGGTGCCGCCCGGCCTGGACGTGAACGTCAAGGGCTTCGGCTTCATGGGCGGTTTCGGCGACCTGGCGGAGAAGTCGTCGCAGCCGTCCGAGCCGGTGGCAGCGGACTCGCCGCGCGTGACGGTCACCGGGTTCGCGCTGATGGGCGGGGTGGGCGTGGAACGCAAGGTCACGCGCGCCGAGAAGCAGCGCCTCAAGGAGGCGCGCAAGCAGGAGAAGCTGGCGAAGAAGGCCGAGACCGACCGCAAGGAACTCGACTGACCCCGCGTGACGACGTCGCGTCGTACGCGCACGAGGTGTGAGTGCGCATGCGAGGTGTGAGTGCGCGGACGGGGCCGACGCGACGACGTCACGGGCGGGCGGCGGCTTCACACTCCGGCCGGTGCCGTGCTCCTGTTCAGGCTCGCGAGGTCGAACGCCATGCCCATGCGCCGGTATCCCGCGTCGCTCGGGTGCAGGTGGTCGCCCGAGTCGTACACCGGAAGGAGCCGGTCCGGGGCGTACGGGTCGCGCAGGGCCCGGTCGAAGTCCACGACCGCGTCGAAGATGCCGCCCGTACGGATCGTCTCGTTCACCTGGTCCCGCACCGCTTCGAGCTGCGGAGTGTGCGCCCGCGTCCCCTCGAAGGGCATCACCGTCGCCCCGATCACGCGCAGCCCGCGCACCCGCGCCTGGCGCGCGAGCTGCTCCAGGCCCGTCGTGATGCGCGCCGCGTCCAGCTCGTGCGGCGGCCGGAGGATGTCGTTGATGCCGAGGACGACGACGACCGCCTTCGCGCCGGAGCGCGACAGCACGTCACGGTCGAAGCGGGCGAGGCCGCTCGGGCCGACCCCGTCGCTGAGCAGCCGGTTTCCGCTGATCCCCTCGTTGAGCACGCCGTAGCGCCCGTCGAGGCGGTCGGCGAGCACGTCCGTCCAGCGGCGGTTCGCGCCGGCCGTGGAGGTGACGCCGTCGGTGATCGAGTCGCCGATGACGACGACCGAGCCCTCGGCCTTGCCGCTGAGGACGTCGACGGCGGTGAGGTAGCGCCAGTACGGCGTCTGCCCGGTGTAGGCGTCACCGAGCAGGTCCTCCGTGCGGTCGCCCTCCGCGACGTACGACGTCTGGCGGGCCCGCGGGTGGTGCGTGACCGGGCCGCTGGGCGTGGGGGAGTAGGTGGTGACGAGCAGGTCCGCGTCGTGCGGGACCTTCAGCAGGGCGGAGTCGCTGACGACCTGCCCGCCGGCCGGGATCACGACCGAGGGGGAGCCGCCGAAGAGCAGCCGGCGCATGGTGCCGTTCGCGGCGGTCGGGGCGCCGGGGGTGGCGGCGACGGCGATCGAGGCGTGCGTGATGCGCAGCGGCTGTGTGCCGAAGAGGTTGGAGAGGGTGATGCGGGCGCTGGTGCCACCGATGCTGGTGTGCACGACGTTACGCAGGGAACGCCCCGGGAACCCTTGTTCCGTGCCGGGCTCGGCCAGGGCGGGCGCGGCGGACCAGGTGCCGATCCAGGAGGCGGAGGTGGCGGGTGCCGCGGAACGGAGCGGCGTACGGGGCTGGGCCCGGGGGTTGTCGGCGGGACGCCGAGCATCGCTGTGGCGAATATGGCCCCGGAAACCAGGACCACCACCGCGGCGAGCGCGGCGAGCACGGCATAACCGTTGCGCTTGGTCATGCTCGGTGTATCTCCTCGGGCGCAGGGAGCCCGAGGCTCCGTTCGAACTCACTCCATGATGCGCCATTGCACCGCCCTGGTAGACGTCGGGAACTCGCAGTGCGTTCCACGAGTAGGTCAGGTAGGGAAAATACGTACGAGATGGTGCGTGCGAGGCGAACGGGTGGAGCGGATGGATCGTAACGAAAAGGGAACTGACGACATGTCCGGCAAGGAGAAATCTGCCCGTACGACCTCCCCGCCGCCCACGCCCCTGCCCGCGTCTTCTTCCTCACATCCGTCAGCCCCCCTCCCGCCCTTCGCGTACAGCGCGGCCGACGAGGAGAAGCGCCAGGGCGTGCGCCGCATGAAGGCGACGGCCACCGGGCTGCTGCTCCTGGTCGCGCTGATCTACGTACTCGCCACCTGGGCGGAGCGGTCGGGCGTCGGCGGCTGGCCGGCGTACGTCGCGGCGGCGGCCGAGGCGGGCATGGTGGGCGCGCTCGCCGACTGGTTCGCCGTGACGGCCCTCTTCAAGCGCCCGATGGGCCTGCCCATCCCGCACACCGCGATCATCCCGACGAAGAAGGACCAGCTGGGCACCACGCTGGGTTCCTTCGTCGGCGAGAACTTCCTCTCCGAGGGCGTCGTACGCGCCCGTCTGCGCGCCATCGGCATCGGCAGCCGCGTCGGTGCCTGGCTGGCGGAGCCGGCCCACGCCGACCGCGTGACGGAGGAGCTCTCCACGGCCCTGCGCGGCGCGCTGACCGTTCTGCGCGACTCCGACGTCCAGGCGGTCGTCGGCGAGGCGATCACGCGGCGCGCGGACGCCGCGGAGATCGCCCCGGGGATCGGGAAGGCCCTGGAGAACGTCGTCGCGGACGGCGCGCACGACCGCGCGGTCGACCTGGTCTGCGTGCGCGCCCACGACTGGCTGGTGCTGCACGTGGACTCGGTGATGGACGCGGTGCAGGGCGGGGCGCCGGGCTGGACGCCGCGCTTCGTGGACAGGAAGGTCGGCGAACGCGTCTACAAGGAGCTGCTGCGCTTCATCTCCGAGATGCGCGACATGCCGGACCACCCGGCGCGCGGCGCGATCGACCGCTTCCTGACGGACTTCGCGTCCGACCTCCAGTCGGACACGGACACGCGGGCGAAGGTGGAGCGGCTGAAGTCGGAGATCCTGGGGCGGGGGGAGGTCCAGGACGTGATCGCCTCGGCCTGGGCGTCCGTACGCGCCATGATCATCTCGGCGGCGGAGGACGAGCAGAGCGAACTGCGCCTGCGGGTGCGGGCCTCGCTGCTCTCGCTGGGCGCGCGGCTGGCGACGGACAGGCGGCTGCAGGAGAAGCTGGAGGGGTGGGTGGAGGGCGCGGCGGTGTACGTGGTGACGACGTACCGCGGCGAGATCACTTCGCTGATCAGTGACACGGTCGCGGGCTGGGACGCGGAGCAGACGTCGAAGAAGATCGAGGCGCACATCGGGCGGGACCTGCAGTTCATCAGGATCAACGGCACGGTGGTGGGGGCGCTGGCGGGGCTGCTGATCCACACGGTGTCGCACGCGGTGGGCGGTTAGGCCGGCGGGCACCGGAGCCGTGGCCAGGGCCTGGCCCCGGGGACACGCGCCGGGCGCGTGACCGCTGTCGTCGGTCACGCGCCCGGCCACTGGGGAGTTGCCCGGTAGTACGTACGGCAGCCTCCGCGTGCTCAACCGTGTCCCTGCTTTTCGCTGTCCACTGCCCGATTTCCGCTCTCCGCTGTCCGGGCGGGCACCCACGGGAGCGGCCCCGCGCCCGCGGACAAGCCGCGGGGGCGGGGCCGTTCTGGTGGTACGGCAGCGTGGAGCTGTCAGCTGTGGGAAGAGAAGCAGTAGGAGTCGTACTTGCCGCCGTGGTGCTTGTCGCCCTCGTCGTGGCCGTTGTCGTCGTGGTCGTCGTTGCGGCCGTTGTAGTGGTGGCCGTCGTACTTGCTCTTGTCGTGCTCCTTGAAGCCCGCGAGGCGCGCGTGGGTGACGCCGTTCTCGCCGCCGATGTTGCAGTACTCGGCGTAGCCACCCTCCTTGTGCTTGGAGTGGTGGCCCTTGCCGCCGTCCTTGTCGTAGTGGTGGCGACCCTTGTCGTCGTTCTCGTCGTAGTGGTGACGGCCGTCCTTGTTGTACTCGTCGGAGTAGTGGCGTCCCTCGGGGCCGTTCTCGCCGTCGCAGGCGAGCGCCGTGCCGGCGCTGCCCAGCAGGACAGAGGCCGCGAAGGCGGAGGCGGCGAGCGCGGTGCGGATACGCATGGGGGGTCCCTTTCGTGATGTACGTACGGACTATGAGGATCTCCCCGCCTTGCGTCGAAGCAGGCGCATTACTCACCCAATCCACCCGAATAGCCCGATACATACCCCAAGAGGACGAACCGCAAGCATCAGCGGTGGTGTGCGGCTTCAGCCCGTCGGTCATGAGGGTCACCGGCTCGCGGGAGGCGGCAGCCTGACGCACCGTTCGGAGTTTTGTTGCTGTGTCATGTCCCGACCACAGGCATCGGACAGCGGAATTGGAACCGGTCCCCAGCCCCAACCCCTGCCCCCGTCCCGGCGGTTTCCGGCCGGAGGTCAGGGGGTGAGGACTCCGATATCTTGGGTGCCTGTGCGGATACGAACCGTGGTGAGCCCGGCGGAGGGCGCAGAGCGCGACGTACGAGGCGACGTACGAGACGACGCACGAGACGACGTACGCCTGACCTGCCGCGACCACGAGGACCCGGACCCCGGCCGCGGCCGTCCACCGGTACTCCTCCTCCACGGCCTGGCCGGCCACGCGGCCGAATGGGACGCCCTGGCGGAACTCCTCGCCCCGACGCACCACGTGATCGCGTACGACGCCCGGGGCCACGGCACGAGCACCCGCCGCCCGCCCTCGGTCTCCAGGGCGTCGCACGTACGCGTTCGCGCTCGCGGTGATCGACGGGCTGTCCCTGGGCCCGGTGTCCCTGGTCGGCCAGTCCATGGGCGGCCACACGGCGATGCTGACGGCGGCGGCGCACCCCGACAGGGTCGCGTCCCTGACCCTGATCGAGGCGGGCCCGAAGGGCCCGGACCCCGGCCTCCCCGCGACCATCGCCGACTGGCTGGCCTCCTGGCCGGTCCCTTTCGCGTCCCGGTCCGCCGCGGCCGGGTTCTTCGGCGGAGGTGCGGCGGGCAGGGCGTGGGCGGCGGGCCTGGAGGAACGCCCCGACGGCTGGCACCCACGCGTGGACCGTGACGTCATGGTGGCCACGGTGGCGGAGAACGCGGAACGCGACTTCTGGGCGGAGTGGGACCGGATCCGCTGCCCCACGCTGGTCGTCCGGGGTGCGCAGGGCTGGATGCCGCAGGCGGAGGCCGAGGAAATGCGAGCCCGCCGCCCGCTGTCCACCCGCACCGAGGTCGTCCCGGACGCGGCCCACGACGTACACCTGGACAACCCCCGGGCCCTCCACGCGACCCTGGCCCCGTTCCTGACCCACGCCACCACCCGGACGCCCGGCCCGGACCGCGCCTGACCCTTCCTTCACTCACACGCGACGCCGTCCCCGAGGCGTCCGACGCGGGTTCCTTCGCAGGACCGGACCATCAGGCGCTCGGCTCGACGCTAGCCCGCGTCGAACTCCCCGCGCCCCACAGCACGAACAAACCCCGCCCACGCGCCGTGCCGCACAGTGATACGCGCCCCGTCGGGCACCTTCGAATCGCGCACCGCGGTGTGCTCGGTGAAGGGGGCTATCTCGACACACTCGGTTCCGCTTCCCCCGCTGTACGAGGACTTGATCCAACGGATGCCTTCGTGATCCATCAAAGCTCCTCGGAAGCACGGTTCAGGAGTGCGGCGGAGGCGGTGATGTCCAGCGCCTGAACCTGTAGGTATTGGAACGCCAACTTATAGCGTTCCAGTTCCTCGGGCTTCTCCATGAAGAGCCCACCGCCGATGATGTCCACGTACACCACGTCGAGTTCAGGTTCTTGACCGCCGAGAATCACAAAGCTGCCGACCGCCGCAGCGTGCGCACCGCTGGCGAAGGGCAGGATCTGAACGGTGATGTGAGGTCGCTTGGTCAGCTCCAGGATGTGCCGAAGCTGTTCACGCATGACTTCACGTCCACCGACCATGCGACGCATGACCGCCTCGTCGACCACGGCCCAGATGTGCGGTGGGTCGGCCCGGTCCAGAAGTTCCTGACGCTTCATGCGGATGTCGACCATGTGCGCAATCTCTTGCTCGGTGCAGCGCATCTCGGAAGCGCGATGCACGGCCTCGGCGTATGCGCGCGTCTGGAGCAGGCCCGGCACGTACATGCACGAGTAGTGATCTTCACGGATGACCTCGTCCTCAAGGGTCAGCATGAGGTTCATCGACTCGGGGATCGGATCGGCGAGGGAGCGCCACCATCCACGAGTCTTGGCTTCCTTGGCCAGCTTGACGAGAGCCTGACGCTCCTGCTCCGACGTCCCGTACTCACGGCAAAGGGCGTCCACTGCCGGCCACTTGATCGATCCGCCTTTGGTTTCGTATCGGCTCAGGGTGGCTTTTGAGATGCCGACGAGCGCTCCGGCCTCCTCGAGTGAGAGTCCCTTGCGCTCGCGCAGTCGACGCAAGTCAGCACCGAGTTGGCGCCTGCGGGTAGTCGGTCCAACTGGCACGGTCATGGCCCTTCGTATCGATCTCCCTGAGCGTGCACGGCCTGGAGCGGTACAGGCAAGACAGCGCACGCCCGGGGCGCACGCAGGCTCGGCGTGCTCCTTCAACTCGTGAATGAGAGTTCCATATTGAGAGTTTCACTGTCACTCTGAGTGCAGAGATCGCTGCGTCGAGCGATCGTCGCACTCGTGAAGGTGGGGGCTGTCGGCATGGATGAATGTCAGTGCGAGGTTCCAAGGAAGGCATGGGACCTGCCCTTCCTCGCGGAAGCTGAAGAGGTCGCCGGCCTGCGACGCGTGATGGCTCTGCACCTCAAACTCTGGGGGCTTCCCGAACTGACGGACGTCGTCCAGCTCTGCGTGACCGAGCTGGTCTCCAACGTCCTCACACATGTCGGCCCGGGTACGCCGACGACGCTTGCCGTCTCCATGGCCGGCACGCGCCTCCGCATCGAAGTCCGCGACCCGGACGCGCGTGCACTGCCCACGTTGCTCGCTGCCGCGGACGGCGACGAGTCGGGCAGGGGCATGGCCATCATCGATGCGATCACGGACCGCTGGGGCGTCGTCCTGCGAGCCGACTCGAAGGTGACGTGGTGTGAACTGCCCACCGGTTTGGCTGCACCGACAGGCCATACAGGCGGCTGCCGTGTGACGAGGGCCGAAGCGACCCTGGCGCTCTACCGTCGGACGACGCATCCCACCGCAGGTCCGACGAGTCCACTCGGACTGGCTGTGGCGGAAGAGGCGACGATCGACCTGATCGTCGACCTCCTCCACTGGCTACGCGCCCACGGCCGTGACCCGGACGAGGTCCTCGACCGCGCCCAACTTCACTTCGACTGCGAGGTGGGAGAGGCTTCGTGATGGCGCCCTCTCTGGCGGACCTCCTAGCTGGCAGCGATTGCCGAGTAGGTCAAGACGTCAGCCGGCAGTTCGTGGTGGAGCTTCCACACGATGCCCATGGGCTTGCTGCCCTTGTGCTCGACGTAGTCGGCGGGGCCCAACAGCATCCACGGCTGGGCCTTGCCGATGTCGGTTTCGTTGTAGCGCCGCAGGAAGAGCAGGATGTGGCTTCCTCGCTTGGCATGCTGTCGGTAGCGCAACCCGGTAGGGGAGTTTTCTCCAGTGTTGTTCTGGGATTCCCAATGGAAAAGGGTTGAACTCCTGGCGTAGTCCTTATACCGGATGGTGGGGGAGAAGTCTTTCTCGTCCTTCTCCAGTGTGATCAGCAAGGCGTCGATGTTGAGTTCCTCGGACCGGGCCACTCCCTGCGCGAAGGAGCCTGGCATCTGGCCGCCAGGCCGAGCTATGCCAAGGGCAGCCAGAATTTCGGAGCGGTTGTACGAGCTGTGAATATTCAAGGGGAGTCCATGATGAGGGACTTCAAGCGGGAATGGGAAGTGATCGACCTGCTCGAGCACGTGAGCTAGTACCTGCCGGACCTCACTGCGCAACGCCTTTTGCTCGCGCAGTGAAGAGAGCCCCTCCTGGTAGCTGGAGAAGCCACCTCCCTTGTCCCACAGCGTATAAAAGAGCATGCGCGCGTAGCTTTGCTCGGTCGCGTTCAAAGCCTCATAGAGTGGTGCATCATCTGCGAGAAGGCGCGTATATGTGTGGGCGCGCTCGGGGTCGTCGACATGCAAGAATGCATGGACGCGCTTTAGGAGCTCCTCTTCACCGCCTGGGATGGGCTCGGCGTTAAGCCCGGCGTAACGTAGGACTCGCGTCCATGAGTTTTTCCCCTTGTACAACTCCTTGATGTCCCGTCGGTTCTCTTTGAGGTACGCTGAGAGACTCTCCTGGGTATAGCCTTTTACTTCCTTTGAGAGTGTTCTGACGTCGGTCTTTAGCTGTGTCCGGATGTTGCCTAGGACGAGTTCCTTTGACTTGCCCTCCAAGACGATCTGGCAGCCGGAGGGAAGCTGAGGAAAGTCATGCTCCATGTGATCGATGAGTCGGTTACGAGTCAGGTTTGTAAGGGCACGAAACTGCTCCTCGAAACGGAACTCGGCTCGGTGCTGGCCGATGAAGTCGAGGACGGTCAGTACCGGTTTATTTTCCGTGCGCCGCAGCCCCCTCCCTAGTTGCTGCAGGAAGATTGTTGCACTGTTTGTAGGGCGAAGGAGGAGAATGGTGTCTACATCGGGGATGTCGAGCCCCTCATTGAAAAGATCTACCGAGAAGATTGCCTGCAGTTTTCCGTCGCGCAACTCTTCAAGGGCCGCATCACGTTCACTTGGCGAAGATTCGCTGTCAAGAGATTTGGCTTGAAAACCAGCCTGGCGGAAGAAATCTGCCATGAAGTGGGCGTGTGCCTTAGTTACGCAGAATCCCAAGGCGCGCATGGTGCCTGGGTTGGAGACTTTGCTTTGGACCGCTTTAACGACCAGGCGGGCGCGGGCGTGGTTGCCGGTGAAGATATTTCCCAACTCAGCCTGGTCGTATGAGCCCTTCTGCCAGCTCAGCGCCGTGAGATCGGTGCCATCCGGGATTCCGAAGTAGTGGAAGGGGCACAGCAGATCGTTCTCGAGTGCTTCCCAGAGGCGCATTTCTGCTGCGATGCGACCGTCAAAAAACTCGTCTTGAACGTTCTTTCCATCCATGCGTTCAGGTGTGGCGGTCAGGCCGAGAAGCTGTTTTGGTTGGAAATGATTGATAACGCGACGGTACGTGTTGGCTGTAGCGTGATGGAACTCATCGATGACGATTACGTCGAAGTGGTCACGGGCAAGTTTCTCCAAACGCTGATCTGTCAGTGATTGGACACTGGCAAAGACGTGTTTCCAGTCTTGCGGGAGCTCGCCACTGTGCAGCAACTCTCCGAAGGAGCCGTCATCCAGCGCCGCTCGGTAGGTGCGGCGGGACTGCTTAAGAATTTCCTTGCGGTGAGCTACGAAAAGTAGCCGCAGATCTCTTCCGTGCTTGCGAAGCAGGGCTCTGTAGTCCAGTGCAGCCATGACTGTTTTTCCAGTTCCAGTGGCAGCTACCAGTAGGTTCTTGTTCCAACCGTGAATCTCACGCTCGACGCGAAGTCGTTCCAGCATGTCGCGCTGGTGGGCGAATGGCCGCATTTCCAGTGAGGAGAGGTTGATTTTCCTCTCGTTGAGTGTGCGTGTCCCGCCGGCCTGAGCCAATGCTTCATCGAGACGTGCCGCGTCACGGTCGGGATCGTACGACTCAAAGGCGCTCTCGCTCCAATATGCGTCGAAGGTAGCTTCGAACTTGTTGAGCACCGCAGGTGTAGCAACCGACGACAGGCGTACGTTCCACTCCAGCCCATCGAGCAACGCTGCCTTGGAGAGATTTGAACTTCCCACGTAGGCAGTGTCGAACCGAGTGTTGCGCCGGAACAGCCATGCCTTGGCATGCAGTCTCGTCGAGCGAATCTCGTAGTTGACCTTCACCTCGGCGCCGAAATCTCGGACCAGGCGATCTAGGGCATGTCGATCTGTGGCCCCCATGTACGTGGTCGTGATGACTCGCAGGGGCACGTTACGTTCTTTTGCCGCCAGCAAGGATTTTTCGAGTACCCGCAGCCCGTACCACTTCACGAACGCGCACAAAAGGTCAACTCGGTCCGCAGTGGCGAGCTCGGCGCGCAACTCGCTTCCCAGGCTCAACTCGCCTGGCGAATTTGTTATCAGGGCTGTTTCTGATAGAGGAGTGAGCGGGCGGAGAGCGTAGACACCAGGGGCCTCCTGCTCAGCCAGAGACAACAGTTGGCGCGGCCCGTCTGCGATGCTCTCGACTGCATCGGCGGTATCCTGGTGAGTTGCCAGGGATCTCATAATCCGGTTGACAGTGGCGACTTGCTGATCATGAGGAAGCTGTCGCAGTGTGTGCTGTATGGCTTTGCTGACATGATGGGCGAGAACGTGGGGAGAGGATTCTTTACTCACTTCCGCGTCGATGGCCTTCCACCCTGCTGCTTCGAGCCGGTCGATCTGGCCCTGCATGCGGTGGGTGATGAGCTCTTCGTACACGCCAGCAACAGGGCGTGCGAGATCCCCTGAGTCGTCCATGGCCACTCCCTTGGTCAACAGTCCGATGCAGACCAGTTTTAACAGCAACTGCTGACAACCATGGGACTGTTCGGCGGGAGAGCGCGAGGCATGCTGTTCCATCGCTCTGAGGAAGCTTCGCGGAAAGCTGCCTGTATACGTGAGGTCGGTGCGGCGACTGCATGCCGCAGACGGTCCGTGAAGCGGTCGTGGCTGATGTAGCCGCGGGCCTCGGGCGGTCAGTCATGCAGCAGTCCTACGCGGTGATCGCATTGAGGTGGAACACGGCCAGCTTTGGCCTCAACCACCGTCCGGGCCACGACTTCCGGGTTCTCGTGCTCCCAGAAGCGCAGGACCGTCCATCCCTGCGCTTCGAGGTGTTTCGTCGTTTCGCGGTCTCGGGCCATGTTCTTGTCGAGCTTGGTTCGCCACCATTCGGCGTTGGACTTCGGGTGCGTCGCGTGCTGCGGGCAGCCGTGCCAGAAGCAACCGTCCAGGAAGACCGCGATCTTGGCCGGCCTGAAGGCGATGTCGATCGTTCGGCGGGGCATCCCGGGGACGGGGACGTTCACGCGGTAGCGCAGGCCGGCGGCGTGGAGGAGTTTGCGTACGGCGATCTCGGCGGCTGTGTCGCGGGAGCCCTGGCGGCTCATGCGGGCCGAAACGGCGGCGGAGGAAGGGATGGGATGGGATGGGATGGGATCGGGCACCCGCGCATTGTGCCGGCGGGCCTGAGGCGGGTGGGTTTCCCGGCTCTCGCGACGGGGGGCCGCGGCCCCCGTCGCCTTGGTGCGGATGCCTCGTAGGCCCGGGAGGCGCAGGCCCCTCGGGCCGCGCAGCGTGGAGCGGGTCATGACGACGCCGTACGCGAGCCATCGGTAATAGGGAGGGAGTCAGGGGAGGTCGGGGGTGCCGTGGCAGTCGCGGTAGGGGGTGTCCGAGCCGCACCAGCACGGGGCGTTGCGGGCCGGGGGCCAGGAGGTTGCCCGGCCGCGGGCCGCCAGGGTCGTGGCGTACTGGGGGAGGAGGGACGCGTCTTCGGGGGACGCTGATTCCGACGCGGCGAACGCCTCGTAGGAGGGGACCGTTCCGCGCACGATGCCCAGGTTCTGGGTGCCTGTCGAGGACAGGTCGCGCAGGGACGCCTCGACCGCGGACAGGTGGGCTGCGTGGGTGGGGTAGTCCGCCGTCAGGGCCGGGTACGCCGTCAGGAGTTCGCGCAGCTCCTCCTCGGGCCAGTGCAGCATCGCCACCGGGAACGGGCGGGACAGCGCGGTGCGGTACGTGCCCAGCTCGGCGCGCAGGCGGGCGATCTCGGCCCGGAGCTCCGCCGGGTTGTCCGAGCCCAGCGACCACAGCCGGTTCGGGTCGTGCAGCTCGTCGAGGGGGATGGGGCCGGCGTTGACGGTGTCCGCCCGCGCGTCCCACTCGTCGTGCGGCAGGTTCAGCATGCGGCGTACGCGGTGGCGGCCGGTGAGGAGCGGCCCGGCCGCGTACGGGATCTCCTCCGACGGGTCGACGAGGAGGGTCACCGCGGCGGTGAAGGCGTCGTGGGAGGCGTGGAGTTCGTCGTGGGATTCGAGGGCCTCCGCGATGATCACCCACGGCGCCGCCTCGCGCGGGGCCGCGGCGCGGATGCCGTCGATGATGGCGCGGGCCTCCGCCTCGTGGCCGTACTCCCACAGGTTGGCCGCCTTGAGGGCCTTCACCAGGGGCGGGTTGTCCGGGGCCTTCGCCAGGAGCTGGTCGTACAGCGTGGCCGCGCGGGCACGGTCGCCGGAGAGCTCCAGGTGGGCCGCGGCCTGGAGGTACAGCGGTTCCTGGTCCTCGGGGTACTGCGTCGCGGTGCGCAGCAGGCGCTCGGCTTCGGCGGTGTGATCGGCGTGATCGGCAGGCGTGTCGGGGCGCATGGTCCATACCGTACTGCTGTACGCCGTGCCGGCGAGAGAGCCCGGAGCGTCGGAGACCGGACGCGATGCGGGCCGGGACCACCGGCACCGTGCCCGGCCGGAGCGCCGTCCCCGGGGTGATGTCGTGCCGCTGGTGGGCGGACTGGCTTCGGGACGGCCGCGCTAGGGTCCTGAGGTGCTCATACGTCGTCCTCATGTGCTGTGGCTGCTGGTGCCCTATGTGTTGTTCCTGGGCGCGCTGCCGTTCGTGAACCGGGTGGAGCCCGTCGTCTTCGGGCTGCCGTTCCTGCTGGTGTGGCTGCTCGGGGCGACCGCGCTGACGCCCGTCGCCGTGTGGATGGCCTGGCGGGGCGACCGGGACGGCAGGGGCGACAGAGGTGGCAAGGGGGGCGAGCGGTGAACGCCCTCGTCGCCACCTCGATCTTCGCCGTCTTCATGGTCATGACCGTCGCCTCGGGCTCTTCGCGGTGCGCGGGCGCGGCGGTGGCGGCGGGCTCGCCGAGTGGTCGGTGGGCGGGCGCAGCCTCGGCGCCGTCTTCATCTGGGTGCTGATGGCCGGCGAGGGATACACGAGCTTCAGCTATCTGGGCGCCGCGGGGTGGGGGTACAACTACGGGGCCCCGGTCCTGTACGTCGTCGCGTACATGTCCTGCGGTTACGCCGTCGGGTACGTCGTCGGCCCCATGCTCTGGTCGTACGCCCGCACCCACGGCCTCGTCGGGATCACGGACATGATCGCCCACCGGTACGGGCGGCCCTGGCTCGGCGCGGTGGTGGCGGTGCTGGCGACCGTGTTCCTGCTGCCGTACATCCAGCTCCAGATCACCGGCATGGGGGTCGTCGTCTCGACGCTCTCCTACGGGGCCGTGAGCCTGGACTGGGCCTACTTCATCGCCTTCGCCGTCACCACCGGCTTCGTGGTGGTGAGCGGGCTGCGCGGCAGCGCCTGGGTGTCCGTGCTCAAGGACGTGCTGGTCATCGCGACGCTGGGCTTCCTCGCCGTGTACGTACCGCTGCACTACTTCGACGGGTACGGGCCGTTCCTCGACCGGATGGTGACCGAGAAGAGCGAGTGGCTGACGTTTCCCGGGCACGGGGACAGCGGGCTCGGGCAGGCGTGGTTCGTGACCACGTCGTTCCTGAACTCGCTGACCGTCGTCATCTTCCCGACGACGGTCGCCGGATACCTGGGCGCGCGCAGCGCGGACGCCCTGCGGCGCAACGCCGTCTGGCTGCCCGCGTACAACCTCCTGCTCTTCGTGCCGATGCTGCTGGGCATGGCGGCGCTGTTCGTCGTGCCGGAGCTGACCGGCGCCGACTCCAACCTGGCGCTCTTCAAGCTGGTGACGGACTCGCTGCCGGCGTGGGCGGTCGGGGTGATCGGGGTCGCCGCGCGCTGTCGTCGATCAGTGCCGATGGCCGTGTTCATGCTGGTGATCGGGACGATGTGGGGGCGGAGCGTGCTGTCGCTCGTGCCGCGGTGGAGCGGGAACGAGCGGCAGAAGCGGGCCTCGCAGGTGGTCGTGGTCGTGGCGGGGGCGCTGGCGCTGGTGATGACGTACACCGCGCCGAACACGCTCGTACGGCTGTCGCTCATCTCGTACGAGGGGATGGCGCAGCTCGTACCGATGCTGCTGCTGGGACTGGTGTGGCGACGGCTGACGCTCGCGGGGGCGGTGAGCGGGCTCGTCGTCGGGGTCGGGGCGGTGTGCGGGCTGGTCTTCACCGGGCACGACCCGGTGTGGGGGGTGAACGCGGGGATCGTGGCGCTCGCGGGGAACCTGGTGGTCGCGTTGTGCGTCAGTCAGTACGGACCGCGTGATGCGGACGCGCGGCCCGACACGCAGGTGCTGGCCTCGGATCCGGTTGATGTGAAGCACCCGGCAGGGGCCGGTGTCGGTGCCGGGCACTAGCATCGTCGACGAGCCGGTGAAAGGAGGGGGAACGTGATCAGTTGCTCGGCGCGGTTGGCGCGCACGGTCGGGCTTGTCCTCTTCCTCCTCACCGAAGTCCTCCTCGTCGAGAACGGCAGCTTCTCCGCCGCCGTCGCGGTCGCCGCCACCGCCGCGGCCGGTTCCGCGCTCACCGCTGCGCCTCGTCGCGGCGCGCCTCCGTTCCCGTGGTGCCACGCACCCGGGTGCGTACGGCGATACGGGACCGGGAGCAGCGCACCGCGTTCCTGCCCCAGCGTGATCCCGACGCGCGCGGGCGGACCAGGCCCCGGGCACCGGTCGTCGTCCTTCGACGACCACCGCGTAGGGACGCGAGCCGCCCCACCTCTCCTCCTGCCTCTCACCTCGCGTGCTCCGCGTGGGCCGTCGATGCCGATCTGTCTTTCTTCCGGCACGACGAGACCCTTCGGAGGGCTCACCATGTCCGTCTTCATGTCCGCTTTCGCCAGCCTGGTCGCACGCCTCGCGGATCTGCTCGAACCGTTCTTCCACGCCTCCGCCGCAGCCGCCGCGATCATCCTGTTCACCGCCTGCGTACGACTCGCCGTCCACCCCCTGTCACGGGCGGCGGCCCGCGGCCAGAAGGCCCGTACCAGGCTCGCGCCGCAGATCGCCGAGTTGCGCAAGAAGCACGGCAGGAACCCGGAGCGCCTCCAGAAGGCGATCATGGAACTGCACACCAGGGAGAAGGTCTCGCCGCTGTCGGGCTGCCTGCCCAGCCTCTTCCAGCTGCCGGCGTTCTTCCTGATGTACCACCTCTTCTCGAACCGGGAGATCGGCGGCGAGCCGAACGAACTCCTCGGCCACGCCCTCTTCGCCAGCCCGCTCGGCGACCGCTGGACCGACGCGCTGGCGGACGGCGGGGTCTTCGGGGCGCAGGGGCTGCTGTACGTCGCGCTGTTCGCGGTCGTCGCGGCGGTGGCGACGTTCAATTACCGGCGTACCAAGCGGCAGATGGCGGCCGCACCGGGCATGGGTGTGCCGGGGGCGCAGGACGGGCCGCAGCTGCCGGGTGCCGGGGCGATGAGCGCGATGACCAAGGTGATGCCGCTGATGTCCTTCGCGACGCTCTTCACCGTGGCCGTGGTGCCGCTGGCCGCCGCGCTGTACCTCGTCACCAGCACGACCTGGAGCGCGGTCGAGCGGGCCTGTCTCCACCGGGATGTTCCCGCTGGTGGAGGCGCGGTCGCTACTGCCGCGTAACAGTCCAGTACGTGAACGGGGTCTTGCAGAGCGGACTCCGACCTTGGAGGATCGACCAATCCTCCGATGGCCGCACCCATCGGCCGGGGCCGGGCGCGACACTCGACCAAGGAGACTGACCATGAAGCTGCTGCGTGTGGGAACGGCGGGAGCGGAACGTCCGGCGCTGCTCGACCAGGACGGGACGCTCCGGGATCTGTCGGGTCTCGTCCCGGACATCGACGGTGACCTGCTCGCCGACGAGGCGGCGCTGGGCCGGATCCGCGCGGCCGCGGCCGGCGGTGAGCTGCCGGTGATCGACGGCGCGGCCGGGACGCGGGTCGGCCCGCCGCTCGCCCGTATCGGCAAGATCGTGTGCATCGGGCTGAACTACCACGACCACGCGGCCGAGACGGGTGCGGCGATACCCGCCGAGCCGATCATCTTCTTCAAGGCCCCGGACACGGTCGTCGGCCCCGACGACACCGTTCTCGTACCGCGCGGCAGCACGAAGACCGACTGGGAGGTCGAGCTGGCCGTCGTCATCGGCCGCACCGCCCGCTACCTGGACTCGGCCGAGGACGGACTCGCGCACGTCGCGGGGTACGCGGTCGCGCACGACGTCTCCGAGCGCGAGTTCCAGATCGAGCGCGGCGGGACCTGGGACAAGGGAAAGAACTGCGAGACGTTCAACCCGCTGGGCCCGTGGCTGGTGACGGCGGACGAGGTGCCGGACCCGCAGGCGCTGGACCTGAAGCTGTGGGTGAACGGCGAGCTGAAGCAGGACGGTACGACGGCCGAGCAGATCTTCCCGGTGGGCGAAGTGGTGCGGTACGTGAGCCGGTTCATGACGCTGTACCCGGGTGACGTGATCAACACGGGTACGCCGGCGGGCGTGGCGATGGGACAGCCCGAGCCGAAGCCGTACCTGCGGTCGGGGGACGTGGTGGAGCTCGAGGTGTCGGGGCTGGGACGCCAGCGGCAGGAGCTCAAAGAGGCGTAACCGTCTACCGGCGAAGGACCGGCGAAGGACCGGCGAAGGACCGGCGAAGGACCGGCGAAGGGGGGCGGCGAGGGGCCGTCGAGGCGGTGGCCGCAGTGCGCCGGGGCCGTTGCGCCGCGGGGGTGCCGGGGTGAGTTCCCGGCACCCCGGCACCCCGGACGCCTTGCGGCCGGGTCCCCGATCGCCGGACGGGCTCGGTCCTGATGGCGCTGCGTCCGGCGACCGGGGAGCGGGGCCGGGGCTCAGGCCTTGAAGCGGGTCAGGGCCTCCACCACCATCGCGTGGTCCTCCGCCTGCGGGAGGCCGGAGACGGTGACCGTGCCGATCACGCCCGCGCCCTCCACCGCGACCGGGAACGCGCCGCCATGTGCGGCGTACACGTCCGGGTCCAGGCGCGAGGAGTCTTCGAAGGTCGTGCCCTTCGCGCGAAAGCGCGTGCCGACCAGGTACGAGCTCTCGGCGTACCGCTCCACGACGCGTCGCTTGCGGTCGATCCACGCGTCGTTGTCCGCGCTCGACCCCGGCAGCGCGCAGTGGAAGAGCTGCTGCGCGCCGCGCCGGATGTCGATCGCCACCGGGGCGTCGCGCTCGCGGGCCAGCTCGACCAGGAGGCCGCCGAGTGCCCAGGCGTCCTCGTGGGTGAAGCGGGGGAGGACCAGGCGGCGTTCCTGGGCGGTCAGTTCGGCGATCAGCTCGGTGGCCCGTTCGGCTGCCGTGGGGCTGCTGGGGCTTGCGGGGTTGTTCGTCGTGCTCATGCGGGGATCTCCACGGTCACGCCCTCGCGGGCCGAGCGGCGCGCCGCCTCCAGTACGTCGAGTGCCAGCAGCCGCCTGTGCCGCGGTGACCGGGGGAGCGGTCCGCGCGCGCACGGCGGTGGCGACGGCCGCGTAGTACGCCGGATAGTCGCCCGGCCGCGTCGGGACCGGGCTGCCGCCGCCCGTCGCCGGGGACTCGCCGGCGCCGATGCGGCCCCACGCCGCTTCCGGCTCCTCGCCCCAGTTGCCGTCCGCCGCCGGCCGCCTGCCCTCGCGCAGTGCGGTCTCCTGCGGGTCCAGGCCGTACTTCACATAGCCCGCGCGCGAGCCGAGCACGCGAAAGCGCGGGCCGAGCTGGGCGGTGGTGGCGCTCACGTAGAGGTGCGAGCGGACGCCGTTCGCGTGCGTGATCGCGATGAACGTGTCGTCGTCGGCCTCGGCGCCGGGGCGGCGTACGTCGGACTCGGCGTACACCCGGACCGCCGGGCCGAAGAGCACCAGCGCCTGGTCGACGACGTGGCTGCCCAGGTCGTACAGCAGCCCGCCGATCTCCGCCGGGTCGCCCGACTCGCGCCAGCCGCCCTTGAGCTGCGGGCGCCACCGCTCGAAGCGGGACTCGAAGCGCTGTACGTCGCCGAGCTCGCCGGAGGCGATCAGCTGCTGGAGGGTGAGGAAGTCGTTGTCCCAGCGGCGGTTCTGGAAGACGGAGAGCAGCAGGCCGCGTTCCTCGGCGAGGGCGGCCAGCTCGCGCGCCTCGGCGGCGGTGCCGGCGACCGGCTTGTCCACGACGACCGGCAGACCCGCCTTGAGGGCGGCGGTCGCGAGCGGGACATGGGTCTTGTTGGGGGACGCGACCACGATCAGGTCGAGCTCGTCCGCGCGCGTCCACAGTTCGTCGGGCGAGGCCGCGATGCGGACGTCGGGGAACTCGGCGCGGGCCTGTTCCTGCCGCTCCGGGTTGGAGGTGACGACCGTGTCGAGGACGAGATCGTCGGTGGCGGCGATGAGCGGGGCGTGGAAGACGGAACCCGCGAGGCCGTAGCCCACGAGTCCGACGCGCAGGGGCGCGTGGGTGTCGGTACCGGTGCCAGTCATGACATCCACTTAAACAACGCTGTTGCCAAAGTGCAAGCGCGAGGGACAATGGGCTCGTGAACAGGAGCAATACGGGCGTGAACCTGCCGGCGCTGCGCAGCCACAACGCGGCGCTGATCCTCGATCTGCTGCGCACGGCGGGCGAGGCGGGCATCAGCCGCCTGGAGCTCGCCGAGCGCACCGGTCTCACGCCGCAGGCCGTCAGCAAGATCACCGCGCGGCTGCGGGCGGAGGGGCTCGCGGCGGAGGCGGGCCGGCGCGCGTCGACGGGCGGCAAGCCGCGGACGGTGCTGCGGCTGGTACCGGACGCGGGGTACGCGGTCGGGCTGCACCTCGACCGCGACGAGCTGACGGCGGTCCTGGTGGACCTGGCGGGTGCGACGGTCTCGGTGCGGAGAGCGCCGCTGGACTTCGGGGCGGGGGCGCAGGCGGTGATCGAGGCGGCGTCCCGCGAGATCGCCGCCCTGGCCCTTCCCCCGCCCCGGGCGCTCCCTCTCGCCTCCCGAGGGCTGCTCGGGGTCGGGGTCGCCGTGCCGGGGCCGCTCGATCACGGCCGGGGGGTACTGCACCGCGTCACCGGGTTTCCGCAGTGGGACGGCTTCGCCCTGCGGGACGTGCTGGGCGAGCGGCTCGGGCTGCCCGTCGTGGTCGACAAGGACACCAACGCCGCCGCTCTCGGACTCGCCCTCCGGGCCCGGCCCGCCGGCGGGTCCTTCGCTTACCTCCACCTCGGTACGGGGCTCGGCGCCGGGCTGGTGCTCGGCGGGGCGCTCTACCGCGGGGCGCGCACCGGAGCGGGCGAGTTCGGGCACCAGACGCTCCAGCTGGACGGCGTCCGCTGCTCCTGCGGCGGTCGCGGCTGCATCGAAGCGCTCAGCCTCGCCGCCGTCGCCCGCGGCGACCTCGCGGAGGCCGCACGGGTCCTCGGGACCGGGGCGGCCAACCTCGTCGGGCTGCTCGACATCGACCGGGTGCTGCTCGGGGGGGCGGGTCGTCGCCGCGCAGGAGGACGTGTTCGTACGGGGCGTGGGGGCGGTGCTCGCCGGACTCGCCCGGCGCGAGGGCAGCGGACCCGCCGTGCCGGTCGCCGCGGCGGTGGGCGTCGGGCGCGCCATCGCCGACGGGGCTGCGCAGCTCGTTCTCGCCCCGGTCTTCGGCCACGCGGACGTCGCGTTCCCGGGAGCCGGGGCGCGGAGGAGTAACAGGGAGTAACAGGGAGTAACAGGGAGGGGGCGCGGCGAGCGGCCGGCGGCTGACCCGTCGGAGGGATTTCATTCAGTCGTACGAGCGCACCGGGGTGTGGCGTCCGCGGCCCGCCGCGCACGCATGGCAGGGTCACGGAACATGACCGGGCGATCCCGACCTGCAAAGGCTTGGCTCCTCATCCTCATCCTCATGCGACTGCGCGGTGCTCTCGCCCTCGGAGCCGCGGCAGCCGCTGTGGCTTCTTCCGCGACCGTCACCGCCCAGTGCCCGACGACGGCGCGGCGGACGACGCCGCGCCCCTGGCGCCGTCGCGGACCAGCAGCCCTCCTGCGGTGACCCGGCCTCCCCCGACTTCCCCCTCACCACCCGCCTGCGCGGCGGCCCCGGCACCTACCGGGCGGGCGGCGCGGCGGGCGAATGGCTCCTGGAGCTCACCAACACCACCGGGCGGAGCTGCCGCAACATCCACCCGGTCGTCGTCCTCACCGACAGGGACCGGAAGCTCGACGCCGGGCAAGTGGAGCTGAAGTTCGACGACGGCGCGGGGCGGTGGATCGACGTCCCCTTCGACACCACCGACGAGGACGAGCACATCGGCGTCTTCGGCGGCGGCTTCCCGGGCTTCACCGTCGCCGCCGACCGTACCGTCACCGTGAAGGTGCGGCTCGCCTTCGACTCCGGCACGGCTCCCACCGAAGCCGTCGCCAGCGCCGCCGTCGTCCAGCGGCAGCCCGACGACGGCGAGTGGGTCGGCGAGTCGAACGACTACCGCTTCGCCATTGTCGAAGCGAAGGCGAAGGCGGACGCCGACGTCGACGCTGATGCCGATACGGACACGGATACGGACACGGATACGGACACGGATACGGACACGGATACGGACACGGATACGGACACGGACACGGGCGCGGACACGGGCGCGGACTCGGATTCAGAAACCGGTACCCCCGTCGTCCCGGAGCCGGACGCCCCCACCGGCGCCCCCGACGGCGATCTCCTCGGCGACAACCCGAGGGGCGGTCTCCGCGAACCTCCCGCCCTCGCCCGGACCGGCCAGGACCACCTGCCCGCGCTCGGGGCCGCCGCCGGCGCCTGCGTCCTCGGCGGCGTGGTTCTCGTGGTGGTGGCCCGGCGCCGCCGCGCGCCCCGGCGCTGAACCGGCCGTCCCCGCCACCGCCGCGTGCCCAAGCACTACGCCGTGAAGGCCCACGTCGCCGCCCTGATCGGCGAGTTGGGCGAAGGCGGGCTGCTGCCCACCGAACGGGACCTCGCCGTACGGTAGGAGGTCTCGCGCGGGACCGTGCGCCAGGCCCTGCGCGAACTGCTCCTGGAAGGGCGCCTCCACCGCCGGGGCCACGGCATCGTCGTCGCGGGCCCCGAGCTCGATACGTCAGCTCGACACGTCGCCGGCTCCCGCGTCCCGCGCCCGGACGCCGGCTTCGAGCCGGACTCGTCCTTCTGCTCCTGCCTCCACGACCGTGCCGGCGTGTCCTCCGGCGACGCCGACGAGCGGATCGAGACGGTACTCGCGACCCCTCGCGAGGCGCTCCTCGTCGGCACTCCGCCGGCGCTCCCCATGCTGCTGATCCACCGGCCCTCGCGGGACGCCGGGGGGCAGCCGCCGGAGAGGGTGCGGACGCTCTTCCGGGGCGACCGCTTCAGCTCCACGGTGCGGCTCGGCGACCGGGGCTGAGCCCCCGCGCCCGCCCCTCAGACGACCCAGTGCGGGCCGCCGGGCGGCGCGACGAGGGCGGGAGGCCGCCGGCCAGGGTGGTGGCCATACGGTGCACGGCCTCGCGCAGGGTGTCCGGAGGCATCGTGTAGGGGATGCGGAGCCGCTGTTCGAAAATGCCCGGGTCGGTGGCGAAGTAGGCACCGCTCTCGATCCGCACCCCGTTGCCCAGGGCCCGCTCGGACAGCGCCGAGGCGACGGGCTCGCCCAGGTCGACCCACAGCGACAGGCCGCCGGGCGGCAGTTGCCAGGTCCACTGCGGGATGTGCTCGGCCAGGGCCGCGGCCAGGGCGGCGCGCTGCCGGCGCAGCTGTTCCAGACGGGGCGACAGCAGTTCCCCGGCCCGGGCCAGCAGAGCGAGGGCCAGGAGCTGGTCCAGGACCGAGCCGCCCATGTCGGTGGCGACCCGCTGGCCGGCGAGTTCGGCGACGAGCCGCCCGGGGGCGCGCAGCCAGCCGATGCGCAGGCCGCCCCAGTGGGTCTTGCTCATCGAGCCGATGGTGATGACCTGGCCGGTTCCGCCGGGCGCGGCGTGGGAGGCGAAGGGCGCCGGGGCGGAGACGTCGAGGGCGATTTCGGCCAGGGTCTCGTCGACGACCAGCCAGGTGCCGGAGCGCCTCGCGGCGCGCAGGACACGGGCACGCTCCTCCTCGGGCATGAGGCAGCCGGTCGGATTGTGGAAGTCGGGGATCAGGTAAGCGAGTCGGGGAACCGCCTGGCGCAGGGCCGATTCGATGATCTCGACGTCCCAGCCGGTGTCGGTCACGGGGACCGACACGGTGCGCAGCCGGGCGCGGCGCATCGCCTCCAGCGCGTTCGGGTAGGACGGGTTCTCGGCCACCACCCGGTCGCCGGGGCCGCACAGCAGCCCCAGGACGAGCGTGAGCGCGTGCTGGGCGCCGGAGGTCACCAGGATCTGTTCGGGCACGGTGGGCAGGCCCCGCCGGGTGAAGCGTCCGGCGACGGCGGCGCGCAGCTCCGGCAGGCCGTAGGGGTGGTAGCCGGGAGTGTGCGCGTGCTCGGCCAGCCGGGGGGCGACCTGGGCGAGGGCGTCGACGAGTGTCTGCTCCGGCAGTCCGGGAGCGGCTCTGGCCAGGTCGATCGCGGTGTCCTGGGGCGTGAGGAGCCGTGTGACGCTGCTGGGGGTGCGGCCCTCGGGCAGGGCCGTCCAGGTGCCGGATCCCTGGCGGCTGTGCGCGTAACCGCTCTCGCGCAGCAGGTCGTACACGGCGGTGACGGTGGTCCTGCTGGTGCTGAGGGCGGTGGCCAGTTCCCGTTCGGCGGGGAGCCTGACGTGCAGTGCGATGCGTCCGTCCAGGATCAGCGCGCTGATCGCCTGGGCGAGGTGGCGGTAGGCGGGCCTCGCCCCCGCGGGATCGGGCAGCATCGCGGCGAGTTGCCGGCTTCCCAGGGTCCGGTCCGTACGCCCCGCTCTGTCCGCGAGCGGGAACGCATGCGTGTCAGCCACACCATTCTCCCAGGATTGGCCGTGTTGTCCGGGCCAATGACTGTACAGAGTCGCCCCAATGGCCTTGAAGGCCGCGAGCGCACTGTGGAGGCGACCAGGCATGCAGCAGGACATCACGGACCGCTCCGGGCGCGGGCCCCGGCGCGGGCTCCGGCGCGGTCGCGAAGGGCGCACCGCGACTTCGCCCCCGCTCGCCTACGTCCCCCTCGGTGAACGCCCGCTGAGACGCCTGCCCCAGCTGTTCACCGGCCTCGCCCTGTACGGGTTCAGCCTCGCGCTCACGGTCCGGGCCGCACTGGGCGCCAACCCCTGGAGCGTCCTGAACGAGGGTCTGGAGCACCGCACCTCCCTGAGCTTCGGCACGGTCACCGCCCTCGTGGGCGTTCTCGTACTGCTGCTGTGGATCCCCCTCAAGCAGAGGCCGAGGTTCGGCACCGTCGCCAACATCGTCGTCCTGGCGTACGCGTCCGACCTCGGTCTCCTGCTCGTCCCCGAGGGCCTCGGGCTTCCCGCCCGGGCGGGTCTGCTCGCCGGTGGTGTCCTCCTCAACGGATTCTCCGTCGCCGTCTACGTGGGCGCGCGTTTCGGACCCGGCCCCCGGGACGGGCTGATGACCGGCCTGTCCGCCGTGACCGGGCGTTCGATCCGGCTGGTCCGCACCCTGATCGAGATCGCCGTGCTCGCCGTGGGCTGGCTGCTCGGCGGGACCGTGGGCGCCGGCACCGTGCTGTACGCGCTCGCGGTCGGCCCGACCGCCCCAGTTCTTCATGCCCCGGTTCGCCTGCCGGGGCGCTGCCGACCGCACGGACGCGCAGCCCCGCACCCGGCGGACGGCTGGACCGGCGCAACGCGAACACCGTCAGCACGTGCGAGACGGCGTCTGACCGGTGACCGGTGACCGGCGACCGGCCCCGGCGGGTGCGGCACGACGTGCCCCCCGGCCATCGCCGAAACCACCGCGAACGAACCGGGCTGGTGAACGAAGAATGAGCGAAACGCCCCCGACAGGATCAAGCCGGTCGTCCTCGGCATGGCCGGCACCACCGTCGCCGACGCCGGACACGTCGCACCGGCGGCAACAACTGGTACTGGACGATCGACGGGGTCAAGATCACGGCTGTCTGATTAGGCTGGGGGCGCCCGGACGGTGTGGTCCGGGCGCCCCCCAGCGTTTATTGCGTACGGCAGGAGTCCGGCACATGGCAGAGCGCAAGCCGATCGAATCATGGCTCACCGACATGGACGGCGTTCTCATCCACGAGGGCACGCCCATCCCCGGCGCCGATGCCTTCATCAAGCGGCTGCGCGAATCGGGCAGGCCGTTCCTGGTGCTCACGAACAACTCGATCTACACCGCCCGCGACCTGCACGCGCGGCTCTTCCGCATGGGCCTGGACGTGCCCGTGGAGAACATCTGGACCTCGGCGCTCGCCACCGCCCGCTTCCTCGACGACCAGCGGCCCGGCGGCACGGCGTACGTCATCGGCGAGGCGGGACTGACCACCGCGCTGCACGACATCGGTTACGTCCTGACCGACCACGACCCGGATTACGTCGTCCTGGGCGAGACCCGTACGTACAGTTTCGAGGCACTCACCAAGGCGATCCGGCTCATCAACGCCGGTGCGCGCTTCATCTGCACCAACCCCGACGAGACCGGCCCGAGCCGCGAGGGTCCGCTGCCCGCCACCGGAGCCGTCGCCGCGCTGATCACCAAGGCGACCGGCAAGGACCCGTACTTCGCGGGCAAGCCCAACCCGCTGATGATGCGGACCGGACTCAATGCGATCGGCGCGCACTCCGAGACCAGCGCGATGATCGGCGACCGGATGGACACGGACGTCCTGGCGGGGCTGGAAGCGGGCATGGAGACGTTTCTCGTACTGACAGGTCTGACGGGGCCGGCGGACATCGACCGCTACCCGTTCCGGCCGTCGACGATCGTCGATTCGATCGCGGACCTCGTCGACCGCGTCTGACCTGACCTGACCTGACCTGGCCTTCCGTCCGGCCCGGCCGCCGCGCAGCGCGCTCCAGGGGCCCGTACGGCGCACTGACGCGCCCCTGGAGATGCGGAAACGGCCCGTACCGGTGAATCTTCGTAATACCAGGAGGTTCACTATGCGCTCATTGCAGATTGCTCTGTGTGCCGGCGTGGCGGCCGCGGTGGTCGTCACGCCGGCGGCGACAGCCCATGCCGGCGACGGGGCCGAGGGCCGGATCGCCGTCACGCCGTCCACCATCACGCCGGGCGGGGAGGTGGATCTGCAGGTCGACGTGTGCAAGGGCGGGCAGGCCACCGGCACGTCCGACGCCTTCTCGACGGCCGTCCACTTCAGCCCGGCCGCGGACCGCGGTGCCCTCTTCACCGAGGCCCACATCCGGTCGGACGCCCAGCCCAAGGACTACGAGATCCGGGTGAAGTGCAAGGACGGCGGCCAGGCCGACGGGACCGTCACCGTCGTCCGTCAGGACAAGCTCGACCAGCGTCCCGACCGCCGTCCGGACCAGGGTTCCGGCCAGCGTCCCGATCACTACTCGGACCAGGGGCCCGACCAGCGTCCCGATCGCCGCCCGGACCAGGGTTCCGGCCAGCGTCCCGATCACTACTCGGACCAGGGCTCCGAGCAGCGTCCCGATCGCCGTCCGGACCAGGGTTCCGACCACTACTCGGACCAGGGCTTCCGGCCAGCGTCCCGATCACTTCCGGACCAGGGTTCCGGCCAGCGCCCCGATCACCACTCGGGCCAGCGCCCGGACCAGCGTCCCGATCACCACTCGGGCCAGCGCCCGGACCAGCGTCCCGACCACCGCCCGGACCATCACCCCGACTCCCCACGCCCCCGTGCACGCGGCGGCGGCGGTACGGCGCAGCTTGCCGCGGCCGAGGAGGACGGGCCAGGGATGCCGCACACCGTGATCGGCCTCGTGCTGGCGGGTGTGGCGGCCGTGGCCGTGGCGTACCGGAGCGCGCGCCGCCGCCGTACGGGCACGGACTGACATGTCCGGTGAGGACAGGCCGTCCGGCGGCGGACGGCTGCTGACCGGTATCGCCTGGGCGTGGCTGCTGCTCGGGCTGTCGCTGTGGGGCCGCCAGACGACCGACGGCCCCGGCGGCAGCTCGGCACCGACCACCGGAGACGTGGCCGCGGTCGGTCGCCCGCTGGGGGGCGGTGCTGCTCCGCCGCATCCCCCCCGTCGAGGGCGTGTGGCGCCGCAGCGCGTCGAGGTGCCGTCCACCGGCGTCACGGCGCCCGTCGTGCCGCGCGGGCTCGACACGACGGGGCGCGTCGATCCGCCGCCGTACGACCAGCCGTCGAAGGTCGGCTGGTACGGGGACGGGACCAGGCCGGGCGCGGTGGGGGCCGCCCTGCTCGTCGGCCACGTCGACACCGAGAGCAAACCGGCCGTCTTCTACCACCTGAGTGCGACCCGCCCCGGCGCGGAGGTCCGGGTGACGGGGGCCGACGGCGAGAGCCTGGAGTTCACCGTCGACGACGTCCAGGTCTTCACCCGCGAACGCTTCGACCCGCAGAAGGTGTACGGCCCCCGCCAGAGCGGCCGGGCGGAACTGCGTCTGATCACCTGCGGGGGCACGTACGACAAGAAGGCCCGCACCTACACGGCGAACGTCGTGGTGTCGGCCTACCTGACGGGCGCCTCCAGCCCGTCCGGCGTCTGAGGGACGGGACCCGGGGCCAAGCTCCGCACGCGCCCCGCGGCCCGCAGCCCGAGCCCGCCGAACACCGCCGCGAACACCGCCCACAGCAGCGCGTGCGAGGCCAGCGACAGCATCCGGAAGTCCCACAGCAGCGTCGCCCCCACCGGCACCTCGTCCGGGTTGCCCGGCAGTGCGAAGAGCACCGCCAGCGTCGCCACCGCCGCGACGCCACCGCGACCTGGCGCACCGGGACCGACCGGCCGGCGAGGCGTACGTACACCTGCCACGCCAGGACCATGCCGAGGACGCCGATCACCACGGCGGCCAGCCACAGGGCCTGGCGGTCGGCCACGGTGCCGGAGTCCCCGACGCCCGGCGGGCCGGCGGGGTAGCGGAGCCCCGGCAGCAGCGAGACGGCCAGGAACGCGGCCGCGCCGAAGGCCAGGGCGCGGGGCCACGGCCGTTCACCGATCCCCGTACGGCGGTGCACCAGGGCGTACGCGAGGGCGGACAGGACGCCCAGCGCGAGACCCGCGACGACCGCCGTGACGACCAGGCCGGCGTGCTGGGTGGAGCGGGAGAAGAGTTCCTCGTGGTGCTGGACGGCCGTGGCGGCCGCCCCGTGCGCATGCTCCGTGGCGGCGGAGCGTGCCTCTTCGAGGCGGATCGCGCGGTCCATCAGGGGCTCGGCGAGGAGCAGCGAGAAGAGGCCGGCGGCAAGGCCGGCCACCCCGCCCGCCGCCAGCCCGCGCCCGAGCAGGGGCAGTACGGGTGTGACAGATGTGGACATGGTGCGGACGGCCCCGATCAGTGGCAGGGGGCACCGAAGAGGTGCCGGCCGTCGTGCGAGAACTCGTGCAGATAGTCGCCGGTCGCGGAGACGACCGTGCCGTTGTCCATGAAGACCGCGTAGAGCGCGATCAGTGCGACGATCGCCGCGGCGGCCATGATCAGCCAGTCGCGGGTGCTGGTCGCGGCGGACGCGACCGCCGCGGTGTCGGTGTGCTGCGCGGTGTGCAGTGACATACCGGTGAGCCTCCTTCTGGGGTTTCCACGCCCCATGGCAGGAGAACGACGGGTCAGTTCCTGACTTCCGTACGGGGGCACTCGGGCTCTCGTCCGGTCACAGTGGCGGGACCGCCCCGGAATCGCACCGGGTTCCTGTCCACCGTCGTCTCGATGTGTGAAGTTGTCCCCCGGAGAGTTCCAGCCCGCCTGGTCACTGTCAACAGGCTGCCGCGCGCCCGCCCCGCCCCTGTCTCCCACGTCCCGCCACGGGCCCGTGTGTCAGGATGGTTTCGACCGGATGTGTCCGGGAGGAGCCGGGGGGCTCTCATCTATGTCGGTGCGGTCAAGGGGGAGTGGATGTACGGCAGTTGCAGCGGCCGTAGGCGCAGGGGTGTCCGGGCGGCCGGGGTGGGGGTCGTGGGGGCCGCGCTGCTGCTGACGGGCTGTTCCTCGTCCGACGGCGACGGGGGCGACGAGACGAAGCAGCCGTCGGTGAAGCAGCAGCCGAAGGGCAGCGACCCGTACTGGGTCAATCCGGAAGGGAAGGCCGCCCGGCAGGTCGCGGAGTACGCCGAGAAGGGCGACGACGAGAAGGCCGGGCTGATCAGGAGGATCGCCGAGCAGCCGGCCGCCGAGTGGATCCTCCCGGAGAACGCCGAGGCGCAGGCCAAGGGCTTCACCGAGGCGGCCGAGAAGGCCGACCGTGACGCGCTGCTCGTCCTCTACAACATCCCGCACCGCGACTGCGGACAGTTCTCGAAGGGCGGCGCGGCCGACGGCGACGCCTACCGCGCGTGGGTCGACGGGATCGCCAAGGGCATCGGCGAGCGCCCGGCCACCGTGATCCTGGAGCCGGACGCGCTGCTGCACCTGGTCGACGGCTGTACGCCCGAGGAGTTCCACGAGGAGCGGTACGACCTCCTCAAGGGCGCCGTCACGCGGCTCAAGCAGCAGCCGAAGGCCAAGGTGTACCTGGACGCGGGCAACGCGGGCTGGAAGTCGCCCGATGCGCTGTTCGAGCCGCTCCAGCGGGCGGGCATCGCGGAGGCCGACGGCTTCTCGGTGAACGTCTCCAACTTCCAGACCACCGAGGTGAGCAAGGACTTCGGCACGAAGCTCTCGGCGAAGGTCGGCAACAAGCCCTTCGTGATCGACACCAGCCGCAACGGCAACGGCCCGTACACCGGGGGCGACCCCACGGAGAGCTGGTGCAACCCGCCGGGCCGCGCGCTCGGTGAGAAGCCGACCACCAAGACCGGCGACGACCTGGTCGACGCCTACCTGTGGATCAAGCGTCCCGGCGAGTCGGACGGTGACTGCAAGGGCGGTCCGAAGGCGGGCGAGTGGTACGAGGAGTACGCGCTCGAACTGGCCCGCAACACGAAGAAGTAGCCACGGCCCACGCGCGGGGAGGGCCGCCCCCGTCGGGGCGGCCCTCCCCGCGCCGTTGTCACCTGCGCGCGCTCACGCCCGCGCCCGTTACGGGACCTCGATCCAGACGCCCTCCGAGGGTGTGCCCCGGTCGTCCGTCACGAACAGCATGTAGTAGCCGGACGGGACCAGCGCCCGGTTCTTCGGCACGGTGACGGAGATGCCGTCCGCCGTCTTCTTCATCTTCAGCGCGACCGTGCGCTGGTCGACGTCGGTGACATGGGTGACGGCGCTGGGCCGCATCAGCTTCGCGTCCTTGACGGACGCGGCGTGCGCCGACTTGAAGGCCGCCGTGGCGCCCCGCCCGATCGTCTTCGGGCCGCCGGTGAGCTTCGGCCGCGCGTCCCTGAAGAGGTACGGCGGCGTGTAGATCTCGATGCGCTGCTCGAAGGTGCCGGGCCTGGTGTTGGCCTTGTCGGCGTAGAGCGAGTCGGACCCGAAGATCATGACGCGTCCGTCGGGGAGCAGCAGCGACCCCGAGTGGTAGTTGCGGCCCACCGCCGGGTCGGCCACCCGGCGGTACGTGCCGGCCCTGGCGTCGTACAGCCGCGCCTGGAGGATGTCCGAGCCGCCGCGGCCGCGGTAGTCGTTGGAGCCGCCGGTGATCAGGACGGTGTCGTCGGGCATCAGGGACGCGCTCGGGTAGCGGGTGCCCCGGTCCAGCGAAGGACCGTCCTCGAAGCGCGGTTCGGGGCCCTTGAGGTCGACCAGGCGCGACTTCTGGCTGGACTTGTCCGACTCGCCGACCCCGCCGCCGCCGATGACCATGAACTTCTCGTCCTGGGCGGGAGGCAGCCGCACGGTCGCGGAGGTCTCCATCAGGTGCGGGTCGCTCAGGCCGGGGATCTTCTTGAACGTGTTGGTCTCCAGATCCCAGATGCCGGGATCGCGGCCCTCGTCGGCGGGCCCGTACCCGGCGTTGGAGCCCGAGTAGAAGAGCTTGCCGTTGTTCATCAGGAAGATCGCCGGGTACGTCGGGAACTTCCGGACGACCCCGGTGTACTTCCACTTCTTCGTGACCGGGTCGTAGATCTCGTCCTTGCCGGGGACGATCTGGCCGATCTCGTCCAGGCCGGACAGGGACAGGACCTTCCCGTCCTCCAGCGTGGTCAGCGTCGGGTACCAGCGGGCCTCGTTCATCGGGTCGACAGTGATGTACCTCTCCGCCACCGGATCGAACTCGTAGGCCTCCTTGATGCCCTGGAAGTCCTTCTTGTCGAGGGCGAGCTTCTGCGCGATGCCGTACACGTTCCTGGTGTCGGTGCCCGACAGGCCGTGGACCCGGTAGTTGTCCTCCGTACCGGACTCGTACTTCTTGCCGGCCGCCTTGGCCTCGACGTAGATCCGGCCGAGCCCCGCCTCGGTGCGCAGGAACCGGCCGGTCTTCTTGTCGAAGATCTTCTTGGCCTTCTCCACGAGGACGGGGTCCTTGGAGACGTACGTCTTGCCGTTCTTCTTGCCCGTGAAGATCGTGCCCGCCGGCAGGGTCTTGGGGGCGTCCGGGTCCTCGTTGTGGACGATCATCAGGCCGCCGGCCCTGGTGACGTCACCCTCGAGCTTCTCGTACCGCTTGGTGCCGCCCGCCACGAGCAGCTTCCCGTCGGGCAGCTGGGTGTGCCCGGCGCAGAACATGTCCTTGGGCGTGGGGATCATCTTGTACGTGCCGGCCTTCGGGTCCCACAGCACCGACTCGAACTTCTCGGCGTCGAAGTTCTTCTGGTTGTTGCCCGAGCCCGCGATCAGCAGCACCTTGCCGGTGTGCAGCAGGGCGGCGTGGATCGTGTTGATCCGGAACCCGGACGGGACGTCCAGGAAGTCCCAGTGGCCGTTGGCGGCCTTGTACTCGGGACGGTTGATCTTGTAGTCGTGGTACTGCTCCGAGCCGAAGCGGTAGAGCGCGGGCCCGTTCATCCCCGCCAGAGCCAGCACCACCGCACCCGTTATCGCCAGGCGGCGGGTGCGGCGGCTCGGACGGTAGTTCATTTCTTACGTCCCCCCAGAGCGATCTGCATGGTCTGGTCGGCCGGGGCCCAGGTGGGCTTGGGCTGCGGCGTGTGGGTTCCGGCCGGCGGTCCGGCCCGGTCCGGCGGCGCCCCGCGCCCGTTCCTCTTCTCCTGGCGCACGGTCCAGCGCCAGGCGAAGACCGGCGCGCCGTGACAGCAGGGCGAGTGTGGCCCAGGTGATCATCGCGGGGTGGTCGTGGCCGAAGAAGAAGGAGGAGACGAGGGAGCCGCCGAAGACCAGGAGGAAGAACAGGTGGATGCGGAAGGTGCCGAAGAGCGTGTCGGGGCTGGAGGAGTCGCCCTTGGGCGTCACCACGAAGCCGGACTTGCGGCGCAGTGCGGCGTCCATCAGCGAGCGCGCGTAGATCGGCGCCGAGAGCGCTGACATCACCATGCCGGCCAGTCCGCCGGAGCCCTCGGGCTCGTGCGGCGAGACGTTGTGGCGGCGGTTCCAGATGTAGAGGCCGATCTGGAGCGCGGATGCGTTGCCGTACAGCATCATCCAGATCGCCGGGTCGATCTGCACACCCGATGCGCCCATGCCCAGGAAGAGCGCGCAGCTGAGCGCCGCGAGGATCCAGTTCATGGCGGACATCGGGTAGAAGATGATCATCATCGTGTAGTTGAAGAGCTTGCCCGCGGGCAGCGTGCCGAAGCCCCGCCAGTACTGCTTGAGGATCGTCTCGTACGTCCCGCGCGACCAGCGCAGCTGCTGCGTGAAGAAGTCGGTCCAGGCGGTCGGGCCCTCGCCGACGGCCAGCACGTCGGGCGTGTAGACGGACCGCCACTTCCTGCCGGTGGCCGGGTTCTTGGCGCGGTGGATCTCGAAGCCGGTGGCCATGTCCTCGGTGATCGAGTCGTACAGACCGCCGATCTGCTTCAGCGCCCTGATGCGCACGGCGTTGGAGGTGCCGACGAACATGGGGGCGCCGTAGCGGTTGCCCGCGCGCTGGATCAGGGCGTGGAACAGGAACTGCTGGGACTCCGCGGCCTTGGTGACGCAGGAGGTGTAGTTCCCGTACACCTGCGGGCCGATGACGAAGGCGACGTCCGGGTCGCGGAAGTAGCCGAGCATCCGCTCCAGGTAGCCGGGGAGCGGGACGTGGTCGGTGTCGACGGAGGCGAAGAAGTCGTAGGCGTCGCCGTGCGCGTCGAGCCAGGCGTTGTAGTTCCCGTGTTTGGTCTTGGCGCGGTGCGGGCCCTTGGCCTGGTTCCACTTCGCGACGCCCTTGCGGGAGAAGTGGTGCACGCCGAGGCGCTCGCACACCTCCTTGACCGCCGGGTCGTCGCCCTCGTCCAGCAGCCAGACGTGCATGAGGCCGCGGTGGCGGATCCTGACCGCGGCCTCCAGCGTCTTCGTCACCATCTCCAGCGGCTCCTTGCCGGGCACGAAGGAGGTGAGGAAGGCGACCCGGGTGCCGGTCTCGGGCACCACGGGGACGGGGTCGCGGGCGACCAGCGTCGCGTGCGCGTTCGACAGGACGTTCATCGTGCGGAAGAGCTCGATCAGCCCGATCGAGACCAGCATGACGATGTCGAGGACCAGCAGCGTGTCGTTCTTGAGGTTCGGGTCGCGTTCGGTCCAGTGCGCCGGCTGCATCAGCCAGACGAACAGGCCCAGCGACAGCAGCGGCGCGGCGCACAGCAGCAGGGCGGCCCGGACGCGGTGCGTCTCCTGCGAGAGCAGCGAGCGGTACCGCACGGTGTACGGCTTGGCCGGGTCGGGCTGGGTCAGTGGCCCGGCGAGCCGGCTGTAGTGCTCGTAGTCGTATCGCGGCAGCGGCTTCCCGGCCCGCACGCGGGACCCGCCGGGCCGCAGCTGCGGGGGTAACCGAAGCTGCGCCGTCCGGGAAGGGTCGTTGTTGTGCCGGGCGCCGGTCGGCGTCGACGTCATGAGTCATCCCCCCGCACGCATACTGGCTGCGTGTTTCGTCGGTCTCTTCGCCCGGAGCCGGTCCCCGTCGACCATCGCGCCGGACGCGCAAACGGCCTGCTGTCGTCCCTTCAGACAGGGGACGACAACTTCCCGGTTTCGTGATGAGCGCCCCGTAATGTGTTCGGAAACGGGCCCCCGCCCGTGTGCTCCGTCAGCTCCCCCCGGATGGCCGACTCCGCCCCAACCCGCCGGACGACCCGCCCCCTTGGGGCCGTCGGCTCCAGACAGAGTCCACGACCCCCTGTCTTGATCGCAAGGGTGTAAACGAGGCGTTTACCGGTCATACGCGGGCTTTGGGGGCCGCACGGGACACGGGTTCGACAAGGGGGAGATGCCCGGAAATCACCGAAGCCCCCTCACGGTGAGTGAGGGGGCTTCGGTGTTGCGTGCGCCGCCAGGGACTCGAACCCCGGACCCGCTGATTAAGAGTCAGCTGCTCTAACCAACTGAGCTAGCGGCGCCTGCTGACTCGGAGAACTTTACCCGACCGGTGCGGGTGCTCGGGACCGGCCACGCCGAGTGATGTCCGATTAGTAATAATTTGGGCCGTCAATATGTATGATGTCCGGGTATTTGAAGCACTGTCATCTGTGTATACGCGTCACAGGAACCCACGGGAGGGGAACCGCATGACGATGCCGGTGTTCGAGGAGTACGAACCCGCGGCCGACTGCGGCTGCCCGGGCTGTGCCCGGCGGCGCCGGGCCGCCGCCCTCGGTCTGGCGGTCGCGGCCGGCGGCCACCCGGCCGCCCACGGAGACCGCGCGGCTGGTCCTCGCCACCGCCGCGGGCGTGGTGCTCGGCGGGGGGACCGGTGCGGCGGACGTCGCCGCCTCCGGGCACGCGCCCGCCAGGACGGACGCCGACAGCGACCCCGAGTCCCCGCAGGGCGGGAGCGGCCCGGTTGCACGGCGAGCGTCCGGGCGGGGCGCCCGGCGGCCCGGACGTCCCGCGCAGGCCGTGAGCGCGTCCCCGGTCCAGGCCGCCGCGCCCGCCCCGCGCCGCACCACCAGGGCCGAGATCCTCGAACGCGCCCGGCGCTGGGTGGATGCCAAGGTCCCGTACAGCATGGAGAAGCACTGGTCGGACGGGTACCGGCAGGACTGCTCGGGCTACGTCTCGATGGCCTGGAACCTCGGTGGCAACGAATGGACGGGGAGCCTCGCCGAGTACGGCACGCGGATCACGCGGGAGCAGCTCGAACCCGGCGACATCCTGCTTTTCCACAATCCGGCCAATCCCGCCAAGGGCTCGCACGTCACAATCTTCGGCGGCTGGACCGACGACTCCCGCACCCGCTACATGGCCTACGAGCTGGCCCGCCCGTACGCCCGCCACAAGGCCACCCCGTACGCCTACTGGAGCAACTCGTCGCGCTACATCCCCTACCGCTACAAGGGCGTCACCGGCGGCGACAGCCGTGACGCTCCCGCCGGGACGGCCTACCCCGGCGGGGAACTCTTCGGGCTCGGCGCGGACAACGCGTACGTCACCCAGCTGGGGCGGATGCTCGTCGGCCGGGGCGGCGAGCGGTTCTACGGCGAGGGCCCCGGGCCGCGCTGGAGCGAGGCCGACCGGCGCGCCACCCAGGCGTTCCAGCGGGCCCAGGGCTGGCGCGGGGCGGAGGCCGACGGGCTGCCGGGCCCGCACACCTGGCGGCTGCTGGTCCAGAACGCGGGCAAGGACATCCCGGGTGCGGGCGACGGCGACGGGACGGGCGCCACGGCGTTCCCCGGACGGGGGTACTTCAGGCCCGGCCAGTCGACCGCGTACGTCGAGAAGCTCGGCCGGCAGCTGGTGAGCAAGGGTTACGGCAAGCACTACGCGTGGGGGCCGGGGCCGCACTGGAGCGAGGCGGACCGGCGCAACGTCGAGGCGTTCCAGCGGGCCCAGGGCTGGCGCGGCGCGGCGGCCGACGGCTACCCCGGCCCGCGGACCTGGCGGCGGCTCTTCGCATGACGGAGGCAACGATGAGCACCACGGTTTCAGAGACATCAGGGGCATCGGAGGCGTTCGGGCCGTCCGGGCCGTCCGGGGCGTCCGGGCCGGACGGCTTCGCCCCGGCCGCTCCCGGGCGGCCGGACGCCCCGGACGCCCGGCGGGCCCCGGTCGTCAGGAACGAGTCCACCGCCGAGATCCCGGTGCACCTGCTGTTCCGCGACGACACCGGCGGCTGCGCTGACGCTGCCGCCCGGCGCCACGGTGATCAGGCGCAGGAAGGGCGCCGCGGAACGGCCGCGCGCCGAACGCCGGGCCGCGGCCCCGCGCCCGCCCGCGACCGCCTCGCCGCCCTCCGCGTCCGTCTTCGTTCCCGCCTCCGCACCGGTGCCGGGCAGGTGCGGTCCCTCCGGCCCGCCGCGCCCGCCGATCCCCGGTCTGTCGGAGCGGCCCGGCCCCTCGCTGTCCGGCTGGAGCGCGGTCGCGTGGGGGACGGGCGGGCGTGGGGCGGCGCGCGGCGGTGTGGTGGAGGGGGGTGGTGCCCGTGCGGGCCGCCGAACTGCTCGGGCTGCCCCTTCGCCCGTACCACGGCATCGGGCTCGGGACCTGGGCGGCGCTGGCCGTGCTGGTGCTGGTCGTGATGGTCGCGTTCGGCGGTCTGGGGCGCGGGCGGGCCGGATACGCGTGGGTGCTCTCGCTGTTCGGCGACTACCGGGGGACGGTGCGGCGCAGCGGCCTGGTGTGGGTGAGCCCGCTGCTGCTGCGCCGCCGCATCGACGTACGGCTGCGGCACTGGCGCAGCGAGCCGATGGACGCCGTGGACGCGAACGGGGTGGCGCTGCGGGTCGTGGTGCTCGTGGTGTGGCAGATCAGGGACACGGCGCGGGCGATGCTCGCCGTCGAGGACCACACGCAGTACCTGCGAGAGCAGGTCGAGGCGGCGATGGCGCGGGTGCTGTCCCAGCTGCCGGCCGACGCCTTCCACGACACCGCGCCGACGCTGCGCGACGCGGAGGCGGTCGGTGACGCGCTGACCCGGATGCTGGCGGCGGAGGCGGCGCCGGTGGGTATCGACATCTTCTCGGCGCAGCCGACGCGGATCGAGTACGCGCCCGAGATCGCGGCGGCGATGCGGCGCAGGCAGGTCGCCGCGCTCGACGCGCGGCAGCGGGACAGCCATGCTGTCGTCGGTGGTGGACGCGGTGGACGACACGGTGACGCGGCTGACCGCGCGCGGCCTCGTGGAGCTGGACGACTACGAGCGCAAGGCGCTCGTGAAGGATCTGACGGTGGCCTTCTGCACGGGGCGTGGGGAGGGTCTGTGAACGCGTTCGTTATTGGTCTGGACATGTTCATGTCCCGTCAATACATTGGGACTTGGTCTAGACCGCACAACATGCGCGCGCGGCACAGCTCACAGAACTGCCCCCACGTTCAGGAGCCAGCATGCGAAACAAAATAGGTGCGGCCGTGGTCGGCCTCGCGGTAGCCGGTGTGTCCTTCCTCGCCACCGGCAGCGCGAGCAGTCACGGCTACACCGACTCACCCATCAGCCGGCAGAAACTCTGTGCCAACGGCACGGTGACCGGCTGCGGAAACATCCAGTGGGAACCGCAGAGCGTCGAAGGGCCGAAGGGATTCCCCGCCTCCGGTCCGGCCGACGGCAAGATCTGCTCCGGCGGCAACAGCCAGTTCGCCCAGCTCGACGACCCCCGCGGAGGAGCCTGGCCCGCCACCAAGCTGACTGCCGGACAGGGCTACGGCTTCCGCTGGCAGTTCACCGCCCGGCACGCGACCAGCGACTTCAGGTACTACATCACCAAGAACGGCTGGGACTCCAGCAAGCCCCTCACCCGGGCGGCCCTCGAATCGCAGCCGTTCATGACGGTCCCGTACGGCGGTCAGCAGCCGCCCGCCACCCTGACCCACCAGGGCACGGTCCCGACCCAGAAGACCGGGCGGCACATCATCCTGGCCGTCTGGAACGTCGCGGACACGACCAACGCCTTCTACGCCTGCTCCGACGTCCAGTTCTGACCGTCGGTTCTGAAAGCCGGTTCTGAGGGCCGGTTCTGACGACCGGTCGTGAGGGGCGGGGCCCGCCCCGCCCCTCACGCACCCCGGGCCCGGACGGCGGCCGCCCGGCCGCCTCCGCATACCGTTGCCGCCATGACGCGCGCCCGCACCCTCCGGCAAGCCCTGACCAGGGCCGACTACCTCCGCACCGGCTGGCCCTGGCGTGCGGTCGCGTACCTGGTGAGCAGCGCGCTCACCGGGGTGCCGCGCTGCTCGCGCTGCTGCTTCTCGTGGTGTTCTCGTTCGGCCTGGTCGGACTGCCGCTACTGCTGCTGGCCGGGGTGCCGCTCGCGGCCGCCGAGCGCCGCCGGCTCGCCCTCGTCGACACGGAGGCCGCCGACGACCCGCACCGCGCGCCCGCCGAACCCGGACTCGCCGCCTGGGCCAAGCTGCGCCTCACGGAGCAGCGACCTGGCGCGAGCTGGCGTACGCCGTGCTCCATGCCTTCGTCCTGTGGCCGCTCGACCTGCTGGCCGTGACGGTCGGCGTCGGCCTGCCGGCGGGGCTGATGGCCGCCCCCGTGCAGCTCGCCGTCGACGGGGAGGAGGCACGGGTGGTCAAGGGACCCCTGATCACCACCTATCCGGAGGCCTTCGCGTCGGCGCTCCTCGGGCTCGTACTCCTCGCCGTACTCCTCTATCCCCTCGGGGCGGTCGCCGGCGCGCGCGCCCTGCTGACCCGGCTGGTGCTCGCGCCCCGCGAAGGCGAACTGCGCGACCGGCTGGTCGAGGTGACCCGCTCGCGGGCCCGGCTCGTCGACGCCTTCGAAGCCGAACGGCGGCGTATCGAAAGGGACCTGCACGACGGCGCCCAGCAGCGGCTCGTCGCCCTGGCCATGGCGCTCGGCCTGGCCCGGCTCGACGCGCCGCCGGGCCCTCTCGCCGACCGGCTCGCCCGCGCCCACGAGGAGGCGGGCAACGTCCTCACCGAGCTGCGCGCGCTCATCCACGGCATCCACCCGCAGGTGCTCGCCGACTACGGCCTCGGGGAGGCCCTGGCCGACGCCGCCGACCGGTCGGTCATTCCCGTGGACACCGACGTCGACCTGCCCCGGCTGCCCGCGTCCGTCGAGGCGGCCGGGTACTTCGCGGTCTGCGAGGGCCTCGCCAATGTCGCCAAGCACAGCGGCGCGGCCCGCGCGTCGTCGTCGCCCGGCTCGAGGGCGGTCTGCTCCGGATGGAGGTACGGGACGACGGCACGGGCGGCGCGGACGCCTCCGCCGGCACCGGGCTGACCGGACTGGCCGACCGGATCGCCGTGTTCGACGGCACGCTGACGGTCAGCAGTCCGCCGGGCGGGCCGACCGTGCTGCGGGTGCGGATCCCGTGCGAACCGGCCGCCGGCCGCATGGAGTCCTGACCTTTCCGTGCCCTGGCCCCGCACGTCCCGCTCTTCGGCCGCACGCCTCGGGGCGCGCCCTGCGCCGCGACGGCTGCAGCCGAAGCGGTGGGACACGGAAAAGACCCCCGCTTTCGCGGGGGTCTTTTCCGTCTGTGCGCCGCCAGGGACTCGAACCCCGGACCCGCTGATTAAGAGTCAGCTGCTCTAACCAACTGAGCTAGCGGCGCTTGACTCGTAAATAGTACCTGGTCCGCAGGGGTGCCGCGAACCACCCGGGATCACCCCCGGCCCGGGGTGGCCCCGGTCACAGCGCCAGCGACAGCACCACCGGCGCGGCCCTGCGGTTCAGGGTGTCCGCCGCCGAGCGCAGGCGGTGGGCGTGCTCCAGCGGCAGGGACAGGGCCAGGCAGCCCACCGAGGAACCGGCCGTGAGCGGCACGGCCGCGCAGACCGTGCCCACCGCGTACTCCTGGAGGTCCAGGACCGGCACCGTGGGCGGCTGGCTGTCCAGCTGCGAGAAGAGGACCCGCTCACTGGTGATCGTCCTGGAGGTGAGCCGGGCGGTCTTGTGGCGGGAGACGTGGTCCCGGCGCCCGTTCTGGTCGAGCTGGGTCAGCAGGCACTTGCCGATCGCGCTCGCGTGGCCCGCGGACCTGAAGTCGAACCACTCGTTGACCTTGGGCGTGCGCGGCCCCTCGGCGACCTGCACGATCTTGATCTCGCCGTCGATGTAGCGGCTTATGTAGATCGCCGCGCCCACCGAGTCGCGCAGCTGGTCGAGGTGGTGCCGCAGCTTGGCCCGGAGCGCCTCGCGCCGGGTGGCCCCGGATCCGAGGAGCACGAGCGAGTCGCCGACGACATAGGCTCCGTCCCCCACCTGTTCGACGTATCCCTCGCGGCGCAGCATCAGCAGCAGGGAGGCCAGGTGGGCGGTCGGGAGCCCGGTCTCGCGGGCGATCTGCACATCGGTCACACCGCTCCCGTGCCTGGAGATCGTCTCCAGTACACGCAGGGCGTACTGCACCGAATGGAACGGTGCGGTCGGCTCCGGCTTCAGCGCCACGGTTTCCCCCTACCAGGTTGTGACCGCTTGCATCCGTTCCACGATAGCCGTCAAGAACCGTTTGCGGGGGAGGGGTTGACAAGACGGGTGGCGCGCACCAGGCCCGTAAGCTGGGACGCGCCACCATGGCATATGCCGGAGTCAAGGCTTTCGGACGGACCGCGAGGTCAGAGCACCGCGCCGAGGAACTCGCGCGTACGTTCGTGCTCCGGATCGCTGAAGATCTTTTCCGGGGAACCGGACTCGATCACCCGGCCCGCGTCGAACATCAGGACGTCGTCGGAGATGTCCCGCGCGAAGTTCATCTCGTGCGTGACGCAGAGCATGGTGATGTCGGTCGTACGGGCGATGTCGCGCAGTACGTCGAGCACGCCCGCCACCAGCTCCGGGTCGAGCGCCGACGTCACCTCGTCCAGCAGCAGCACCTGCGGGCGCATGGCGAGGGCTCGCGCGATGGCGACCCGCTGCTGCTGGCCGCCGGAGAGCTGGGCCGGCTTGGCGTCCTGCTTGTCACTGAGCCCGACCAGGTCGAGCAGGCCCTTGGCGCGCTCGGCGGCCTCGTCCTTCGACATGCCCAGGACCCGGACGGGGGCCTCGGTGACATTGCGCAGGACGTTCATGTTGGGGAAGAGGTTGAACTGCTGGAACACCATGCCGATGTTCTTGCGCACCTCCCGGACCTCCTTCTCGCCCGCCGGGAAGAGCTGCCCGCCGTTCACCCGGATCACGCCCTCGTCGGGCTTCACCAGGGTCATCAGCAGCCGCAGGATGGTGGTCTTGCCGGAGCCGGAGGGGCCGATCAGGGTCACGTGCTTTCCGGACTGCACCGAGAAGCAGAGGTTGTCCAGGACGGTGTTGTCGCCGAACCGCTTGGTGACGTTGTCGAAGCGGATCAGCTCGTTGGGGATCGGGTCAGCGGACAAGACGGCGCTCCAGGGCTCGCATGAGAAGAGAAGCCGGGTAGGCGATGAGGATGAAGGCGACGCCGACGACGGTCAGCGGCTCGGCGTACTGGAAGGTCTGCGCTCCGGCCAGCCGCCACTGCTGGAGCATCTCCATGACGCCGATGGCGGCGAGCAATGGGGTGTCCTTCAGCATGGAGATCACGTAGTTGCCGAGCGCGGGCACGATCCGGCGGATCGCCTGCGGCAGGATCACCGCGAACCAGGTGCGGGAGACCGGCAGGCTCAGTGCCGTGGCCGCCTCCCACTGCCCGGCCGGTACGGCGTCGATGCCGGCCCGGTAGACCTGCGCGGTGTACGTCGAGTAGTGCAGCCCGATCGCGAGCGTGCCGGTGACCAGCGCCGAGGCCTGCACGCCCCACTCCGGCAGGACGAAGAAGAAAAAGAAGAGCTGCACCAGCAGCGGGGTGTTGCGGATGAACTCGGTGACGGTGTTCACCGGCCAGCGGACCCAGCGCGGCCCCCGGTAGCCGATCGCCCAGACCAGGCCGAGCGTGAACGAGATCAGCGAGCCGAACGCCAGGACCTGGAGCGTGACGAGCACGCCGTCCCGGAACGCCGGCATGAAGTCCGCGACCGCGGACCAGTCCCAGGTGTTCATCGCGCACCTCCGGCGGGGGCGGTGATGCCGATGCCGGCCTTGGCCCTGCGCTCCAGCACGCGCATGCCCCGGGTGAGGACGAAGGCGAGCACGAAGTAGATCACCAGGGTCACCGAGTAGATCTCGGCGCTCTCCTGGGTGGCCAGGCGCACCAGATAGGCGGAGAACGACGTGTCGGCCACACCGAGCAGCGACACCAGCGCCGTGCCCTTGAGCAGCTCGATCAGCAGGTTGTTGAAGGGCGGGATCATCTCGGGCACCGCCTGCGGCAGCATGATCAGCCGCATCCGCTGCCAGGGGGTGAAGCTGAGCGCGATCCCCGCCTCGCGCTGGGCCGGGGCCACCGAGTTCAGCGCGCCGCGCACGACCTCGGCGCCGTACGCCCCGTACGAGAGCCCCAGCGCCAGGACGGCCGACCACATCGGGACGAGCGCCCAGCCGAAGAGGATCGGCATCACGAAGAACAGCCAGAACATCAGCACCAGCGCGGACGTGCCGCGGAAGACCTCGGTGTAGAAGCCCGCCAGGAAGCGGACGAAGCGCGAGTGGTGGGTGCGGGCCATGCCGATGCCGAACGCCACGACGGCGGCCAGGGCGGCGCTGTACACCGTGAGCTGGAGGGTGATCCAGATGCCAGGAATGACCCAGTTGGTCCACAGTCCGGCTGTCATGCGCACAGCTCCTCTGCGGTCATCGTGGTCATCTCCGACTCGGTGAAGCCGAACGGCCGCAGGATCCGGAAGAGCTCGCCGCTCTTCTTCATCCTGTGGATCTCCCCGTTGAAGGCGTCGCGGAGCCCGGTGTCGGTCGGCCGGAAGGCGAAGCCGCCGCCGTCGATCTTCTTCTTGCTGTCCACGACGGGCGCGAAGGGTTTCGTCGCCTCGGCCTTCGTGCTCTTCTTCACCACGTTCCGGCTGGTGAGGGCGGTGCCCGCGAAGACGTCGACGCGGCCGGACTCGACGGCGTTCAGGCCCGCGACCGGGTCCTGGAGGATGACGATCTCCTTGCGCGGGATGCCCGCCGCGACCGCGTAGTCGATCTCGGCGTAACCGGTGCCGGTGGCGAGTCTCGCCTCGGCCGCCACCACGTCCTCGTAGGAGCGGAGGTTCTTCGGATTGCCCTTGCGGACGATGAAGGAGTCGAGCATCTGGTACTCGGGGTCGGCGAAGACGACCTGCGCGCAGCGCTCCTTGTTGATGTACATCCCGGCGGAGACCACGTCGAACTGCTGCGAGTTGAGGCCGGGTATCAGTGAGGAGAAGTCGGTCGGCGAGGGCTGCACGTCGGGCACACCGAGCCGCTTGAAGATCACCTTCGCCAGCTCCACCGCCTCGCCGGTGAACGCGCCCTGCTCGTCGATGTATCCGTACGGGGCCTCGCCCGCGATCCCGAGCCGGACGGTGCCCTGGGACCTGAGCCGGGCGAGCGTGTCGCCGGACGGAACCTTGCTGCACCCTGCCGCGCCGAGCGCCCCTGCGGCGCCCAGCGCGGCCGTGCCGAACAGGAGCGAACGCCTGCGTATCGAGCGTCTTGCCGTACTGCCTGAGTCTTTCCCCGGTGGTGAAGCCATGGGCGCGCGGCTACCCCACTCCAGACAGGGTATGCCGGTCAATTCCGGCCACCGGCGCCCCTGGTGGGGCGGGGGCGCCCTTGACCCGCCGGGGACGATGGGGACATGGCCGAACGATTCGTGGACGTATCGCTCGACAAGCGCGGTGTGCGCTGCACCGCGAAACTCCTGGACGACCGGGCGCCGGTCACCTGCGAGGCGGTGTGGCAGGCGCTTTTGCTGAGCGGGGACGTCTACCACGCGAAGTACGCCCGCAACGAGATCTACGCCCTGGTCCCTCCCTTCGCCGCGCAGGAGCCACCGCTGGAGAACCCGACCGTCACCCCCGTCCCCGGCGACCTCTGCTACTTCTCCTTCTCCGGCACCCGGTTGGGCACGGCGTCCCACGGCTACGGCCCGCAGCCCGCACTCCGGCCCGGCGACGGCGTCGTCGACCTCGCCCTCTTCTACGAACGCAACAACCTGCTGCTCAACGGCGATACGGGCTGGGTCCCCGGCATCGTCTGGGGCACGGTCGTCGAGGGCCTCGACCGGATGGCGGAGGCGTGCCAGGACCTCTGGCGCGCGGGCGCGGCCGGCGAGACCCTCACCTTCGGGCGGGGCCGGCGCCGGGCCGAGGCCGGTGATCCCGCTCCCGTACAGCGCGTGCGCCGCGCGCAGCACCAGGTCGTCCCGGTGGCGCGCGGCCACCAGCTGCACCCCGACCGGCAACCCGTCCGCGCCCGTCCCGCACGGCACGCTCGCGGCGGGCTGCTGGGTGAGGTTGAAGGGGTACGTGAACGGCGTCCACCCCGTCCAGCGCCGGTGCCCCGACCCCTTCGGCACCTCCACGCCCGCCTCGAAGGCGGTGAGCGGAAGCGTCGGCGTGACGAGCAGGTCGTACACCGAGTGGAAGCGGCCCATGCGCCGGCCGAGATCCATGCGGACGTCGACGGCCGCCAGGTAGTCCAGCGCGCTGTACCGCGCGCCCACCGCCGCGATCTCGCGCAGGCCCGGATCCAGCAGCTCCCGCTGCTCCTTGCCGAAGTGCTGCACCAGCCGCGCGGCCCCGCTGAACCACAGGGTGTGGAAGGCCTCCACCGGATCCGCGAAGTCCGGATCCGCCTCCTCGACGTACGCCCCCATCGCGGCCAGTTTCCCCACCGCCGTGCGCACCGCCGCCGCCACGTCGGGCCGTACCGCCACCTGCCCGCCGAACGACGCCGAGTACGCCACCCGCAGACCCTTGACCCCGCCGTCCAGGGCGGCCGTCATGCTCCCGCCGGGCGCCGCCAGCTGCGACCAGTCGCGCCAGTCCGGCCCGCTGACGACGTCCATCAGCAGCGCCGCGTCCGCCGCGTCCCGCGTCATCGGACCCACGTGCGCGAGCGTCCCGAAGGGGCTCGACGGATACAGCGGCACCCGCCCGTACGTCGGCTTGAGTCCGAAGATCCCGCAGAAGGACGCCGGGATGCGCACCGACCCCCCGCCGTCCGTGCCGAGGGACAGCGGCCCCGCGCCGAGCGCCACGGCCGCCGCGCTGCCGCCGCTGGAGCCGCCCGCCGTGCGCGACGGGTCGTACGGATTGCCGGTCACCCCGCTCAGCGGCGAGTCGGTGACGCCCTTCCACCCGAACTCGGGCGTGGTCGTCCTGCCGAGGAACAGCGCGCCGTGCTCGCGCAGCCGCGCGACCGACGGCGCGTCCTCCTCCCGGCCGCCCCGCGCCCGCGTCGTCCTGGAGCCCCGCAGCGTCGGGCCGTCCGCGCATCAGCAGCAGGTCCTTCACCGACACCGGTACGCCGTCGACCAGACCGTGCGGCTCCTTCCTCCTCCACCGCGCGGCGGACGCCTCCGCCCGTGCGAGCGCCTCGCCCGCGTCGACCCGGACGAAGGCGTTGACGAGCGGCTGTACGGCTTCGATCCGGGCCAGGGCGGCGCGGGCCGCGTCGACGGGGGAGAACTCGCCCTTCTCGTAACCGGCCAGGAGTTGCAGGGCGGTCAGCGCGCTCAGGTCAGTCATGCGTGGGGACATACCCACGTTCCTTGTCCACCACGTTCGGCAGGGGCCTTCCGGCCGACCAGAGTTCGTACAACTCCACGAACTGCCTGCCCAGTTCGTCGCGCCAGCCGACCGTTCGTCCCCGTCGAGGTCAGCCTCGACCTGGCCCGCCTCGTCAGCGAGCACGAGACGCTGCGCGAGGCGGTGCGGGCCCTGACCGCGGTGGCGCCCGAAGTCGTCGCGTACCCCTGTACGTCGGGGAGCTTCGTCGGCGGAATCACCGGCGAACGCGCCATGTGCGCGGCGATGACCCGGGCCGGGGAGCTGCCCTCGGTCACCACGTCGGGCGCGCTGCTCGACGCGCTCGGTGAGCTGGGGGCGCGGCGGGTCGCGCTGGTCACCCCGTACACCGAATCGGTGACGAGTTCCCTGGGGGAATATCTCGTCGAAGCCGGGATAGCGGTCACGGGACGCGCTTTCCTCGGACTGACCCGGCACATCTGGAAAGTCCCCTACCGGGATGTGGTGGACATGGCCAGACAAGCGGTGGTGGGGGCGGCCGACTGCCTCTTCATCAGCTGCACCAACCTGCCGACGTACGACGTGATCCCGCAGCTGGAGGCCGAGCTGCGGATGCCGGTGCTCTCCGCCAACCAGGTCACGATGTGGTCCGCGCTGCGGCGGATCGGGGCGCGCGCCGTCGGCCCGTACCAGCAGCTGCTCATCGACGGGGCGGCACAGGCGCCCGCGCCCGCGCCGGCCCCCGAGCAGCCCCGGCAACAGCGACAAGAGGGATGGTCATGACAGCGGTCGGTTTTCTCTACCCCGGACACTCCGCGGAGGACGACTACCCGCGGATGGAAATGCTCCTCGACAGCGATGTGCGGCTGGCCGTCGTGCACACCGACATCGGTGAGGACGCGCACCGCGTCGACGCCCTCCTGGAGATGGGTTCGCCCGCGCGCCTCGCGGCCGGGGTCGAGGAGCTGCGGCTCGCGGGCGCGGAGGCGGTGGTGTGGGCGTGCACGAGCGGCAGCTTCGTCTTCGGCCCCGACGGCGCGCGGGACCAGGTCGGCCTGCTGGCGCAGGCGGCCGGTCTGCCCGCCTCCAGCACGTCGTTCGCCTTCACCCACGCGGTACGGGACCTGGGCGCCGCCCGGGTCGCGGTCGCGGCGACGTACCCGGACGACGTGACGGCGCACTTCACCGGCTTCCTCGAAGCGGCGGGCACCGAGGTCGTCGCGGCGCGCGGCAGCGGCATCGTCACCGCTGCCGAGGTCGGCACGTGGGGCCGGGACGAGGTGCTGGCGCTGGCCCGCGCGGGCGACCGTCCGGACGCGGAGGCGGTGCTGCTGCCGGACACGGCGCTGCACACGGCGGCGTACCTGACGGAGCTGGAGGAGGCGCTGGGCAAGCCGGTCCTCACCGCGAACCAGGTCACGGTGTGGGAGGGGCTGCGGCTGGCGGGGCGGCGGGTGCGGGCGAAGGGGCTCGGAGCGCTCTTCGCCCGCGAGGACCAAAGCGCGCCTCTTTGATCCGCACGGCCCGGTGGGGTGACCGCCGTGGCGCGCGCCGGCCGCCTCCCGCTCTGCGGCTGCGCTCGTGCACAGTGGGGGCATGGACACAGACGACAAGGACCTTCTCGCCCGGGCGCGCGTGGCGACCAGGCTTCCCGCTCAGGACCTGGACCGGGCGCGGCGTTTCTACGCCGAGCGGCTCGGCCTGCGGCCCGTCGACGAACGGCCCGGCGGGCTGCTGTACCGGTGCGAAGGCGCGGAGTTCGTGCTGTTCCGGTCGACGGGATCATCGCCCGGCACCTTCACGCAGATGGCCTTCGAGGTCGACGACGTCGAGACCGTCGTCTCGGAGCTCAAGCGGCGCGGCGTGGTGTTCGAGGAGGTCGACGTGGACGGGTTCCGGACCAGGGACGGGATCGCCGAGGTCGAAGGGAACTACCCGAGCAAGGGCGCCCGGGGGGAGCGCGGCGCCTGGTTCCGTGACAGCGAGGGGAACATGCTCGGCATCGGCGAGCCGGTCGTCTGAGCGACCGCCACGCTCCGGCCGGCGGAACGACCGGGCTCGCGGCCGGGGTGCGCTCCGCGGACCCCGGCCCGGGGAATAAGCGGAGACCCCCTCCTGTTGTCGCCTCCGTCGTACGTACCGCACTCAGGAGGACACACCGGTGGACGCGATTCGAGGCACGGCGAGCGCAGGCGCGCCGGTACCCCTTTCCGTACTCGACCTGGCGACGGTGGGCAGCGGAACCACCGCCACCGAGGCCCTGCGCACCAGCGTCGCCATCGCGCGCCAGGCCGAGAAGCGCGGCTTCCACCGCTACTGGGTCGCCGAGCACCACTCCATGCCCGGCGTCGCCAGCTCCTCCCCGGCCGTGATCCTCGCCCACATCGCCGCCCACACCGACCGCATCCGCCTCGGCTCCGGCGGCGTCATGCTGCCCAACCACGCGCCGCTGTCGTCATCGCCGAACAGTTCGGCACGCTCGAAGCCTTCGCCCCCGGCCGCGTCGACCTGGGCCTGGGCCGCGCCCCCGGCACCGACGGCGCCACCGCGGCCGCGCTCCGCCGCAGCGACCGCCTCCACGAAGGCGCCGACGACTTCCCGCAGCAGCTCGCCGAGCTGACCCGGTTCCTCGACGACGACTTCCCCGACGGCCACCCGTACGCCCGCATCCACGCGGTCCCGGGGCCGGTCCAGGGACCGTCGGCCCGCCCGCCGATCTGGCTGCTCGGCTCCTCCGGCTTCAGCGCCCGCCTCGCGGCCACGCTCGGCCTGCCCTTCGCCTTCGCCCACCACTTCTCGGCGCAGAACACCATCCCGGCGCTCGACCTCTACCGCGAGTCGTTCCGTCCCTCGGCCGTCCTCGACGCCCCGTACGCCCTGATCGGCGTGTCGGCCCTCGCGGCGGACGACGAGAAGGAGGCCCGCCGCCAGGTCCTCACCGGCGCCCTGTCGATGGTCCGCCTGCGCACCGGCCGTCCGGGTCTGATCCCGACGCCGGAGGAGGCCGCGGCGTACCCCTTCAGCTCCATGGAGCGCGAGTTCGTCGACAGCTGGCTCGGCAACGTCGTCCACGGCACCCCGGACGAGGTCCGCACCGGCCTCGACGACCTGGCCAAGCGCACCGGCGCCGACGAGCTGATGATCACGGCCAACGCCCACGGCGGCGACGCCCGCCTGCGCTCGTACGAACTCATCGCGGACGCGTACGGCCTGCCCCGCGCGTGACCTCCCCGGCGGTCGCCGTCAGACCCGCTGCGGGCTGACGGCGATCATCGCGGCGATCCGCTCGGGGTGCACCGCCCGCGAGTACAGCCACCCCTGCCCCGTGTCGCAGCCGATCCTGCGCAGCCGCGCGGCCTGCCCGGTCGTCTCCACGCACTCGGCCGTGACGGTGAGCCCCAGCCGGTGCGCGAGCTGCACCATGGCCTCGACGATCGTTTCGTCGGCCGGGTTCGCGTGCGCCTCGTCCTGGAAGCCGCGGACGAAGGACCCGTCCAGCTTGAGCACCGAGACCGGCAGCCGGCTCAGATACGCGAGGTTCGAGTAGCCGGTCCCGAAGTCGTCGATCGCGATGTGCACTCCCATGTCGCTCAGCGCCTGCAACGCCTGGAGCGGCCGTCCCGCCGAGCCCATCACCGCGGACTCGGTCAGCTCCAGCTGCAGCAGGTCCGGCGCGAGGCCCGTCTCGGCGAGGATCCCGGCGACATCGGCCACCAGGTCGGAGTCCCACACCTGGCGGACGGCGACGTTGACGCTGACGAAGATCGGCGGGGTGCCGGGGTGCTCGATCTGCCACTGCCTGGCCTGCCGGCAAGCCGTCCGCAGCACCCAGCGGCCGAGCTGGACGATCGAGCCGTCCTCCTCCGCGATGGAGATGAACCGATTCGGAGCCAGCGTGCCGAACTGCGGATGCTCCCAGCGGACCAGCGCCTCCACCCCCCGTACGCCGCCGCCCTCCAGGTCCACCAGCGGCTGGTACTCCAGCGTGAACTCGCCGCGCTCGACGGCCGGACGCAGCGTGCTGGACAGGGCCTGGCGGGTCATCCGGTGGGCGTTGCGCTCGGGGTCGAAGAGCGTCCAGCGGGCCTTGCCGTCCGCCTTCGCCCAGTACAGCGTCGTGTCCGCGGCCTGCATCAGAGCGGTCGCCGTGGTCCCTGCCGCGGCCCGCTCCACGACCCCGATGGACGCGGACACCGCCAGCCGCTGCCCGGCCAGGTCGAAGGGGAGCTGAAGGGCGGTCAGCACGGCCTGGGCCAGGTCGGCGAGCTGCTCCGTGCCGGTGGAGTCCTCGACGAGCAGCGCGAACTCGTCACCGCCGAGCCGCGCGACCAGATGGCCGCCGGTCCGGGCGTAGCCGTACTGCTCGGCGCACCGGGTCAGCCGCGAGGCCACGGCGGTCAGCAGCCGGTCGCCGATGCGGTGGCCGAGGGTGTCGTTGACGGCCTTGAACCCGTCGAGGTCGAGGTAGCAGACGCCGATCCGGCCCGTGCTCCCGTCGTCGTACGCCGCATTCTCCAGCGCGGCCGTGAGCCGCTCGAAGAACAGCGTGCGGTTGGGGAGCCGGGTCACCGGGTCGTGCATCTGGAGGTGGCGCAGCCTGGCCTGGAGCTCACGCCGGTCGCTGACGTCCACGACCGAGAGCAACGCCGTGCCGCTGCCCGGTACGGGCGTCATGGTGACCTCGGCCCACAGGGACCGCCCGTCGGGGTGCTTGAGCCGGCGGGTGCAGCGGAAGCGGGCGCGCCGGCCGGCGAGGACCTCGCGGTAGGCGTGCAGGTGGCGGGCGTCGGCGGCGAGGTCCAGGAGGTCCGCCGCGGCCTGCTCGCGCAGCCGGCGGCCGTCCGTGCCGAGGAGCCCGGCGAGGGAGGGGTTGGCGGCGACGACGAGTCCCTCGCGGTCCACGACGGCCATGGCCAGGTGCGCGGCGTGGAAGGCCGCCCGGTAGTCGCGCAGCTCGGACGCGGAACGACCGGATTCATTACACTGTGTGACTGTCGGCCGAATGGTGTGGGGGGCCGAACCGGGTCCTTCGAAGGTTCCGCTCACCGTTCGCTCCCGCAGGGCATTGATCGCTTCCAGGTGTCGTCGGGGTCGGCGGCGGGGTGGAGAACCACCGCCCGGGGCGGATTCCATGCAGGAAAGTGTGCCGATCATAGAGGCTGCCGGGACGGCCGATCCAGCTACGCCACCGTGACGCGGCGCACCTGACGTCCGCGGACGATCGTTTCTGCACATGCGCGCCTTGTGGTGTTCCTCCGTGATCGTTTGTGACTTTCCGTGATGTCTCCCGGGGTGTCGGGCTACGGATGAGGCGTTGGAGACCCTGTCACCCGTGTGGGGTAGTGGAACAGGGCATACCTCATAAAAACGCAACAATGTGGGTGGGGCGTCCCGTACTTACGCACCCGGAGGTCGACGTGGTCCGTCAGCAGGCACCCGGGGGAGCCGACCGGTCCCGCCGGTGCCGGCGCGAACGCCTGCGCAGGACAGCTGCGGTGTTCACCTCCCTCACGGCGCTCGCCGCCACCTCCCTCGTCGCGGGTCCCGCCGTGGCGGCGCGGAGCGAGGGGCCCTGCGTGCTGGCGCGCACCCCGGCGCACCATTCGCTGGGCCTCGACAGCTGGAACCCGGCCTACCCGCGCCCCCTGCGCACCCTCGACGCGGTCATGATCTTCCTGGCCTTCCCCGACTCGGCGCCCACGCTCACCCCGGACGAGATCGCCGCCGATTACTTCCCGGCCACCACCGACTTCTTCCGGCACGCCTCGTACGGGAAGTTCACCCTGCGGCCGCACCCGCAGAGCGAGTGGGTCGACATGCCGCGGGACTCCACGGCGTACGGCATAGAGCGCGACTGGGACGCCGGGCACCGCACGGCCTATCTGAGCGACGCGGTGGCCGCGGCCGACGACCGGGTCGACTTCGCGCGGTACGACATCGTCTATCTCGTCGCCGACCCGAACGCGCCCGGCGTGGACTCCGACGCGACCAAGGTCGTCAACTTCGACAGACCGCTGCGGGCCGACGGCCGGGACATCAAGCGCATCGTCACCGTCTTCGAGCAGCACCCGCCCGACCGCAATGTGCTGGCCCACGAGACCGGCCACGTCTTCGACCTGCCCGATCTCTACCACCGGCCGGTGGACGGCAAGGGCGACTGGGACACGTACGTGGGGGACTGGGACGTCATGGGCAGCCAGTTCGGGCTCGCGCCGGAACTCTTCGGCTGGCACAAGTGGAAGCTGGGCTGGCTGGACCCGCAGCAGGTGGCCTGCGTGCCGGGGACCGGCGAGACCCGCCTCACCCTGGAGCCGCTGGCGGCCGACCCGGCCCGGAGCGGGGAGGGCGGTACGCGGCTCGCGGTCGTACGCACCGGGGAGGACAGCGCGCTGGCCATCGAGGCGCGGGGCGGGTCCGGCAACGACCGGGCGCTGTGCACGGAGGGCGTACTGATCTACCGGGTGCGCAACGGGCCCGCCTCGGGCGGCGGGCCGATCGAGGTGGTGGACGCCCACCCGGACAGCGAAGCGTGCTGGGACCGGTCGGTGTACCCGCCACTGGCGGACGCGCCGGTGCAGGAGGGGGAGACGTTCACGGTGCCGGGGGAGGGAACGAGAGTGGAGGTGGCGGACCGCGCACGGTCGGGGGCGTGGACGGTGCAGATCACACCGGACGCCTGACCACCCGGCGCCCGGCACGGGCAACGAAAAGGCCCCTCGCTTCCGCGAGGGGCCTTTCCCGTCTGTGCGCCGCCAGGGACTCGAACCCCGGACCCGCTGATTAAGAGTCAGCTGCTCTAACCAACTGAGCTAGCGGCGCCTGCTGACGTCGTAGACCTTAGCACCCTGATCGGCGGGAGGAAAAATCGATATCCGGGACCCCGCGCCCCGGTCGGGGCGGGCCGCCCGTACGCACGCCAGGAGCATCGCCTCGGCGCCCGGCAGCCACGGAGGGCGAACGTCGGGGGGCGACCAGCCAGCGCGGTCCCGCGCGGCGGGGGGCGGTGGCGGGGGCGCTGAGCGGGGGGGACGGTCACCGCGTCGCCCGGGCCGTGACACAGGATCGACGGCACGGCGCCCTTCCCGCTCTCCTCGGCGGTACTCCCCGTTCGGCCCCACTCCTCCCAGGCGAGCAGCGACGGGAGCCGCTGGGCGGTGCCGGGGGAGGTGAAGAGCAGCATGCGGCCGCGGTGGACGGCGACCGGACCCGAACCCGGCCCGTCCGCCCACAACCGGTCCAGCATCCGGCGGCCGAAGACCGCCGGGACGATCACGACGTCGAAGACGGAGCCGCAGGGCAGGACGCCGGGATCGGTGGGGCGGGCTTCCCACAGCGAGAGGGTGCTGCGCGGGTACGCGGCGGCGGAGGCGAGCCAGGCGGCGCCGGCGGAGGTGGACGTGGGCGGGGGTGCTGAGTGCGCGTACGGGGAGACGTCGTTTCGCTTGCGGGCGGTCATGTCACCTACGTCTACCGAGAGGAACTGCTCCGTCCCCGCGGGTTCGCGGAAACCGGGACGGGGAGGGACGGCGGGCGGTATCTTGCGGACCGGCATATGCCATGAGTCTGTGACGGCCCGAAGAGCGAAACCGCCGCGTCCGCCGCGGCTCTACGGAAGCTTCGGTTCTACGGCAGTTTCGGGCCGCGGAGCAGGTCGCGGCCGAACTCCACCATCTTCTTGGCGTAGTCCTCGGTCCAGTCCGCGCGCCGTGCGATGTCCGCCGCCGTCAGCCGGTCGAAGCGCTTGGGGTCGGCGAGCTGAGCCGCGGCGATCGCCTGGAACTCGACGGCCCGGTCGGTCGCGGTCCGGAACGCCAGCGTCAGTTCCGTGGCACGTTCCAGCAGCTCGCCGGGGTCCTCCATCGACTCCAGGTCGAAGAAGTGCTCGGGGTCGGCGGCTGCTTCCGAAGGCTCGAAAAGCAGCGGCGCGGGGCGCAGCCGCCGCTCGGTGCGCTCGGGTTCCGCCATGGGTTTTCCTTCCCTCTTCGGCCACGTGTGCTCGATGGCCACCGTCCATTGTCCCGGACCGCGCAAGTACGCCTCGGGCCCCGGCCCGTGGCCCTGGTCTACGGCTGCGGCCGGTACCGGACCCGGTGCTCCGCCAGGTGCGCCAGGACCGCGTGGTTCGCCTCCCAGCCGTCCGGGAACTTGACCGTGACGCCCAGCTGGACCGGCTCCGTCGAGGGGTGCTCGTCGAGCAGGTCCGCGACGCCCTCCCGGCACACCACGACGCACGCGTGCCGGTGACGCGACGCCAGGACGCACAGGCGGCCCGTCTCCAGGTGGAACGCCGTCGCGTCGGGCCGCCCCGACAGCGGGTGCAGCACCACCGTCACGTCGAACTCGCGGCCCTGGAGGCGGTTCGCCGTGTCGACGCGACGCCCGTGACGCCGAGGCCGGCCAGTGCCGCCCGGACCGCCGCCGCCTGGTCGCGGTGGGCCGTGCCGACCGCGACCCGGTCCGCCGTCAGCGGGGCCGGGTCGGGGGAGCGGCTCGCTGACGCCGCGCCGCCCCGGTCCAGGAGGCGGCGTACGACCTGGGCCACCGCCCCCACGGCCTCGGGGTCCGTGCGCGGGGTGTGCCGGGCCGGGAGTTCCAGCAGGCCCCAGCCCGAGGCGGCCGCCTCGTCCAGCACCCGGTCGGGGCCCGAGCCGTCGGACGGGACGCCGAAGGTGAGGCGCCGGTCGCCGTGGCCCGTACCGCTGCGGAAGGGCGTGTACGGGTAGAAGCGCGTACGGAGACCAGCGGCGCGGCCGAGGCCGGGAGCCGCCAGGACACGGGCAGGCGGTGCTGGGGCAGCTCGGGGTTGTGGGCGAGCAGGGTCGAGACCGCGCTGGCGGACGGGTCGTAGGAGAGCCCCGCCCACTGGTCGGCGCCGACGATGGAGAACGGGTCCAGCTGGCCCGGGTCGCCGACGAACAGCGCCCGCTCGAAGAGTCCGGCCACGGCGAGCAGCGCGTCCGAACGCATCTGGTACGCCTCGTCGACGATCGCGTGCGACCACGGATCCACGGTCTTCACGTGCGCCCACTTCGCGGCCGTCGAGATGACGACGTCCAGACCCGCGAGGTCGGCGGCCTTCGCCGACTTCCGTACGTTCGCGAGGTCGTCGAGGGCCTTGTCGTACGGGTCGGTGTCGTTGCTGTGGAGACGGCCGACCGGGAGGTCCGGCTCCTTCTCCGCGAGCCGCAGGACCAGGTCGTCGACCTGGGCGTTGGTCTGTGCGATCACCATCAACGGCCGCCCCGCGGCGGCCAGTTCGAGCGCTGCCCGCACCACGAGCGTCGACTTGCCCGCGCCGGGCGGCGAGTCCACGACGACGCCGCGGTCCGCACCGTGCAGCATGTCGTGGAGGATCGCCGCGGTCGCGCGGGCGGCCTCGGCGCCGGGGTCGAAGCGCGGCGCCCCGGCGGAGGGGGGACGGGTCACAGGAGGTCCTCCGGGGTCACGGGGTCGGGGTGCTCGGCACTCGCGCCCGGCGGCCGCCGTGGGTCCAGGGCGTCGCCTCCGGGTCGGGCAGCTGGGGGCCGCCGCGCTGGTCGTGCTCGAAGAGCGTCCAGCAGACGTGCTCGCCCTTCTCCGGCACGGACCCGGGCGCCGGCTCCTTGCCGCGGCCCATCTTGTCGGTCACCCGCAGCACCAGGACGCCTTCCTCCTCCTCGTACCGCACGAACTCCGCCGTCTGCGGCCTGCCGTCCAGCGAGCGGTAGACCTTGGTGCGCCCGCCCAGGTGCGGGGCGTCGTCCGTGCGGACGGTGACCAGGGGGCGGGGGCTCGGCCGCCTGCCCTCGCTCATGGTCATCACCACGTCCAGGACCTCGCTGGTGAACGCCTCGCCGGCGAGCCGCCGCCCGGCCATCACCAGCGGATCGTCGAGCGCCTCCTGTGCCTCCAGCTGCGCCTGCGCGGTCTCGCGGGAGGCGAGCTTCTGCGCGGCGGTCACCGCGTCGTCGCGCCGGGGCTGCGGCGGCTCCCCGGCCCGCACGCGGTCGCGGTGGCCGGTGTACGACCAGCGGTCGCGCGTCCAGCGGTCCGCCGCCCGCGTTCCCTCCGGCAACTCCCGCAGCAGGTCGAGCCCGCGCCACACGGCCTTCCAGGTGGGCAGCATCTGCCCGGCGAGCAGCTCGCGGATGTGCCGCTCGGCGGCGGCCAGTTCACCGAGGCGCGCGTCCGCCGCGAGGCCGTCCTCGGCGGCGGCGAGCGCCTTGCGGGCCCGGTCGTAGCGGTCGATCGCGGGTGCCAGCAGTGTGTTGTCGAACGCCGGGTCGGTCGCGGGCCCGGCCGGCGGGCACACCAGCTGCCCCTGCCCGTCCCGCTCCTGCTCGGCGCGCAGGGCGGCCTCGGCGCCGGATCCGTCCGGACGTCCCGCGGAGCTCGGATCGATCCAGGCGAGCAGTGCGCCCAGGTGCTGGTCCTCCAGGCTGGACTGCCCGGTCGCCCAGTGGCGGCCCAGCAGATCGGTCGCCGCGAGGAGCAGCGAGGACCCCGGCACCCGGGCCCGCTCGCCGTAGTGCGTCAGCCAGCGGCCGAGCAGCGGGATGTGCGGGGGCGCGGGGTGGGGCGTGTCCGGATCCTGCTCGGCCGTGCGCCGGAAACGCGTCGACCGCCCGAGCAGCCGTACGTACTCGATGCCCGCCCGGCTCGGCACGATCAGCTGCGGCGCGTCCCTGCACAGCTCGACCTCGACCTTGACCCGCTTGCCGGTCGCCGGGTCGGTCTCGCCCCGCTCGGCCGGTTCGACGTCGTCGGCGTACCCGTCGATGTACGGCAGGACGGCCTCGGCGAGCTCCGCGAGGAACGCGAACCGCAGATCGCGGTCGCGCGGCTGTGTCACCGCGAGGAGCCGCGGCGCGTCCCGGTCGGTCCCGACGAGCGCCCCGAGCGGCGCACCGGCCTCGCCCGCGGTCGTCAGCGGTACGAACACCATGGGGCGGTCGGACAGATGCCGGTGCCGGACGGTGGCCAGCGCCTGAGCCCGTCCCGTCCGTACGGCGTCCAGCCGCGCGAGTGTGCTGATCAGCGACATGCCGTCCCCTCCGGTGCTCCGGACACGGCCAGCGCCTGTGACCGCAGCGCCGCCGCCCGGCGCAGGGCCGCCACCGTCGGATCGGCCGGATCCCCCGCCGCCCCCTCCGCCGCGGCCAGGACCTCGCCGATCGTCGTCAGGCCGCCGTGCTCGCGCGCACACTGGCGGCCCAGCGTCTCCACCGTCCCTGCCGCCCGCGCCTTCTCACGGCAGTGGAAGGCCAGCTCGCACGCGGCCAGGCACTCCGGGGCGTACGCCGCGCCGACCGATTCGACGGCCGCCGCCAGCTTCTCCGCCGGCTGGTCCACGTCGAAGGTCGTGCCCTCGGGGAGCGCGGCGGCGAGGTCTTCGACGCGGGTCAGGCGTTCCAGCTGGCGCCGGGTCACCGACCGCTGCTTGCGCACGTCGACGGCCGACGCCGCCGGCAGGTTGGAGAAGTCCTTGGGGCAGACCAGCAGCACCGAGTGGCGCACCTGCGCGTCCGCCACCTTCGCCGCGACCCGCTCCAGTGCCAGGACGTACACCGCGGCCTGGCGGGCGGCCGCGCCCACCTTCGCCGCGTCCGCCGAGCCGTCGATCATCGGGAAGGACTTGATCTCCACGACGGTCCAGTGCCCGTCGGGGTGGACCACCACCGCGTCCGGTTCCAGGTACGCGGGCGAACCCGCCACCTCCAGGGCCAGCAGCGGGCGGTCGAGCAGCGTCCAGGCCGCTGCCGCCGTGGCCTCGCGCAGGGCCAGCGCCGTCCGCGCGGCCCGGCCCTCGGGACCGGCCGCCGCCAGGTCGGGCACACGCGTCCGCCGGGGGGCGGGGGGGCTCGCAGCCGGCGCCCATGCGCGCGTACAGCAGCCGCATCAGCTCCGTGCCGCCGTCGGCCTTGACCCGGGCCTCGAACGCGTTGCCGCGCATGAAGGCGAACTGCGACTGCCCGAATCCCGAGGGGGAGCCGAGCGCCGCGGCGAGCGCGGTCTTGTTCACCCCCGCGCCGTCGAGCAGCGCGCGCCGCTCGCAGCCCGGGTTGGCGGCGAGCGCCGCCAACGCGCGCGCGTCCAGGGGCAGTGGCGCGACGGACGGGCCGCGCAGTTCAGCGAGCCGCTGCCGCAGTGCCGTCGCCGGCTTCGGCGCCGTGCTCTGCGGAGGTACGTGCGGATGCACCTGCGGAGGTGTCAGTTCGTGTCCGCTGCCCAGGAATTCGCTCACCCGCGGAAGTCTCGCATCCGGCACTGACAACGCCACCGGAAACGCTGGACTCCACGGCGCCCGCCACCGGGGCGAACCGGGCCCGCACCCGGTCGGTCAGTCGTACGAACGGCCTGGTCAGAGCCAGTCCGAGGCTCATCACGGCAGCGCCCGCGACCGCGTCGAGAAAGTAGTGGTTGGCCGTCCCCATCACCACGAAAGTGGTCAGCAGCGGATACGCGGCGCCGAGGGACTTCATCAGCGGCGTACGCCCGTGCCGCCACAGCATCACCCCGCACCACAGCGACCATCCGACATGCAGGCTCGGCATCGCCGCGTACTGGTTGGTCATCGAGCCGAGCCCCCGCGGCGCGCTCGCCGCGTCGCCCCACCAGCCGTACGCGCTGTACTGCGCCATCGTGTCGACGAAGCCGTGCCCCGCGTCGAGGAGGCGGGGCGGGCAGGTCGGCAACAGCGTGAAGCCGGCCAGGCCGAGCACGGTCGAGAGCATCAGCCAGGTGCGCGCGGCCCGGTAGCGGGCGGTGCGCCGCCTGAAGAGCCAGACGAGGATCGCCGGGGTGACGAGGTAGTGCAGCGACGCGTAGGCGAAGTCGGCGGGTATCCCGAGCCAGGCATGCTCCGTGAAGAGCCGGTTGAGGGGGTGCTCGGCGTTGAGGCGCAGGAGCTTCTCGACGCGCAGGATCGCCAGGCCGTGCGTGACGGCCGTCGCCTCGTCACCGCGTACGAACAGCCGGCCGCCGGTGTAAGCCGAGTAGACGACCACGATCAGCAGCAGCTCGGTCCACCAGCGTGGCTTTCCGCGGGGCGCGGTGTCCTGCATCCGAACGCTCTCCATTTGTCTGATGTGCGGCCTACGGGCTGTCTGGCCACCCTTTCAACCGTACGGTGTACGAGAACATGTGTGCGCACCGGGTGCGCGAGTACAGGGACGTCGGGATCGCCCGGCAGGTTGCCCCTCGAAGGCGTGCGCGATGATGGTGCGGGCGGCCCTTCCCGCCCGTATCACGCCGTTCCTCGCACCGTCAGGGAGACATCGTCATGGCACCGCGCATCCTGCTGGCCCGGCACGGACAGACCGAATGGTCGCTGTCCGGCAAGCACACCGGCAGGACGGACATCCCTCTGCTCGACGAGGGCCGCCGCGGCGCGAAGCTGCTCGGCGAGCGTCTGGACCGGGCGCCGTTCGGCGGCCTCCCGGACGCCGAGGTGCGCACCAGTCCGCTCCTGCGGGCCAGCGAGACCTGCGCGATCGCCGGGTTCGGCGACCGCGCGCAGGAGTGGGACGCGCTGATGGAGTGGGACTACGGGGCGTACGAGGGTATGACGACCCCCGAGATCCAGAAGGAGCGGCCCGACTGGGTCATCTGGCGCGACGGGGTGCCGGACGGCGAGACGCTCGCGGAGCTCTCCGGCCGCGTGGACGAGGTCGTCGCCTGGGCGCGCTCGGCCGACCGCGACGTGCTGGTCTTCGCGCACGGCCACATCCTGCGCGCGCTGGGCGCCCGCTGGCTCGGCCTGGACGTCTCGTTCGGCGCCCGCATCCGGCTGGACCCGACGTCCCTGTCGGTCCTCGGCTGGGCGTACGGCGACCCGGCGATCGAGCGCTGGAACGAGACCGGCCACCTGACCGCCTGACCGCGCACCGGGGCCGCGGCGGCCGGGACCGCACGGTTCAGGCGCCGCGCGACGTCCTCGCGTTCGCGTGCCGGGTCAGGAACGGAGCCACCGACGGCGAGCGGCGGTGCGGCAGCAGGACGCGCGCCGTCGCGGTGAGCATGGTCTGGATACGGGACGACTGGACCTCTTCCAGGAGATCCAGTACGCCCTGCCCCACCGCGGCCGCCTCGTCCGGCGCCCCGGCGCGGGCCAGGTCGTCGGCGAGTTCGGCGCTGTAGAGGGCCAGGTTCCGGGTGAAGTGGGGGTCCTGGAGCGCCGCCGCGCGCCGGGCGTGCCGGAGGCGCGTGACCAGTCGCCCAAGGGCCGACCAGCACTGGGCCTCCAGCCCCTCCAGCTCCGCCTCGCCGAAGAAGCTCATCCACTCGGGATCGGCCTGTGCCGTACCGCGTTCGAAGAGGGACTTGGCGCGGCCGAGCGCCTGTTCTCAGCCCGTACGTCACCGAGCCCCGCCCAGCCGCCCGCCTCGCGCAGGGTGAGCAGCGAGAGCAGCCGCGGCGAGGCCACGTGCTGCACCGCACGCTGTCCCGCCTGGGCCGCCCGGACCGCCTCGCGCGGCCGGCCCGTGTCCCGTGCGAGGAACGCCGAGTTGCTGAACGCGTGGGCCTCCAGCGCGGGGTCGCCGGCCACCCGGGCCGTCGCGAGCGCCTCCGCGTAGTGCGAGCGGGCGTCGTCGAAGCGGCCCGAGTCGTGCGCGAGCCAGCCCACGGAGAGAGCGAGCTCACCGGCGCCGGCGTGCAGCCGGTCGGCCATCGACCTGCGGGACGTCGTGCTCGCCTCGAGCAGGGCGTAGGCGGTCCGGAGCGGTTGCGCGGCCCGCTTGTAGAGGCCGTCGGCGCCGTGCCGGTCGTCGAGCAGCCGGATCTGCCGCACCGCGTCCTCCACCGCCTTGACCTCGGCCTCGCCGAGCCGGCGGTGCGCGGCGGCCGGCGTACCGGAAGCGTCAGCCGCACCGGAGGCGCCGGAGGCGCTCGGCGCGGTGCCGAATCCCAGGGACACGGCTGCCACGGTGGTGGTGCCGCTCGTCATGAACGCGCGACGCAGCACGTCGCTCTCCTCGTCGCTGTTGCTGTGGGTCGTGGTGGTGCGCGCCCCCCTGCCGCGTACCGTTTCGCGGGCCGAGAAGCCCAGGTCCGCCAGCCTCAGGCCGGGGAACATGTACAGGAAGACGCGTTCGTACGCGTAGTTGGGACAACGGATCTCGCCGGCTTCGACGCGCCCGATGTAGCGTGCGTCGCACGCGACCTGTTCACCGATCTCACGTGCCGCCCTGCGGACGGCGGCGGCGAATTCGGCCGGTGAACGGGATCCTCGCAGGCGGCGGAAGTCGTTGTTCGGCATGGCCAGGACCTCCCGCAAGGTTCGCGTGCTTCAGCGGAGCAAAAACGTACCCGCTGTGACGACTTGAACACACGCTGTTCCGCTACAAACGGGATATCTCACCCACGATCTGCCATGAACTGCCATCCTTTGCGGCGGCGCGGCACCGTAGCCGTTGACGCTTTCGGGCGTTGGAGAATGAGGAGCGGGAGCGCGGTTCCCGTTCGAGCGAGGAGGGTTCCCTTGTTGGAGGCCGGCGTGGAGATCAACGGCTCAAGGACAACGGCTCAGCACAGGCCCACCCAGGACTCCAGCGCCGGCCCGCCGGCGTCGGGAGGAACTCCCGTTGTTCCTGGTGCCGAACCGTGCGACCTGGTGACGGTCCCGGTGCGTCAGGGCCTCGAAGCGGTGGACATCATCCGCCGTGCCTCCGCCCCCGCCGTCGGCCCCGTGCTGCTCGACGGTTCCCTGCGCCACCCTCGGCTTCCTGGTACCCCCCGGCACCGCCGACGGCTGGGACATGCCGGGCAGCGCCTGTACGCAGACGGCCGGACGCGGCCTGCGCCTCCCGGCGGACCTGACCGGCGGCATCGGGGCCGACGCGCGGCCCGTGGTTCCCGAGCCGCCCGTCAGCGGCACCGGCTGGCTGCTGCCGCCCACGGACACGGGACCGGTCACCGACCCGGCGGTGCTCAGGGCCGCACTCGGCGAGGCGGCCCGGCTGATCGAGGCGGCCGACCGGGTCCGCTGAGCGGATCGAACCGATACTGGCTGTGTGGCAAAGAACAACAGACGGCGCGAGCGCGCCGCCCCCGAGCCCGTCGTCGAGCACGTCGACGTGGCGGACTCGCCGAACTGATACCCGACCGGGACCGGCCGCGCGGCTGGACCCTCCTCATCGACGGCGCCCCGCAGTCCCACGTGGACCTCGACGACCCGTCCCACCTCGACTTCGCGTACCAGCGCAGGCTCGGCCACATCGCCGATCTCACCGCCCCGCCGGGACAGCCCGTCCATGTCCTGCACCTGGGCGGCGGCGCCTTCACCCTGGCCCGTTACGTCGCCGCCACCCGGCCCCGCTCCACCCAGCAGATCGTCGAGGTGGACGCGGCGCTCGTCCAACTGGTGCGCAGGGTGGTGCCGCTGGACGCCCAGGCCCGTATCCGCGTCCGCTCCCTCGACGCCCGCGCCGGGCTCGGCAAAGTCGCGGACGGCTGGGCGGACCTGGTGATCGCGGACGTGTTCAGCGCAGCCCGTACGCCCGGGCACCTCACCAGCACCGAATTCCTCGCCGACGTACGCAGAGTGCTGAGGCCCGGGGGCTTCTACGCCGCCAATCTCGCCGACGGCCCGCCCCTCGCGTACCTGCGCGGCCAGATCGCCACCGCCGCCGCCGTCTGGCCCGAACTCGCCCTCGCCGCCGATCCGGCCGTGCTGCGCGGGCGGCGCTTCGGCAACGCGGTGCTGCTGGCGTCGACCGTACGCTGCCCATCGCCGAGTGGACCCGCCGCATCGCGACCGACCGCACCCGGGGCGGGTGGAACACGGCCGGGAACTGGCCGACTTCACGGGGGGCGCGGCCGACGTCACCGATGCGAGCGCGCGGCCCTCACCGGAGCCGCCGGCGTCCGCCTTCACCTGACCGGGGCCGGATGACCGGGAGCGGGTGACCCGGATCGGACGACCGGGACCGAATGGCCCGGGTCGGGACTTCACGATCTCGACCGTCGGCTCGTGGTCGTGCCAGGCGCAGAAGACCGAGACCGCGGCCGCGCCCGCGGTGAACTCCACCCGGATCCACGACGGATCCTTCCAGACCTGCATCGACCAGCCCGTCGCCGGCGTCGCGGAAACCAGCTTGGCGGAGGCCTTCCTCTGACCGGCTTCCCGGCTTCCGGCTCCTCGGATTCCCCACTCGGCCGGGGTACGCGTGCGCTCGAACGGTCGATGAGATGTTGCCGCTCCGATCGCCCGAAACGAGGCTGGGCGGGACAACGCCACCGGGCTTCAGCGTGCGCGGCTGGGACTGCGCCGGCCGTGGTGTGCCGCGTGAGGAGCGAGTGCGATGAGGGTCATGCTGCGAGCCGTGATGGACACCAAGATGTCGACGGAAGCGCTCAAGAACGGCACGCTTCCGCAGCTCCTGGAAGCGACGATGGACCGGCTCAAGCCCGAGGCGGCCTACTTCACCGGCACGGAGGGCAGGCGGTCCTGCGTCATGGTCTTCGACATGCAGGACAGCTCGCAGCTTCCCTCCGTCGCGGAGCCGTTCTTCGAGCTGGGCGCGGAGGTGACGGTGCAGCCGGCGATGAACCGTGAGGACCTTCAGAAGGGCCTGGCGGCTCTTCGTCCGCAAGGCTGACCCGGGCCCGATCTCGCGCGGCCCCGGGCCCGGCCCTCGTACGGCGGTGCCCGGGGCGGCTGGGGAACGGCCGGCCCCGGGGAGTGTGCGGACTGCTCAGCCGGCGGCGGCGTACACCCGCGACGCGAACTCCGCGATCTGTTCGTCGCTGAGGTTCTTGGCGAGGTTGGCCTCTGTGATCATGCCGACCAGCTGGTGGCCTCCCGCGACGTCGATGACCGGGAGACGCTTGATCTGGTGCGTTTCCATGGTCTCCAGGGCCTCGCCGGCGTCCGCGTCGGCGTCGATCCAGTGCACGTGCCCGTTCAGCGTGCCGGCCTGCACCGTCGCCGGGTCGACACCTTCGGCGCAGCACTTCACGACGATGTCGCGATCGGTGATCAGGCCGGTGATCCTGTTGTCGTCGCCGCAGATGGGCAGACAGCCGACATTCAGATCGCGCATCATCTGCGACGCCTCGAACAGCGACTGGTGCGCACCGACGCACTGCACGCCACCGGTCATGATGTCGCGAGCCTTGAGCTGCTTGTTCATAGCCATGATGTCGGGGTTCCTCCCGCGCTCGGGATGTTGTTTCCTCCTCCATCGATGACAACACGGATGGCGTACAGCCGCCCCTCGGCGGGATCGCGGCGGTTCACGGAACGAGTTCAGCGACCGGCTGTGGGCGTGGGGACGGCGTAGTCGCCGAAGCCGACCCAGTCGAGGAACACGCACGGCTCGTCGCCGAGGACCCAGGCGTCGTGACCGGGTGCGACGGAGATGAAGTCGCCGGGTCCGACCTCGATGTCCTCACCGTCGTCCATGACGATCTTCATCCGGCCGTTCACGACGTAGCCGACGTGGGCGGCCTGGCAGCTGTCGGTTCCGGCGATGGGCCTGACGTGCTTGGTCCACTGCCAGCCCGGCTCGAAGACGGCGCGGCCGACCGGTCCTCGGTCTGTGGTGAGCAGGTCGAGCCTGCCCTTGTCGTCCTCGAACGGACGGGTCTCGTCTGAAGAGTCGAAGTTCTTGCGCACGAGTGATGCCATGATCATCCGCCTCCGGCGGGCAATCGAACGACCCCGAGTCCACTTTCCAGGCTACGCCGGGAGGGGGAGGGAGGGGCGGCCTGGTTCGATCCCGGGCTCCGGTCGAACTCGCCGCTGCGCTTCTCGCATTCATGCGCGAGTGAAGGGGCCGGCGGAGGGGTCGGCTCCGTATAACTGCTGCTTAATGGGCCCGGCTGGGGGAACCCGCGATGAGGTCATCCACTGAACCGAATGACCATCACGAGAAGGTGGGGCTGCATGTTCGAGTTACGGGCGGGACTGAAGGCCGGAGCCATCGGTGTGGCGGGTGCGGTCGCGTGTACCGCACTGGTGGCGTGCGGGAGCGACGGCCCGGACACGGGCGGCAAGGCCGGGAAGAAGAGCCCCGGCGCGCAGGAAGAGGGCACGGCGGCGGTGCGTACCGCCTACGACAGGACCGCCGAGGCGGAGACCGCGCGCATGACACTGAAGACGCGCACGACGGCGGAGGGCAAGACCGTCTCCGTCAACGGTGAGGGGGTCATCGACCTCGCCGACGGCGACAGCGAGATGACGCTCACCGCCGAAGGCCAGAAGATCGAGCAGCGCGTGATCGACGGCACGGTCTACCAGAAGGTGCCCGAGGCGCAGCAGGCGAACGTGCCGGGCAACAAGCCCTGGATCAAGATCGATCTGAAGAAGGCCGCGCAGCAGAACGGCGGCGGCAGCGGTGGCGCGACGCAGGTGAACGACCCCGCCGAGACGGCCGGCTTCGCCAAGGGCGTCACCGACAAGGACGTCAAGAAGATCGGCACGGAGAAGGTCGACGGTACGAACACGACCCGCTACCGGGTCACGATCGACATCGACAAGCTCGCAGGCCCGGGCGACCGGGCCAAGGCCGAGCAGCTGAAGAAGCAGCTCGGCCCGACCCTGCCGATGGACGTCTGGCTGGACGACGACGGCCGTATCCGCCGCCAGCAGATGGACATGCGGATGAAGGCACCGGACGGCTCGGGGGCCGGCGGCCCGCAGAAGGCGGACGTCCGGACCGTCATCGAATACAGCGACTTCGGCACCGAACTGGAGGCCGACCCCCCGGCGGCCGGCCAGACCGCCGACATGACGGGCAAGGCGCAGCGGTAGTCCGAGGGGTCCGGGGAGCCCGGCCCGGCGGAAGGCCGGGCATGCGCTCCATGGTGCGGGTGCGGGTGCGGGTGCGGCGGGGCCGGGTCACTCGTCCGGCATCGGGTACGGCAGTACGCCCGTCCTCGCCACCCGCCCGTACCACCGCGCACTCGACTTCGGCGTACGCTCCTGCGTCTCGTAGTCGACGTACACCGCGCCGAACCGCTTGCTGTAGCCGTACGCCCACTCGAAGTTGTCCATCAGCGACCAGAGGAAGTAGCCGCGCACGTCCGCCCCGTCCAGCATCGCCCGGCGCACCGCCGCCAAGTGGCCGTGCAGGTAGCGGATGCGGTCCGGGTCGTGGACCGTGCCGTCGGCGGCCGGCTTGTCGTCGTACGCCGCGCCGTTCTCCGTGACCATCAGCGCCACGCCCGGTGCCTCGCGGGCATACCGCATCAGCAGGTCGTACAGGCCGGACGGGTCGACGGACCAGTCCATCGCGGTCAGCTCGCCCGGCGGCTGGTGGAAGACGACGGACTCCGAGCCGGGCCAGGGGGAGTGGTCGCCGCCGCCGTGGCCGTCGCGGCTCGCGCCCGTCGCGGTGTCGCCGGGCGCGGAAACCACCGCCGGGGCGTAGTAGTTGATGCCCAGCGTGTCCAGCTGTCCGCCGGCCGTCGCCTCGTCCCCGTCCCGCACGAACGACCAGTCCGTCAGGTGCGCGGTGTCGGCGAAGAGGTCGGAGGGGTACGCGCCCGCCAGCATCGGGCCCGTGAAGATCCGGTTCGCGAGGGCGTCGATGCGACGCTGTGCGTCCAGGTCGCCCGGTGACGGTGTGAGCGGCCTGACCGCGCTCGGATTGAGGCTCACGCCGATCCGTGCCCGGGCCGGAAGCGCGGCGCGCAGCGCCTGGACGGCCAGGCCGTGCGCCAGGTTCAGGTGGTGGGCGGCGCGCAGGGCGGCCACCGGGTCCGGTGCGGCCGGGGGCGTGCACCCCGGAGGCGTGCCCCAGGAAGGCGCTGCACCACGGCTCGTTGAGGGTGGTCCACAGCTCGACGCGGTCACCCAGCGCCTCGGCGACCAGACCCGCGTACTCCGCGAAGCGGTACGCCGTGTCGCGCTCCGGCCAGCCGCCCCCCGCGGCGGAGCCGCCGGCGGAGGGAGTCTCCAGCTCCTGCGGCAGGTCCCAGTGGTAGAGGGTGAGGCTGGGAGTGATCCCGGCCGCCAGCAGCTCGTCGGTCAGCGCGCGGTAGAAGTCCAGGCCGCGCCCGCACGCAGGGCCCCGGCCGCCCGGCTGCACGCGCGGCCAGGACACCGAGAAGCGGTAGGCGCTCAGGCCCAGGTCCGCCATCATCCGTACGTCGCCGGGCATGCGGTGGTAGTGGTCGGCGGCCACGTCCCCGGTGTCGCCGCCGAGCACCTTGCCCGGCGTACGGCTGAAGGTGTCCCAGATCGACGGGGTGCGGCCGTCCTCCCGCGCCGCGCCCTCGATCTGGTACGCGGCGGTCGCGGTGCCCCACAGGAAGCCGGGCGGGAAGCTCTCGGTGCTTTCGGCGCTCTCGGTGCTCTCAGTCATGGAAGCGCTCCTGGTAGGAGGGGAGAGGAGGGGAGAGGAGGGGAGAGGAGACAGCGGGAAGTCAGCCCTTGACCGCGCCCTGCATGATCCCGCCGACGATCTGCCTCCCGAAGAGTGTGAAGGCCAGCAGCAGCGGCAGTGTGCCGAGCAGGGCGCCGGCCATGACGACCGACTGGTCGGGAACGAACCCCTGGCCGAGGTTGGCGAGCGCCACCTGCACGGTCGGGTTGTCCTGGGTCAGCGCGATGATCGGCCAGAAGAAGTCGTTCCAGGCGGCCACGAAGGTGAGCATGCCCAGCACCGCCATCGCGGGTCTGGCGGCCGGGAAGACGATGTGCCAGACGATCCGCAGACTGCTCGCGCCGTCCATCCGCGCCGCCTCGATCAGTTCGCCCGGCAGCGCCTGCACCAGGTACTGGCGCATGAAGAAGACCCCGAAGGCGCTGACGAGAGTCGGCAGGATGACGGCCTGGAGCTGGTCGGTCCACTCCAGCTCGGCGATGGTCATGAAGAGGGGGACGACGCTGAGCTGCGGCGGCACCATCATCGTGGCGATGACCAGCAGCATCAGCAGGTTCTTGAAGCGGAAGCGCAGCTTGGCGAAGGCGAAGCCGGCCAGGGTCGAGAAGAGGACGGTCCCCAGGGCGATGCTCCCGGCCACCACCGCCGTATTGAGCAGGGCGAGCCCCATGTTGGCGTCGGTCCAGGCGGTCTGGAGGTTCTTGAAGAGGTTCCCGCCGAACCAGAACGGCGGCGGCGTCTGGGACAGCCGGGTGCTGTTGCGGGAGGCCGCGATCGCCGTCCAGACGAGGGGGAACAGCGAGCCTGCCGTGAAGACGATCAGCACGGCGTAGGTGAGGGGGCCACCGTGCAGATGGCGGCCGGCGCGTACACGCGTCAGTTTCGTCATTGGCTCTTCCTCAGGCGGCGGGCGACCAGCAGGTGGATGCCCGCGACGATCAGCAGGATCAGGAACATCGCCCAGGCGATCGCGGAGGCCCGGCCGAGGTGGAAGTTGAACCAGCCCTGCTCGTACAGGTAGAGGCCGAGCGTCTGGAACTGGTGCGACGCCCCGCCCTTCTGTCCGCCCGCCCCGCCGAACAGCAGCGGCTCACCGAACAGCTGCGTCGCGCCGATCGTCGAGACGACGACCGTGAAGAGGATCGTCGGCCGCAGGGAGGGGATGGTGACGTGGAGGAACTGCTGCCAGCGCGTCGCCCCGTCCAGCGCCGCCGACTCGTACAGATCGTTCGGCACGGCCTGCATCGCGGCCAGATAGATCAGCGCGTTGTAGCCCGTCCACCGCCAGATCACGATCGAGGAGACCGCCACCTGCGACGACAGGGTCCCGCTCTGCCAGTCGACCTTCCCGAGCCCCACCGCGTCCAGCACCCAGTTGATCATCCCGTAGTCGCGCCCGAAGAGGAGTACGAAGACGAGCGTCGCGGCGGCCACCGAAGTGGCGTACGGAGTGAGGATCGCGACCCGGAAGAAGCCCGAGGCGCGCAGCCGGTAGTTGAGCAGGTGCGCGATGCCCAGCGCCATCAGCAGCTGCGGCACCGTCGAGATGATGCCGATGGTGAAGGTGTTGCGCAGCGCGTTCCAGAAGAACTCGTCCTCCAGCAGCCGCGTGTAGTTGTGCAGCCCCACCCACTGCATGTCGTTCGGCGCCGACAGCGACACGCGGTGCAGCGACGACCAGCCCGTATAGAGGAGGGGGAAGACCCCGAAGGCCGCGAAGAAGACGAAGAAGGGCGCGACGAAGGCGTACGGGCTGTACTTCATGTCCCAGCGGTAGCGCCTGCTGCGCACCGCCCGGCGGCGGCCGGTGTCCCCCGGCCGCCCGGCCGCCGCCGGTACCGCTCCCGGGCGGTCCGCGGCCGCGTCCCCCGCGGAGGGGGACACAGCCTGGTCGGTGTACGGACGCATCAGCCGCCGTCCACCGCGTTGTCGATCTCCTTCAGGGCCGCTTCCCAGCCCTGCTCCGGGCTCTTGCCCTGCTGCTCCACCTGGAGGATGCCGACATCACCGAAAGCGGTGCCGATCTGCTGGTCCTTGGGGCCGAGCACCAGCGTCGGGATGCCCTTGGCCGCCTCGGCGAAGAGCTGCCCGGTGGGCGCGTCGCCGAAGTACGGGTTCCTGGCGCCCGAGACCACGTCCAGCTCGTACGCCGGCGGGGTGGACGGGAAGCTCGCCTGCTTGTCGAAGAGCTTCGCCTGCTGTTCGGGCGCGGTCAGCCAGGCCGCGAGCTTGATCGCCTCCGCCTTGTTCTTGCCCGCCTTCGGTACGCCGATGAACGAGCCGCCCCAGTTGGCGGGCTTGGGGGCCGCCGCGACGTCCCACTTGTCCTCGCCCGCCGCTCCCGCCTTCTCCTTGATGTAACCGAGCATCCACGGCGGGCAGGAGACGGTGGCGAAGGCCCCGTTCGCGTACGCCTGGTCCCACGCCTTGTCGAACTGCTTCAGCTTTCCGGTCAGCCCGCCCGTCGCGGCCTGCATCGCCAGGTCCCAGGCGGTCTTCACCGCCGGGCTGTCCTTGTAGATCAGCTTGCCGTCGGCGTCGTAGAAGCGCTCCGCGTAGCCGTTGTTGACGGCGGCGAAGAGACCGGCCGCCGAGTCGGTGAACGTGGTGCCCTTGGGCCCCTTCGCCTTGTACCGCTTGCCGGCGTCGACGTACTTCTGCCAGTCGCCCGCCCACAGCTTGCCGACGGCCTCGCGGTCGGTCGGCAGCCCCGCCTTCTCGAACAGGTCCTTGCGGTAGCACATGCCCATGGGCCCGATGTCCGTGCCGAGCGCGACGGTCCGCCCGTCCTTGGCGGTCCCCTGCGCCCACTTCCAGTCCAGCCAGTTCGACTTGTCGATGCCGGGCGCCTTGGACAGGTCCTCGAACTTGTCGGCCTGGGTGGTGGCGATCTCGTTGATGTTCCCGACCTCTATGGCCTGGATGTCCTGGAGACCGCTGTTGGCCGCGAGGTGCGTCAGCAGTTCCGGGTAGTACGTGTCGACGCGCTCGGTCACGTCCTCCTTGATGAGGATCTCCGGGTGCAGCTTCATGTACTCGTCGTAGAGCCCGGCCTGCTTGTAGCCGAAGACGCCGAAGGTGCCGATCTCGATCGTGGTCCTGCCCCTGGTGTCCGTCCCGCTGTCGCCGGAGCCGCCGCTCGGGCCCTCGCTGTCCTCGGCGCAACCGCCGAGCAGGCCGGCGCCGAGTGCCACAACAGCGGCGACGACCACCGCCCGGTGAGGCGTTCGGGTGCTGATGCGCATTGCGTCCTCCTTGTGCCCTGACGTGCCGACCCCCCGGCCAACTGTGCTGGTCAGCCCATGAATTGCGGCTGCGGTCCGGGCGGGGAACGTGCGGGATGTGTACGGGTCGGGTACTGTGGAGCGCTCCCACGTGTGATGTGTTGAAGGTTGGCGGCTCGCCGTGGGGGTGTCAAGACGCCGGACGGCGGGATGTGCGGTCCGAGACCGCTATGAGATATTGCGCAGCGCCGGACAGTGACCGGACGGCGCACAGGGCGGGGAGGTCGGGGCATCGTGACTCGTGGATTTCGGAGCCGGAGCGGCGGACGGCCGACGCTCGAAGAAGTGGCCGCACGCGCCGGTGTCGGCCGGGGCACCGTCTCCCGGGTGGTCAACGGCTCCCCGCGGGTGAGCGACGAGACCCGGGCCGCCGTCGAGGCCGCCGTCGACGAGCTGGGGTACGTACCGAACCGCGCGGCCCGCGCCCTCGCCGCCAACCGCTCGCGACGCCGTCGCGCTCGTCGTCCCCGAGGTCGAGTCCCGCTTCTTCACCGAGCCGTACTTCTCCGACATCCTGCGGGGTGTCGGCGCCGCCCTCGACAGCACCGAGATGCAGCTGCTGCTCACCATCGTCGGCAACGACCGCGAGCGCAGCCGCCTGGCGCACTACCTCGCGGGCCACCGGGTCGACGGCGTCCTGCTCGTCTCCGTACGCGCCGGCGAGCCGCTGCCCGAGCTGCTGGCCGAGCTGGGCATACCGACCGTCATCAGCGGCCGCCGTTCCGAGCACGAGCCGCTGGCCTGGGTCGACGCGGACAACGTGGCCGGCGTGCGCGTGCCGTGGACCACCTCATGGCGCGCGGCCGCCGCACGATAGCCACCATCACCGGACGGCTCGACGTGTACGGCGCCCAGTGCCGCCTCGACGGCTACCGGCAGGCACTGGCCGCGGCCGGCCTCGACGCCGACGAGCGGCTGATCGACCCCCGCCGACTTCACCGAGGCGGGCGGCCGCCGCGCCATGGCGGAGCTGCTGGAGCGCCGCCGCGGACATCGACGCGGTCTTCGCCGCGTCCGACGTGATGGCGGCGGGTGCCCGCCAGGTCCTGCGCGAGCGGGGCCGCAGCGTTCCCGGAGATGTGGCACTGGTCGGCTTCGACGACTCGGTCATCGCCCGCCACATGGACCCGCCCCTGACCAGCGTCCGGCAGCCGATAGAGGAGATGGGCCGCGAGATGGCCCGGGTGCTGCTCGAGGAGATCGCCGAACGCCGCCCGGCGGGCACCCGCAGCGTCGCCCCCCGCCAGGTCGTGCTCCCGACGGAGCTGGTGACCCGCGCGTCGTCCTGACGGACACGACGGCCATGGCGGCGTCATGGAACGCAAAAGATCCGAGCCCCCGGCCTGTTTCCAGGTCCGGGGGCTCGGATCGTTCAGGGTGAGTGACGGGACTTGAACCCGCGGCCACCTGGACCACAACCAGGTGCTCTACCAACTGAGCTACACCCACCGTGGCCGGTCGTTCCCGACCGGCTGAGAAAAAGTGTACAGGGTCCCAGAGGGTGCTCGCGCCCAGGTTTCGCCGGGCTTCGCCGGGTGCCTACTCCGCGGGCTGCGCAGGCAGGACGTGCTTCGCCGCGATCTTCTTCGCCGTGTCGGAGTCGGGACCGGGCTGTGGCACGAAGACCGCCTCCCGGTAGTAGCGCAGCTCCGCGATGGAGTCCTTGATGTCGGCGAGCGCCCGGTGGTTGCCGTTCTTCTCCGGGCTGTTGAAGTACGCCCGCGGGTACCAGCGGCGGGCCAGCTCCTTGACCGACGAGACGTCCACGATCCGGTAGTGGAGGTACGCCTCCAGCGTCGACATGTCACGCAGCAGGAACCCGCGGTCGGTGCCGACCGAGTTTCCGCACAGCGGGGCCCTGCCGGGCTCCTTCACGTATTTCTTCACGTACGCCAGGACCTGCTCCTCGGCGTCGGCCAGCGTCGTTCCGCCGGCCAGTTCGTCGAGGAGGCCCGAGGCGGTGTGCATCTGCCGCACCACCTCGGGCATGGTCTCCAGGGCCGCGTCCGGCGGGCGGATCACGATGTCCACCCCTTCGCCGAGCACGTTGAGCTCCGAGTCGGTGACCAGTGCGGCCACCTCGATAAGTGCGTCGTCCGTCAGCGAGAGCCCGGTCATCTCGCAGTCGATCCACACCATGCGATCGTTCATGTGTCTTACCCTACGGGGCGTTCCCGCTGGCCGGGCAGCGTCGGGCGGCCCGGGGCGTACGCATCGGAGCCGGGCTTGCCCGGATCGGGCGCCGCCGACGCGGTCGCGGAGGGACCCGCCGGCGTACTCGCCGCCGCCGCGCGCCTGGCCTGCTGCGGCAGCGCGTCCATGGTCTGGGTGACCGTGGACGGGGCCGGGGGGACCTCGCCCTGCGGCCGCCGGGCCCGGTAGGCGGCCCGGTACGCGGCCGGGGACGAGCCCAGCTGGCGCCGGAAGTGCCCGCGCAGCGCGACCGGCGAGCGGAAGCCGCAGCGGCCCGCGACCTCGTCGACCGAGTAGTCGGACGTCTCCAGCAGACGCTGCGCCTGGAGCACCCGCTGGGTGATCAGCCACTGCAGGGGAGCGCTCCCGGTGAGGGAGCGGAAACGCCGGTCGAAGGTGCGGCGGCTCATGTAGGCGCGCGCGGCCAGCGTCTCCACGTCGAACTGCTCGTGGAGGTGCTCCAGCGCCCAGGCGACGACCTCGGCCAGCGGGTCGGCGCCGATCTCCTCGGGTAAAGACCTGTCGAGGTAGCGTTCCTGCCCGCCGCTGCGGCGCGGCGGTACGACGAGCCTGCGGGCCAGCGCCCCGGCGGCCTCGGTGCCGTGGTCCGTACGCACGATGTGCAGGCACAGGTCGATTCCGGCCGCCGTGCCGGCCGAGGTGAGGACGTCGCCGTCGTCGACGAAGAGCTCGCGCGGGTCGACGTGGACCGACGGGTAGCGCTTGGCGAGCGTCGGCGCGTACATCCAGTGCGTGGTGGCCGGGCGGCCGTCGAGCAGCCCCGCCGCCGCCAGCACGAACGCGCCGGTGCACAGCCCGACGATGCGGGCCCCCTCCTCGTGGGCGCGGCGCAGCGCGTCGAGGGCCTCCGGCGGTGGTGGCGAGGTGATGGAACGCCACGCCGGTACGACGACGGTGCCGGCCCTGCTCATCGCCTCCAGGCCGTAGGGGGCGGTCAGTTCGAGTCCGCCCGTGGTGCGCAGCGGTCCGTCCTCTCCCGCGCACACCAGTAGCCGGTAACGGGGTACTCCTGCGTCCTGCCGGTCAATGCCGAACACAGAGAGCGGGATCGAGCTCTCGAAAATGGGGCCGCCGCTGAAGAGCAGCACCGCTACGATCTCCCGGCGGCGGCGTCCGGAGAGCTTCCGCGCGGCCTCCGGTACGGCAGTGGAGTCCTGGCTCATGACGCTAAGCCCCCCTCGGTGTTCGCGTCCTCTCGGTCCTGCACGTTTCCCCTCGGTCCTGCATGATTCCCCCGCCGTATATACCCATGATCGAATCTACTGTGTCCCGTGGCGCCGGCGTGACAACTTCGGTATTCGGCACTATGTCGACAAGGTCACTTGGCGTGAAGCATTCGATCACGAAGCGTTCCACTCGTGGGCCTCGCAGGGAAGTGCGCCTCGCCCTCATGGCCCGTCCCCGTAGGGTGCGTTGGCCGGAGGCGGTCCTTTCACGCCTGGCGGAACAGGGGTTGGAAGGCCATTCCGTCAAGGGTTGGGCGGCGGCATGAAGTTGGCTGAAAAGATACGGGCGCATGGGGGCCGGGCCATCGCTCCCCCGGCGCACTTCCCCCGGCGAAGTGCCCGCCCCGGCGCGCTCCGGCCGCCCGCGGGCGCGGACGCGCCCGTTCTCCCTGCCGCCGCTGCCGTCGTTGTCGCCCGCGGACGTGGCTGAACGTGCACCGGTGAGCCGCGCCGACGGCCGTGCCGGCGATCATGTCCGCCGGGCGCCGCGGCCGGCGGCACGCGTCTGCCGAGACACCTGTAAGGGGCAACCGGCATTGCCTTACGGGCCGGGCTCGTGCATGCTCCCTTGAACGCCGCCCGAGGGGCGGCCGGCTCTGGGCAGAAGAGGAGTGTCGCCGTACCCTTGGGGGTATGGAGTTGGGAAGATGATTCCCGGACACAGCTCCACCGCTCGTTGCCATTCCTTCCCTCAATAAAAGCGACCCCTCCCCAGAGGACCTCTTCGCCGAGACACCCATGGCCGGTCACGAAACCCCCGAACCCGCGGACCGCAAGCAGGTCGTCGACCCTCTGGACGACCTCCGGGCGGTGGAGCAAACACGCCATTCCTGCGATCCCGCCTTCCAGCACGGTGTCGTCGTCGGCTTCGACGGCTCCACGTCCAGTGAGCGGGCCCTTTCGTATGCCATCGGCATGGCGGTGCGGTCGGGCTCCGGCCTGATCATCGTCCATGTGGCCAACAGGCTGCCGACCACGGTCTGGGCGGGGTGCGAACCACCGGTCTTCGTGGACGTGCCGGATCACCGCACCGAGGTGCTCGGACTGGAGCTGGCCTGTGCGGACTACCTCTCCGAAGTGCCGTGGATCCTCGTCGAGCGCGGTGGCGACATCTGCCACGAGCTGGAGGAGGTCGGCCAGGAGTACTCGGCCGACGCGATCGTGGTCGGGACGACGCACGGCCTGGTCGGACGGATCTTCGGCTCGGTGGCGGGCCGGCTGGCGCGGCGCGCGCAGCGGCCGGTCATCGTGATCCCGTAAGCGCTGCGGCACGAGGCCGCCCCCCGCTTCATGCGGGGGGCCGGCCTCCGTCGTACCTGCGGCTCGGTCTGCGGCTGCTACTCGACCGTCACGGACTTGGCGAGGTTGCGCGGCTTGTCGATGTCGCGGCCCATGGCCAGTGCCGTGTGGTAGGCGAGGAGCTGGAGCGGAATGCCCATGAGGATCGGGTCCAGCTCCGTCTCGTTCTTCGGGACCACAATGGTGTGGTCGGCCTTTTCCTGCTCGCGGTGCGCGACCGCCAGGATCCGGCCGCTGCGCGCCTTGATCTCCTCCAGCGCCGCGCGGTTCTTCTCCAGCAGCTCGTCGTCGGGCACGATCGCGACGGTCGGCAGGGCGGGCTCGATCAGGGCGAGCGGGCCGTGCTTGAGCTCGGAGGCCGGGTACGCCTCGGCGTGGATGTAGGAGATCTCCTTCAGCTTGAGGGAGGCCTCCAGGGCGACCGGGTAGCCGCGCACGCGCCCGATGAACATCATCGACTGGGCGCCGGCGTACTCCTCGGCGATCTTCTTGATCTCGTCCTCGGTCTTCAGGATCTCCGCGATCTGGGCGGGCAGCTTGCGCAGGCCCTCGATGAGCCGCTTGCCGTCCGAGACGGACAGGTCGCGGATGCGGCCCAGGTGCAGGGCGAGCAGCGCGAAGGCGACGACCGTGTTGGTGAAGCACTTGGTGGAGACGACGCAGACCTCGGGACCGGCGTGCACGTACATGCCGCCGTCGGCCTCGCGGGCGATCGCCGAGCCGACGACGTTCACCACGCCGAGGACGCGGGCGCCCTTGCGCTTCAGCTCCTGCACGGCCGCCAGCACGTCGTACGTCTCACCGGACTGGGAGACGGCGACGTAGAGGGTGTCGGGGTCCACGACCGGGTTGCGGTAGCGGAACTCGGACGCCGGCTCGGCGTCGGCGGGGATGCGGGCCAGCTCCTCGATCAGCTGCGCGCCGATCATGCCCGCGTGGTACGACGTGCCGCAGCCGAGGATCTTGACGCGGCGGATCCCGCGCGCCTCGCGGGCATCCAGGTTCAGGCCGCCCAGGTGCACGGTGGAGAAGCGGTCGTCGATGCGGCCGCGCAGCACGCGGTCCACGGCGTCGGCCTGCTCGGAGATCTCCTTGTGCATGTACGTGTCGTGGCCGCCCATGTCGTACGACTCGGCCTCCCACTCCACGGTGGTCGGCGTGGCCGTCGTGCGCGAGCCCTCGGTGGTGTACGTACGGAAGTCGTCGGCCTTGAGGGTGGCCATCTCGCCGTCTTCGAGGGTGACGATCTGGCGGGTGTGCGAGACCAGCGCGGCGATGTCGGAGGCGACGAACATCTCCTTCTCGCCGATGCCGAGGACGACCGGCGAGCCGTTGCGGGCGACGACGATGCGGTCGGAGAAGTCGGCGTGCATGACGGCGATGCCGTACGTGCCCTCGACGTGGCGCAGCGCCTCGCGGACCTTCTCCTCCAGCGTCACGGCCTGGGAGCGGGCGACGAGGTGGACGAGGACCTCGGTGTCGGTCTCGGAGAGGAACTCGACGCCGTCGGCGACGAGCTTGGCGCGCAGCTCGGTGGCGTTGTCGATGATGCCGTTGTGCACGACGGCGACCCTGCCCTCGGCGTCGAGGTGCGGGTGGGCGTTCTCGTCGCTCGGGGCGCCGTGGGTGGCCCAGCGGGTGTGGGCGATGCCGGTGGTGCCGGCGAAGCGCTTGGGGACCCTGGCCTCCAGGTCGCGGACCCGGCCCTTGGCCTTGACCATCTTCAGGCCGCTCGCCTTGGGGCTCGTGACCACGATGCCCGCCGAGTCGTAGCCGCGGTACTCCAGGCGCTGGAGGCCTTCGAGCAGCAGCGGGGCGACGTCACGCTTGCCGATGTAACCGACGATTCCGCACATATGGTGTGTCCCTCGAGTCGTTGAGTGGGTGCTCAGCCGTAGACGATGCGGCGCAGTTGCCGGAGCGAGAGCTCCGGCGGCGCCACGGCGCGGTGCGGCATCTCGGCCGCGATCCGCTCGAAGATCTCCGCGTTCACCAGGCCGCCGGACTGAAGCTCACGGTGGCGGCGGCGCACGAAGTCCTCGGCCGTCTCGTCGAAGTACGCCAGCACGTCGAGCACCACCCGGGCGGCCTCACCGCGCGGGAGCGCGGTGCTGCGGACCAGATGGTCGATGAGGTCGTCGTACGGCGACGACGGGCGGCGTTCGAGCACCCGTAGATACTGCGGGGGATTTGAGGCGCATGCAAGAATCCTGCCCGAATCCGGGCAGGATCTCGCACCTGGAGGGGGAGGATCCGGTCTTATCCGGGCGTCTCCCGGTGCGGGACACGGACGGAGAAGTGGTCTAAACCCTTGACCCCGGAGTGGGGCGCGCGATACCCATGGTGACCGTTCGCCTGCACTACGCCACTGTTGCGAAGCCCGCCGAAGGGACCGCCCGTGAGTCAACGCAGAACGCTCCCACGCCTGTTCGCCCCGCTGGTCCTCGTCGTCGCCGCCGGCGCGACGGGCGGTCGCGCCGCACCCCCGGCGGCCGCCGGGCCCGCCGCGGAAGCAAGACCACTGGGCCAGGTGATTCCGGCGCCCGCCTCCGTCTCCGAGGGCGGGCCTTCTTATGCCCTCACGCACCGGACGCGCATCAGGGTCGACGACGACTCGCACGAGGCGCGGCGGATCGGCTCGTACCTCGCGGACATCCTGCGCCCGTCCACCGGCTACGCGCTGCCGGTCACGGAGCAAGACGCCAAGGACGGGATCCGGCTGCGGCTCGGCTCCAGGGACGCCTCGCTGGGCGACGAGGGCTACCGGCTGGAGTCCGGCCGCCACGGGGTCACCATCACGGCCCGCAAGCCCGCCGGGCTCTTCCACGGCGTGCAGACGCTCCGTCAGCTGCTGCCCGCGTCCGTGGAGGAGGACACCCGGCAGCGGGGGCCGTGGAAGGTCGCGGGCGGAACGATCGAGGACGCGCCGCGCTACGGCTACCGGGGCGCGATGCTCGACGTGTCGCGGCACTTCTTCAGCGTCGACAAGGTCAAGACGTACATCGACCAGATGGCGCTCTACAAGGTCAACAAGCTGCACCTGCACCTCTCCGACGACCAGGGCTGGCGCATCGCCGTCGACTCCTGGCCGCGGCTCGCGACGTACGGCGGCTCGACCCAGGTCGGCGGCGGCCCCGGCGGTTACTACACGAAGGCCGACTACAAGGAGATCCTGCGGTACGCCGCCTCCCGCCACCTGGAGGTCGTCCCCGAGATCGACCTGCCGGGGCACACCAACGCGGCGCTCGCCTCGTACCCCGAACTGAACTGCGACGGCGTCGCCCCGCCCCTCTACACGGGGACCAGCGTCGGCTTCAGCTCGCTGTGCGTGCCGAAGGACATCACGTACAGGTTCGTGGACGACGTGGTGCGCGAGATCGCCGCGATGACGCCCGGCAAGTACCTCCACATCGGCGGCGACGAGGCGCACTCCACGTCGGACGCGGACTACGTCGCCTTCATGGACAAGGCGCAGGCCGTCGTCGGCAAGTACGGCAAGACGGTGATGGGCTGGCACCAGCTGACGGGCGGCAACCCGGTCAAGGGCGCCGTCGCCCAGTACTGGGGGCTCGACAGGACCTCGGCGGCGGAGAAGGCGCAGGTCGCCGATGCCGCGAAGAACGGGACGAAGCTGGTGCTGTCGCCGGCCGACCGGGCGTACCTCGACATGAAGTACGACAAGAGCACCCCGCTCGGCCTCGCCTGGGCGGGCTACGTGGAGGTGGAGCGCTCGTACGACTGGAACCCCGGGGCGTACCTGCCGGGCGCGCCGGCCGAGTCGGTCCTCGGGGTCGAGGCGCCGCTGTGGTCGGAGACCCTGTGGACCAACGACCAGGTCGAGTACATGGCGTTCCCGAGGCTGCCGGGCATCGCCGAGCTGGGCTGGTCGCCGGCGGCCACGCACGACTGGGACACGTACAAGGTGCGGCTGGCGGCCCAGGGGCCGCGGTTCTCGGCGCTGGGCATCGACTACTACCGCTCGGCGCAGGTGCCCTGGCCCGCGGAGTAGGGGCGGAGAGGGGGCGGGCGTCCGTGAGGGCCTGGGGCACGGACGCCCGCCCGCTCGTCGTTCCGGTCGGCGGCCGGGTCAGGCCCGGGCGAACCGCGCGATCGGGTTGTCGAGGGTGCCGACGAGCTGGAGCGCGCCCGACGGGTCCTGGAGGTCGACCATCTGCTTGTTGTTGCGCAGCTGGAGCCGGTTCAGGCAGGACAGTGCGAACTCCGGTGCGAACATGTCGTACTGCTTGAACTTGTCCGCGAGCTGCGGGTGCGCCTCCTGGTAGTCGGCCACGCACTCCGCCACCGTCCGCCAGAAGGTGTTCTCGTCGGTGACACCGTCGGTGGCGAGCGTGGCGCCGAGGAAGCGGAAGAAGCAGTCGAAGACGTCGGTGAAGAGCGAGAGCAGCTTCATGTCGTCGGGCACTTCGGCGCGGACGCGCTCGACGGCGGGCGGCAGCACCGCGTCCGGGTCCATCACGCAGATCTCCTCCGCGATGTCCTTGAAGACCGCCCGGGTGACGACGCCGTCCTCGATGGCGAGGATGACGTTCTCGCCGTGCGGCATGTAGACCAGGTCGTACGCGTAGAAGCTGTGCAGCAGCGGCGTGAGGTACGCGTGGAGGTAGCGGCGCAGCCACTCGGCCGGGGCGAGACCCGACTCGGCGATCAGGGCGCCCGCGAGGGACGCGCCCTCGTGGTCGGTGTGCAGCAGCGACGCCATGGTGGCGAGGCGCTCGCCCGGCGCCAGGGACGGGACGGGACTCTCGCGCCAGAGCGCGGCGAGCATCTTCAGGTACGGGGAGCCCTTGGCGGTGGCGGCCTCGTACTGGCGGTGGTGGTAGCCGATGGCCGCGCGCTCACGGATGATCGTCAGACCGGTCGCCCGGAGGGTCTCGTCGTTCTCGATCAGACCGGCCAGCCAGTCGTTGATGGCGGGCGTGGCCTCCATGTAGGCGGCGGAGAGGCCGCGCATGAAGCCCATGTTGAGGACGGACAGCGCCGTTTTGACGTAGTGCTTCGCCGGGTCGCTCGTGTTGAAGAAGGTACGGATCGACTGCTGGGCGAGGTAGCTGTCGTCGCCCGCGCCGAGGCAGACGAGCCGGTGCTGGGCGACCTCGGCGGCGAAGGTGACGGAGAGCTTGTTCCACCACTGCCAGGGGTGGACCGGGATGAGGTAGTAGTCGGCCAGGTCCAGGCCGAGACCGCTCAGCGTCGCCGCGAACCGGTCGAGGACCGCGTCGCCCAGTTCGGCGCGTACGAAGTCCTCGTAGTCCAGCCCGGCGCCGGCCGTGAAGGTGGCGTGGTCGCGGCGGGCGGCCAGCCAGATCAGCTGGACGGGGGAGGCGGCCTCGGGGGCGTACGAGCGGTACTCGTCGATGCCGAAGCCGAGACGGCCATTGTTGGCGACGAAGCAGGGGTGGCCCTCGGTCATCCCCGTCTCGATGGCCTGGAAGCCGGCGCGGGCCAGCGCGGCGGCGGTGACGGGCGTCTTGGTGAGCTTGTACGCCGTGCCGGAGAGGGTGGAGCTGATCTCCTCCAGGTAGACGGGGAGGATCTCCGGGCTCAGGCCGAGTGCCCCGCGCAGCTCGATGAAGAATTCGAGGGCGTCGAGGGGGATCTCGGCGCCGTCGCGGTGGCGGGTGATGGACTCGGGGAAGACCTGCCAGTGGTCCAGCGCGTGGCGGTGGGCGGTGAAGCGGTACTCGGTCGCGCCGTCGTCGGAGCGGACGGCGTACCTGTTGTCGCCGAGGGGCTCGGGGGTCAGCAGGCGCTCGTGGGAGAACTCGGCGAGCGCTTTGCGGACGAGGAGCCGGCTCGCGTGGGCCCAGCGCTCGGGGGAGAGGTGGGAGACGGCGTCGGTGGAGCTCTCGCGGTTCACAGGGCGGCTCCGGCGGTACGTGCTGCTTCGAACCGGGCGCGCGTGCAGACGCTCAGGTAGGCGTCCTTCTCCGGCTTGGCGATCTTCTCGACGATCTCGAAGCCGACGGCCTCGTTGAGGCGGTGGACGGCGTCGTTGCGCACGTCGGGCTCGACGACGACGCGGCGGGTGGCCGGGTCCGCGAACAGTTCCTCCATCACCGCGGTGATCACGGCGCGGGTGAAGCCGTGGACGGGCGTGTCGGTCGGCGCGACCAGGAAGTGCATGCCGACGTCGCCGGGCTGGGCGTCGTACAGGCCCACGAGCTCGACGTGGGCGGGGTCGTAGCGCTCCATGAGGAAGGCGGGCTCGCCCTCGTGCAGGCCGATGAAGGCGTCGTGGTGCTCGGCCGCGGCTATCGCCATGTACTCGCGCTCGACGTCCGGCAGCGACGCGTCCTGCATCATCCAGAAGGCGGCCTTGGGATGGGTGACCCAGCCGTGCAGCAGCTCGGCGTCCTTGAGCGGATCGAGGGGGCGGATGGTGAATGCGCTGTTCATATGGCGAACTCCTGGAAAGCGATGGCCTTCTCGACCGGGTAGTACTCGGAGCCCAGCAGCTCACCGATGATGTAGGCGTTGCGGTACGCGCTCATGCCCAGGTCGGGCGAGGTGATGCTGTGGGTGTGGACGGCGGCGTTCTGGAGGAAGATGCCGCGGCCCGTCGTGTCGATGCTGTAGTTGCGGGCCACGTCGTAGCGGCCCTGGCCGTCCCAGCGGATCCGGTCGCGCACGCCCTCCAGGAAGGCGGGGGTGCGGTAGCGGTAGCCGGTCGCGAGGACGAGGCCCTCGGTGTTCAGCTCGAAGTCCTTGCCCTGCTCCTCCTGGCGCAGCCCGAGGGTGTACGTCGCGCTTTCGGCGTCGTAGCTCGCGGTGTTGAGGGAGGAGTTGGTCAGGAGGCGGGTGGGGACCGGGCCCTTGAGGTTCTTCTGGTAGAGCAGGTCGAAGATGGCGTTGATCAGCTCGGAGTCGATGCCCTTGAAGAGGTTCTTCTGCTGGGACTCCAGGCGGTAGCGCGTCGTCTCCGGGAGGGCGTGGAAGTAGTCGACGTATTCCGGGGAGGTCATCTCCAGCGTGAGCTTGGTGTACTCCAGCGGGAAGAAGCGCGGCGAGCGGGTGACCCAGTTGAGCCGGTAGCCGTGCACGTCGATCTCGGAGAGCAGGTCGTAGTAGATCTCCGCCGCGCTCTGGCCGCTGCCGACCAGGGTGATGGACTTCTTCGCCTGGAGCGCCTCTTTGCCGCTCACGTAGCGCGAGTTGTGGAGGAAGTCGCCGCCCAGGTCCTGGCAGGCGTCCGGGATGTACGGCGGGGTGCCGGTGCCCAGGACCAGGTGGCGGGCGCGGTAGGCGGCGTCCTGGGTGCGGACGACGTACAGCTCGGCCTCGGCGTCGTAGGCGACGGAGGCGACCGTCTGGTTGAAGCGGATGTTGCTGAGCTTGGCGGCGGCCCAGCGGCAGTAGTCGTTGTACTCGGTCCGCAGCGGATAGAAGTTCTCGCGGATGTAGAAGGAGTACAGCCGCCCCTGCTCCTTCAGGTAGTTGAGGAAGGAGTACGGCGAGGTCGGGTCGGCCATCGTGACCAGGTCCGACATGAACGGAGTCTGGAGGTGCGCGCCTTCGAGGAACATCCCCGCGTGCCACTCGAAGTCCGGCTTCGTTTCGAGGAAGAGACCGTCGAGCTCGTCGATCGGCTCGGTCAGGCAGGCGAGTCCGAGGTTGAACGGACCGAGTCCGATACCGATGAAGTCAAGAGGCTCAAGAGGCGTGGACAAGGGACTCTCCCAGGTACTGCTCGGCGTGGCCGGCGATGAGGTCGAGGACGGCCGCGATGTCGTTCAGCGTCGTCTCGGGGTTGAGAAGGGTGAACTTCAGGTAGTGCTTGCCGTCGACCTTCGTCCCCGCCACGACGGCGTCGCCCGACGCGAACAGCGCCTTGCGGGCGTACAGGTTGGCGCGGTCGATCATGGCGGGGCCGGTGACGTCGGCCGGGACGTAGCGGAAGACGAGGGTGGAGAGCGAGGGCTGGACGACGACGTCGTAGCGCGGGTCGGCGGCGAGCAGCCGCCAGCCCTCGCCGGCGAGGTCGCACACCTCGTCGAAGAGCTCACCGACACCGTCGGCGCCCATGGTCCGCAGGGTCATCCACAGCTTGAGGGCGTCGAAGCGGCGGGTGGTCTGGAGGGACTTGTCGACCTGGTTGGGAATGCGCTCCTCGACCATCCGGCGCGGGTTCAGGTAGTCGGCGTGGTACGTCGCGTGGCGCAGGGTGGCGCCGTCGCGGACCAGCAGCGCGCTCGAACTGACCGGCTGGAAGAAGGACTTGTGGTAGTCCACGGTGACCGAGTCGGCGTGCTCGATGCCGTCGAGGAGGTGGCGGCGGGTGCGGGAGGCCAGCAGGCCGCAGCCGTACGCCGCGTCGACGTGCATCCAGGCGCCGTACAGCTCGCACAGCTCGGCTATCTCGGGCAGCGGGTCGATCGAGCCGAAGTCGGTGGTGCCGGCGGTGGCGACGACGGCCATCGGGACGAGGCCCTCGCTCGCGCAGCGGGCCAGCTCGCGGGCGAGGACCACGGTCTGCATGCGCTTGTCGTTGTCGCAGGGGATCGCGATGACGGCTTCGGGGGAGAGGCCGAGGAGCTTCGCGGACTTCTGGACGCTGAAGTGGCCGCACTCGGAGGCGAAGACGCGCAGCTTGGCGGAGTCGTCGGTCTTGGCCTCCTCACGGGCCAGGAGCAGCGCCTGGAGGTTGGACTGGGAGCCGCCGCTGGTGAAGACGCCGTCGGCGCCCGTCTCCTCGGCGGTGCCGAAGCCGATACGGCTTGCAGTCCAGTCGACGAGGCGGCGCTCGATGAGGGTGGCGCCCGCGCTCTGGTCCCAGGTGTCGAGGGAGGAGTTGACGGCGGAGAGCACGGCCTCGGCGGCGACGGCCGGTATGACGACCGGGCAGTTGAGGTGCGCGAGGTAACGCGGGTGGTGGAAGTAGACGGCGTCGCGGAGGTAGACGGATTCGAGTTCGTCCAGGACGGCGGTGGTGTCACCGAGCGGCCGGTCGAGGTCGATCGCGTCGAACCGGGGGGCGAGCTGCTCCGGGGTGATGCCGGTGAACGGCCGTGTGGTCGTGGCGAGTTTGTCCGCCACCCGCTCGACCGCTGCGGTGGCGGTCCGGCGGTACCGCTCGGCGGTTGTGTCATTGAGCAGGTGTGAACGCATGAACTGTCCTCCCGGGTACGGGAATTCATTGCGCCCTCAGGACAGGAGGAGGGGGGCGAAGGCGCGATGTCTTGGTTAGGCTAGCCTAACCTAACTTGATCTCGCAACGCACTCGCCCCCCAGGGGCCCCGGCTGTCGTGCCTTACTGCGCGTCTTCTTCTTCCACGCGCTCGCGCAACTGCTCCTCGCTCAGCCCGCGGCGCCAGTAGCCCACGAACGTCACGCGCTTGCGGTCGAACTTCCGCTCCTGGACGAGATGGCGGCGCAGCGCCCGTACGCACGAGGACTCGCCCGCGATCCAGGTGTACGGCGTACCGTCCGGCAACTCGGCCTCGGGAACGGCGCGTACCGCGTCCAGCGCGGAGGGCGCGTTCTCGTCCCGCACCAGCCAGGTGATGTCCGCGTCGGCCGCAGTGGTCAGCTCCAGGCGGTCGTCGGTGTGCTGGACCTCGATCCAGACCTTGGCCCTCGTCCCGGCCGGCAGCCACTCCAGGGCGGCCGCGGCGGCCGGGCAGCGCGGTCTCGTCCGCCCACATCAGGACCCAGTCGGTGTCCTCGGGCGGGCAAAAGCGCACGGCGGTGTTGTCCTCGACCGCAGGCCCGAGGACCACGACGCGGTCACCGGCGCCCGCCTGTCCCGCCCAGCGGCAGGCGGGCCCGCCGTCCTCGTGAAGGGCGAAGTCGATGTCCACCTCGTCGGCCCGGGCCCCGTCGGCGGCCCGGCGCTGCTCGCGCACGGTGTACGAGCGCATGACCGCGCGTACGTCGTCGGGCAGCGCGCGGTACGCCCTGAACCAGTCCGGCTCGGTCTCCGGCGGAAGCACCGGCTCCGGCTGGCCGGGGTGCGGCAGGAAGAGGGAGAGGCTCTGGTCGCGGCCCCCGGAGGCGAAGGCCCGCAGGTCCTCGCCCCCGAACGTCACCCTGACCAGGGAGGTGCTGAGCCGCCGCGTCCGGACGACCGTCAGGCCGAAGAAGCGGAACGGGACGACGGCGACGGCGGTTTCGGCTTCCTCGGCTGACCCGGTCATGCTCAGGCGACCTTCTTGGCCTTCTCGATGGCCTCGGCGAGGTCCTCGAGGATCGGCGCGCACTTGTCGTAGGAGTAGATCGGCTCCGTGGTGCGCGGGACGACCTGGCCGGCCTTGACGGCGGGCAGGCGGGTCCAGGTCGGCTTGTTCTTGAGGTCGTCGGGCTGCAGGATCCCGGTCCGGTTGTCCATCATGATGATGTCGGCCGGGTACTTGTCGACGTTCTCCCAGCTGAGCTCCTCGAAGAAGCCGGCCGCGTTCACCTTCGGCTCGACGAAGTTCACGCCCAGCTCCTGGAAGTAGAGCGTGTCCGCCGACATCTTCGCGAGGGAGACGTAGAAGAGGTCCGGGCTCGCCGAGCCGATCATGACCTTGACCTTCGGGTTGGCCTTGGCGGCCTGGCGCAGGCGCGCGGCGGCCTTCTCGAAGCGGGTCTTGGCGTCGGTGACCTTCTTGGCCTTGACGTCGGCGCCGAGGGACTCGGCGAGGTCGGCGTGGCGCTGGATCGCCTTGGGGACGGTGGTCTCCGCGGCCCACAGGGCGACGCTCGGGGCGACCTTGAGGATCTTCGCGGTGGATGCCTCGGGGACGTACCAGAGCTTGTCCTTCTCCCACATCGCCGTGACGAGGAGGTCGGGGTCGAGGGCGACGTACTCCTCGACGTTGAACTCGTCGTAGACGTTGCCGATGATCTTGACCTTGGTGATGTCGAGATCGCCGGCCTGCACGTCGGCCTTGCCGTCCGCCGTCTTGGTCGGCCCGAACACGCCCTTGACCTCGACGCCGAAGTCGTGGAGCGCGGCGGCGACGCCGGTGAACGCGACGATGTTCTTGGGGGTGGCGGGGCTCTTCACCGTCTTGCCGCGGTCGTCCTTGAAGGACCACGGGCCCGACTTCCCGGTGGCCTTCTCCTCGCTCTTCGCGGAGGTCTCGCCGCAGGCGGTCAGCGCGGCGCCGATGCCTATGGCGCCGCCGACGGCGAGCAGACTGCGGCGGGAGAGGCGGGAAGCTCGGGCGTGAGGCATGACGGTGTCTGCTTTCGTACGTGCGGTCGGGGTCCACCACGGGACAAGTCCGAGCGTAGGTTAGCCTAACCTCACACATTGTCCAGAGGGTGGCCCCGAAACCTTCCGCAGGCCACCGCGCCGCACCGCGCCGCACCGCGGTCCGGCCGACTGCCTTGCCGCACAAAGCGGTCGGCCCGTGAGGCGGTCACCGCGCGAGGCGGCCACCGCACGAGGCGGTCAGCCCGTGAGGCCCAGTTCCCGGGCGATCAGCATGCGCTGGACCTCGCTCGTGCCCTCGCCGATCTCCAGGATCTTCGCGTCGCGCCACATCCTGGCCACCGGGTACTCGTTCATGAAGCCGTAGCCGCCGTGGATCTGAGTGGCCTCGCGGGCGTTGTCGACCGCGACCGTGGAGGAGTAGAGCTTGGCGAGGGCCGCTTCCTTCTTGAACGGCTCGCCCCGGAGCAGGCGTGACGCCGCGTCGCGCCAGCCGATGCGGGCCATGTGGGCGCGCATCTCCATGTCGGCGATCTTGAACTGGATCGCCTGGTTGGAGCCGATGGGGCGGCCGAAGGTGTGGCGTTCCTTCGCGTACGCCACCGACTCGTCGACGCACCCCTGGGCCAGGCCGGTCGCGAGCGCCGAGATGGCGACGCGGCCCTCGTCGAGGATGCGCAGGAACTGGGCGTAACCGCGGCCCTCTTCGCCGAGGAGGTTGGCGAGCGGGACGCGTACGTCGGAGAAGGACAGCTCGCGGGTGTCCGAGGCGTTCCAGCCGACCTTGGAGTAGGGGGCGGCGACGGTGAAGCCGGGGGTGCCGGAGGGGACGATGATCGCGGAGATCTCCGGCCTGCCGTCGGGCCCCCGGCCCGTCACGGCGGTGACGGTGACCAGACCGGTGATGTCCGTACCGGAGTTGGTGATGAAGCACTTGGAGCCGTTGATGACCCACTCGTCGCCCTCGCGGCGCGCGGTGGTCTTCGTGCCGCCGGCGTCCGAGCCGCAGTCCGGTTCGGTCAGGCCGAACGCGCCGAGCATCTCGCCCGAGCACAGGCGGGGCAGCCACTCGCGCTTCTGCTCCTCCGTGCCGAAGCGGAAGACGGGCATCGCGCCGAGCGAGACGCCCGCTTCGAGGGTGATGGCGACCGACGAGTCGACCCGGGCCAGCTCTTCGAGGGCGATGCCCAGGGCGAGGTAGTCGCCGCCCATGCCGCCGTACTCCTCGGGGAAGGGCAGGCCGAAGAGGCCCATGCGGCCCATCTCGCGGACGATCTCGTACGGGAACTCGTGGCGTTCGTAGAGGTCGCCGATCTTCGGGGCGACGACGTCGTGCGCGAACTCCTCGACCGTACGGCGGAGTTCTTCGTGCTCGGGGGAGAGGCGGTGGTCGAGGGACATGACTACGACTCCTTGTGGGACAGGGCACGCACGGTGCGGGAGGGGCTGGGGCGGCCCAGCCGTTCGGCCATCCACGCGCTGGTGGCGGTGAGCCGGCCGAGGTCGACCCCGGTCTCGACGCCGAGGCCGTCGAGCATCCACACGAGGTCCTCGGTGGCGAGGTTTCCGGTGGCGCTCTTCGCGTACGGGCAGCCGCCGAGGCCGCCCGCGGAGGCGTCCACGGTGGTGACGCCGTACTGGAGCGCGGCGAGGGTGTTGGCGAGGGCCTGGCCGTACGTGTCGTGGAAGTGCACGCCGATCACGGAGGCCGGGACTCCGGCCTCGTCGAGGGCGGTGAGCAGGGCCAGGACGTGGCCGGGGGTGGCCACGCCGATCGTGTCGCCGAGGCTCAGCTCGTCGCAGCCGAGGCCGAGGAGCGCCTTGGCCGCCTTGACCACTTGCCGGACCGGGACCGCCCCTTCCCACGGGTCGCCGAAGCACATGGAGAGGTAGCCGCGTACATGGACCTCCTCCTCCTTCGCGCGGGCGACGACCGGCTCGAACATGGCGAGCGACTCGTCGACGGTCCGGTTGAGGTTGCGGCGCGCGAAGGTCTCGGTCGCGCTCCCGAACACGGCGATGCGGCGCGCGCCGAGGGCGAGGGCGCGGTCGAGGCCGCGGGCGTTCGGCACGAGCACCGGGAGCTCGGCGACTCCTCGCAAGTCGTGCAGGAGGGGGAACAGTGCCTCGGCGTCGGCGAGTTGGGGCACCCACTCGGGGCGTACGAAGCTGGTCGCCTCGACGGTGGTGAGCCCGGCGCCGGCGAGGCGGTGGATGAACTCGGCCTTCACCTCCGTCGGTACGACGGTCTTCTCGTTCTGGAGGCCGTCGCGGGCGCCGACTTCGTGGATGCGTACGCGAGCCGGCAGGCCCGCCGCAGGCACCCGCATGGGCAGTCCGTCGGTCATGACTCCTCCTGCGGGGTGACCACGGCCAGGACCTGGTCCATGGCCACGGTGGAGCCCGGCGTCACGTCGAGCTCGGTGACGGTGCCGGCGTGCGGGGCGGAGATGACGTGCTCCATCTTCATCGCCTCGACGACGAGCAGGCTCTGCCCGGCGTCGACGTGGTCCCCGACGGCCACCTTGACCACGGTGACGGTGCCGGGCATGGGCGCGGCGAGGGTGTCGACGTCCGAGCGGGCGCCGCCGGTCAGGCTCGCCTCGACGGGGTCGTGGTGCTGGACGTGCCAGGAGTCCCCGTCCCGGCCCAGCCACGTGCCCTCCGGGCCGGTGGCGTGGCGGAAGGTGTGTGTCACGCCGGCGAGTTCGACGGTGACGGTGCCGGCGTCGGCGTCGACGATGCGCGCGCGGACCGGAAGCCGTTCCTCCGCCGCCCCGCCCCTTCCCGGCTGCGGAGTGTGCGGCTCCGCCGCGACAGGGGGCAGGTCCCCGGATGCCGTGGGCGGCGGCTGCGCGCCGGTGGGGGCGACCGGTTCCAGGGGGACGGCGGTTGCCAGGTCCGGGGCCGGGGGCCGTGCTTCGGGGATCAGGACCTCCTGGCCCGTCGCCGTGGCGCGGAGCCGGATCTCCACCGGGTCGTGGCCCGGTACGCGGGCGTGGTGGACCGTCCAGGCGGGGGAGCCGCCCAGGCGCCAGCCCGTGCGGGCGGAGAAGGGGTCCGTCCAGCGGGGTGTGCTGCCGGCGACAGCCGGCTCTGCCGACCTCAGCAGCGCCGCCGCCGCGTACACCTCCGGCGGGATCCCGTCCGGGACCAGGCTGTCCGCGTCGCGCTCGACGAGGCCGGTGTCGAGGTCGCCGGAGACGACGTCGGGGTGGGCCAGCAGGCGGCGCAGGAAACCGGCGTTGGTCGGGACGCCGAGGACGACGGTGTCCGCCAGGGCCGCGCGCAGGCGGCGCAGGGCGGTGGCGCGGTCCGGGGCGTACGCGATCACCTTGGACAGCATGGGGTCGTAGAGGCTGCCGACTTCCGTGCCCTGCGTGAGCCCGGAGTCGGTCCGCGCTCCGTCACCCTGCGGTTCGTGCAGAGCCAGGACCGTGCCGCCCGAGGGCAGGAAGCCGCGGGACGGGTCCTCGGCGCAGATGCGGGCCTCGACCGCGTGGCCCGTGAGCGCGATGTCCTTCTGGGTGAAGGGGAGTTCCTCGCCGGCCGCGACCCGCAGCTGCCACTCCACCAGGTCCAGGCCGGTGATCAGCTCGGTCACCGGGTGTTCCACCTGGAGGCGGGTGTTCATCTCCATGAAGTAGTACGACGACGGGTCGTTGCCCGGGACGATGAACTCCACCGTGCCCGCGCCCCGGTAGCCGCAGGAGCGCGCCGCCTGGACCGCCGCCTCGCCCATCGCCGCGCGTGTGGCCTCGTCCAGGAGGACCGACGGGGCCTCCTCGATGATCTTCTGGTGGCGGCGCTGGAGGGAGCACTCGCGCTCGCCCAGGTGGACGACGTTGCCGTGGGCGTCCGCCAGGACCTGGATCTCGATGTGCCGGGGCCGGTCGATCCACCGCTCCACCAGCAGCGTGTCGTCGCCGAACGACGCCCGCGCCTCGCGCCGCGCCGCCGCGATCTCCTCCGCCAGCGCGGACTCGGCCCGCGTCAGCCGCATGCCCTTGCCGCCGCCGCCCGCCGAGGGCTTGAGGAGGACCGGCATGCCGATCTCCCGCGCCGCCGCCGCCAGCTCGTCGTCGGTCAGGCCGCTGCCGGACGAACCGGGGACGACCGGGACGCCCGCCGCCCGTACCGTCTCCTTCGCCCGGATCTTGTCGCCCATGAGCGCGATGGCGACGCGGGCGGCCCGATGAAGGCGAGCCCCGCGTCCGCGCAGGCCTGCGCGAACGCCGCGTTCTCGGCGAGGAAGCCGTAACCGGGGTGGACGGCCCGGGGCGCCGGTACGGGCCGCCGCCTCCAGCAGGCGGTCGGCCCGCAGATAGCTCTCCGCCGCCGCCGCCGGGCCGATGCGGACGGCCGTGTCGGCCTCCCGCACGTGGCGGCGTCCGCGTCCGCGTCGCTGAACACGGCCACCGAGCGCACGCCCAGCTGTCGCAGGGTGCGGATGACGCGGACCGCGATCTCACCGCGGTTGGCGACCAGAACTGTGTCGAACATCGTCATGTGTCACTCACATCCGGAAGACGCCGAAGGCGGGGTCGGACAGCGGGGCGTTGGCACAGGCGGTCAGGGCCAGACCCACCACCTGCCGGGTCTCCAACGGGTCGATGACCCCGTCGTCCCACAGCCGCGCCGTCGCGTAGTAGGCGTTGCCCTGGGTCTCGTACTGCTCGCGGACCGGGGCCTTGAAGGACTCCTCCTCGGACGCGGACCAGGACTCCCCCCGTGCCTCGATCTGGTCCCGCTTGACCGTCGCCAGCACCGACGCCGCCTGCTCGCCGCCCATCACCGAGATCTTCGCGTTGGGCCACATCCACAGGAAGCGCGGGGAGTACGCCCGCCCGCACATCGAGTAGTTGCCCGCGCCGTACGACCCGCCGACCACGACCGTCAGCTTCGGGACGCGCGTGCAGGCCACCGCCGTGACCATCTTCGCGCCGTGCTTGGCGATGCCGCCCGCCTCGTAGTCCTTGCCGACCATGAACCCCGAGATGTTCTGGAGGAAGAGCAGGGGAATACCGCGCTGGTCGCACAGCTCGATGAAGTGCGCGCCCTTCTGGGCGGATTCGGAGAAGAGGATGCCGTTGTTGGCGACGATGCCCACCGGGTGGCCGTGGACCCGGGCGAACCCGGTCACCAGGGTCTGGCCGTACTCCGCCTTGAACTCCTGGAAGCGCGAGCCGTCGACGGTACGCGCGATGACCTCCCGCACGTCGTAGGGCGTACGGGGGTCCACCGGCACCGCGCCGTAGAGCCCGGCCGGATCCACCTTCGGCTCCTCGACGGGCTCCACCGGCCACGGCAGCGGCCCGCGCTCCGGCAGCGTCGCCACGATGTTGCGGACGATGCGCAGCGCGTGCGCGTCGTCCTCGGCGAGGTGGTCGGTCACCCCCGAGACACGGGAGTGGACCTCGCCGCCGCCCAGTTCCTCCGCCGTGACGACCTCGCCGGTCGCCGCCTTCACCAGCGGCGGCCCTCCCAGGAAGATCGTGCCCTGGTTCCGCACGATCACGGCCTCGTCGCTCATCGCCGGGACGTACGCCCCGCCCGCCGTGCAGGACCCGAGGACGGCGGCGATCTGCGGGATGCCCGCCCCCGACATCCGCGCCTGGTTGTAGAAGATCCGCCCGAAGTGCTCCCGGTCCGGGAACACCTCGTCCTGCATCGGCAGGAACGCACCGCCGGAGTCCACCAGGTACAGGCACGGCAGCCGGTTCTCCAGCGCCACCTCCTGCGCCCGCAGGTGCTTCTTCACTGTCATCGGGTAGTACGTGCCGCCCTTGACCGTGGCGTCGTTCGCGACGACCACGCACTCGCGGCCGCTCACCCGCCCGATCCCCGCGATCACACCCGCCGCCGGCGCCGCGCCCCCCGTACATTCCCTCCGCAGCCAGCGGCGCCAGCTCCAGGAACGGCGACCCGGGATCCAGCAGCGCGTCCACCCGGTCGCGCGGCAGCAGCTTGCCGCGCGCCGTGTGCCGGGCGCGGGCCTTCTCGCCGCCACCCAGCCGCGCCGCGGCGAGCCGCCCGCGCAGCCCCTCCACGAGTTCCTGGTGAGCCGTTTCATTGGCCCGCCATGCCTCGGCTGCCGGATCGGCGGTGCTGGTCAGCACCGGTGCCTGCCGCATCTCCTGAGCCCCCTCGCCCGGTCGGTGTGCTGTCGGTGAGCATGTTAATGAGCGTTAACGCCTTCTCAGGTTAACGACCGCTAACCCCCCTGTCCAGGGCTCTCCGCCCGGAGTGGGGTGGGGGATTCGTCCTGCGGTATGACGCACTGGTGTCCGAGGGCTGTCAGGATCTGTTCGGACTGCGTACGGGGTGCAATACGGGGGCGGGGCTTGTGGCCACACTGCGAGACACGGCGGAAACCGGGACGGGGCCGCAGCCGCGGCAGCGCGTTCTGGAGGTGGACGCCCTCCGCGGATTCGCGCTCCTCGGGATCCTCCTGGTCAACAGTCTGACCATGGCCGGCCCCTACGGCCTGGTGGGCGGCCGGCCTGAGGGCGCCGCCGACTCCGTGGCCCTCTGGCTGGTCCAGTTCCTCGCGCAGAGCAAGTTCTATCTGCTCTTCTCGTTCCTCTTCGGCTACAGCTTCACCCTCCAGGCGGCCTCGGCCGAGCGCGCCGGCGCCCGCTTCGGGCCGCGGACGATGCGGCGGCTGCTGGGGCTCTTCGTCCTCGGCGCCCTGCACGCGGTGTTCCTCTACGTCGGCGACATCCTGACGACGTACGCCCTGCTCGGCCTGATCCTCTTCGCCGCCCGCCGGGCCACCCCCGAAGGCGCGTACCGCGCCGCGCTGTGGGTGTGGGGCGCCTTCGGCTCGGCCTGCTGCTGCTCGGCGCGCTCGCGACGCTGGCCGACCCGGGCGCGGAAACCGCGCCGGGCGCCGCCGCCGCGGAGGCCGCCGAACTCACCGCCGCCTACCGGGGCGGCTTCGCCGACGTCGTCGGCGCGAACCTGGAACAGGTGTGGTTCGCCGCCGTCGCGCTGCTGACCATAGGCGGCCTCGTCGTCGCCGTCTTCCTGCTGGGGCTGGCGGCCGGCAAGCGGCAGTGGCTCACCCGCGTGAGCACCGCCGGTCTGCGCCGCATCCTGGTGACCGGCCTCTGCGTGGGCGTGCCCACGGCCGCCTTCTCCGCCGCCGGCACGGCGGGCCCGCTCCCCGCCCGCTGGGAACTGCTCGCCGGGATGGCCGGCACCGTCTTCGCCCCGGTGCTCACCGCCGCGTACGTCGCCGGACTGCTGCTCTGGTTCGGTACGCCGGGCGGGGCGCGGGCGGCGGGGATCCTCGCGCCGGCCGGGCGCATGGCGCTGACCCACTACCTCACCCAGTCGCTCGTCATGGCCCTGGTCTTCACGGGCTACGGCCTCGGTCTGTACGGACGCCTGGGCATCGCCGTCCCGGTCTGCCTCGCGCTCTTCCTGTACGCGGCGCAGATCGCCCTCAGCGGCCCGCTGCTGCGCCGGTGCCGGCTCGGACCGGTGGAGTGGCTGCTGCGGGGGTTCACTCATTTCCGCGAGCGTCCCCGCGGGCGTTCCCATGAGGTTAACGGGCGCTAACCGGCCGGTTTAGAATGACCTCATGAGCACCAACGCCGCCGCCCGCGTCGCGGCCCCGACCCGCCGCGAGCAGATCCTCAAAGAGGCCGCCCGCCTCTTCGCCGAGCGCGGCTTCCACGGTGTGGGCGTGGACGAGATAGGCGCCGCCGTCGGCATCAGCGGCCCCGGTCTCTACCGCCACTTCCCGGGCAAGGACGCCATGCTCGCCGAACTGCTCGTCGGCATCAGCGAGCGGCTGCTGGACGGCGGCAGGCAGCGCGCCGCGGCGGAGTCCGCGGACAGCCCGGAGGCGGTGCTCGGCTCCCTCATCGACGGCCACATCGACTTCGCCCTCGACGACCGGCCCCTGATCACCCTGCACGACCGCGAACTGGACCGGCTCAGGGAGAGCGACCGCAAGCGGGTGCGCCGGCTCCAGCGGCAGTACGTCGAACTGTGGGTCGCCGTCGTACGGGAGCTGAATCCCGGCGTACCGGAGGCGGAGGCGCGGTCGGCCGTGCACGCGGTGTTCGGACTGCTGAACTCGACGCCGCACCTCGGGGCGTACGGCAAGGGGCTGCCGGGGCGGGCGGCGATGGAAGGGCTGCTGCGGCGGCTGGCGCACGGCGCGTTCGGCGCGCTCGCGCCGCGCACCGCGGCCTGACCCGCCTTCTCCGGCTTCCTCGGCTCCTCCGGCTCCTCCGGCTCCTCCGGCTTCTTCGGCGGCGGCTTTCCCGGACGGGGGCCGCAGCAGGACGGCACAATGGGCTCATGCCGATACCCAGCCGCGCCGCCCTCGTCGACCATCTCACCCGCACCCGCATCGCCGGTGACGTCGCCACCCCCCGCGACAACAACCTCTCCCACTACCGCAAGCTCGCGAACGGCGACCGTCACTACTGGCTCGGCCTCGAACTCGGCGACCGCTGGACCGACGAGCAGGACGTCCTCGCCGTGATGGCGGAGCGCTGCGGCGTCAGCGACGACCCCGGGCACCGCAGCGGCCAGGACACCATCGACCCCGAACTGACCGTCGACGCGCTGGAGCGGATGGCGGCGCGGCTGCGCAAGGCCGCCGCCGGCAAGGAGCGCGTGCTGTTCGCGACCGGGCACCCCGGGGGGCTCCTCGACGTGCACCGCGCGACCGCGGACGCGCTGCGCATCGCGGGCTGCGAGATCGTACGGATCCCGGGCGGGCTCACCGCCGACGAGGGCATGGTGTTCCAGTTCGCGGACGTCGCGATGCTGGAGCGCGGCGCGACGCTGTGGCACACGCACTCGCCCGAGCCGATGAAGGCGATCCTCGACGGCCTGGAGCGCGAGGGGCGGCCGCTGCCGACCTGGTCGTCGCCGACCACGGGTGGGCCGGCTGCGCGGGACAGCGCGGGATCGACGCGGTCGGGTACGCCGACTGCAACGACCCGGCGCTCTTCATCGCCGAGGCCGAGGGCACGCTCCAGGTCACCGTCCCGCTCGACGACCACGTCACCGACCCGCGCTTCTACGACCCGATGACGGCCTACCTGCTGGACGCGGCCGGCCTGCTGGGCACGGTCTGACCCGGTGTGCTGAGGTGCTGCACCACGACGCGGACTTCGAGACCGTCGCCGGAGCCACCGGACAGCCCGCGAGGTGGGTGGCACCTCCGGGCACCCTCTGCCGCCGGACGCCGCCGGACGCCGCCGGGGGTCAGCGCGGGACCCGGACCACGCCCTCCTGGATGACGGAGATCGCGAGCCGGCCGTCCCGCGTGTAGATCCTGGCCTGCCCCAGACCCCGCCCGCCCGACGAGGACGGCGACTCCTGGTCGTACAGCAGCCATTCGTCCGCCCGGAACGGCCGGTGGAACCACATCGCGTGGTCCGAGCGAGGCGCCGACGACGTCGCCGGTCGTCCAGCCGCCGCGCCCGTGGGCCAGCAGCACCGAGTCGAGCAGCGTCATGTCGGAGACGTAGGTGGCGAGGCAGACGTGCAGCAGCGGATCGTCGGCCAGCTTGCCGTTCGTACGGAACCACACCTGCGAGCGCGGCTCGCGCGGTTCACCGACCGTGCCGTACGGCGGGGCGTCCACGTACCGCAGATCGACCGCCGCGCGGGCTTCGAGCAGGCGGTCGACGACGCAGGGGTCGACGAAGTGGTCCGCGTACTCCGGCAGCATCTGGGCGGCCGTGGGCAGCGTCTCGGGGTCCGGCGCCGGCGGCATGTCCGCCTGGTGCTCCAGGCCCTCCTCGTACGTCTGGAACGACGCGGAGAGGTGGAACACCGGCTGGCCGTGCTGGACCGCGACGACGCGCCGGGTGGTGAAGGAGCGGTCGTCGCGGATGCGGTCGACGGTGTAGACGATCGGCGCGCCCGGGTCGCCGGCGCGCAGGAAGTACGCGTGCAGGGAGTGGGCGAGCCGGTCCTCGGGGACGGTGCGGCCCGCCGCGACCAGCGCCTGGGCGGCCACCTGGCCGCCGAAGACGCGCGGGACGACGGCGGAGCGCGACCGGCCCCGGAAATAGTCCTGCTCGATCTGCTCCAGGTCGAGCAGATCGAGCAGGCTGTCGAGCGCTTCGGTCACCTGGACTACAGGCCCATCGACTTGGCGATGATGGACTTCATGACCTCGCTCGTGCCGCCGTAGATGCGGTTGACGCGGTTGTCGGCGTACAGGCGGGCGATCGGGTACTCGTTCATGTAGCCGTAGCCGCCGTGCAGCTGGAGGCAGCGGTCGATGACGCGGTGGGCGACCTCGGTGCAGAACAGCTTCGCGGACGCGGCCTCGGCGGGCGTCAGCTCGCCGGCGTCCAGAGCCTCCAGGGCGCGGTCGGCCACGCCTCGGCGGCGTCCACCTCGGCCTGGCAGGCGGCCAGTTCGAACTTGGTGTTCTGGAAGGACGCGACCGGCTTGCCGAAGACGGTGCGGTCCGTGACGTAACTCTGGGCGAACCGGACGGCGGCCTTGGCCTGCGCGTACGCGCCGAAGGCGATGCCCCAGCGCTCGGAGGCCAGGTTCGTGCCGAGGTAGTAGAAGCCCTTGTTCTCCTCGCCGAGCAGGTCCTCGACCGGCACCTTCACGTCGACGAACGCCAGCTCGGCGGTGTCGGAGGTGCGCAGGCCGAGCTTGTCCAGCTTGCGGCCGACGGAGTAGCCCTCGGACTTGGTGTCCACGGCGAACAGGGAGATGCCGAAGCGGCGGTCCTCGGCGCTCGGGGCGGAGGTGCGGGCGCACACGATGACGCGGTCGGCGTGCACGCCGCCGGTGATGAAGGTCTTGGCGCCGTTGAGGACGTAGTGCGTGCCGTCCTCGGAGAGCTTGGCGGTGGTCTTCATGCCCGCGACGTCGGAGCCGGTGCCCGGCTCGGTCATCGCCAGCGCCCACATCTCCTCGCCGGAGACGAACCTGGGCAGGAAGCGCTTCTTCTGCTCGTCGGTGGCGAGCATCTTGATGTAGGGCAGGGCGAGCAGCACGTGCACGCCGGAACCGCCGAAGTTGACGCCCGCGCGCGCGGTCTCCTCGTAGAGCACGGCCTCGAACTTGTGCGTGTCCAGGCCCGCGCCGCCGAACTCCTCGGGGACGCTGATGCCGAAGACGCCCAGCTCGCCGAGCTTGTAGTAGAAGTCGCGCGGCGCCTGGCCAGCGGCGAACCACTCGTCGTAGACGGGGGCGACCTCGGCCTCGATGAAGGCGCGGATGGTCTCCCGGAACGCCTGGTGGTCCTCGTTGAAAACGCTACGGCGCACGACGACGCCCTCCCTCTGTCCTCAGCTCCGGCTTCGACCCGGCTTGTCTAAGCGCTTGCTCAGTCGAAGTTACCGGGTGGTCACCAGGGCTGTCCAGGTCGGTGCACGGTCATACGCGTCACAGCCAGCGCAGCGCGAACCAGAGGTCCATCCGTACGTCGGCGTCGTCCAGGTCGGGTCGACGACGACAGGGAGGATCAGAGGCTTCCTGCAGCGAGCCGATGTCCTTGATGACCATTACCCTGGCCGCGGAGAGGGGGCAGCATGCTGCTGAGATTCCGTACGGCGAACGTGCGGTCACTGCGCGACGAGCAGGAGCTGACCTTCGTCGCATCGGAGGACGAGCCGAGCGCGGCGGCGCGCTCGGTCGAGCTCGCCGGCAGTGGTTCGCTGGCGGTACTCCCGCTCATCGGCATCTTCGGAGCCAACGCCTCGGGTAAGTCGAACGTGCTGGCGGCGATGACCGACATGCAGGCCGCCGTCTTGAATTCGTACGCACACTGGGCAGCCTTCGAGGGCACCGCCCGCACGCCCTTCGCGCTCGACGAGAAGGGCGGCGCGGAGCCGAGTTTCTTCGAGGCCGACCTTGCTGTTGAAGGCGTGCGCTGGACGTACGGATTCGAGCTCGGCGCTGATCGGGTCGAAGCCGAGTGGCTGCACAGCTACCCCCGTGGCCATCGCCAGGTGTGGCTGGACCGTGACGCCTCCCGGCCCAAGGTGTACGACTGGCCGGGCGGCCGGGTGAAGGACCGTGCCGGACTGGAGCGACGCACCCGCCCCAATGCTCTTCTGCTGTCGACGGCCGGTACGGACAACCACCCGCAGTTGGCCCCTCTCTTCCACTGGTTCCGTCGTAATCTCTGGTTGATCAACCCGGAGGACGAGCGCCAGCAGCGAGAGGCGTTCACGAGGAGGGAGTTGACGGGCAGCCGCGCACGCCGGATCAACGAGTTGCTCCGGGTCGCGGATCTCGGCATCACCGGTGCGGAGATCGTCCAGGAAGGCACGGGCCGCGGCTCCACGGTGAAACTCACCCACCGCTCCGCTGCGGGAGACGTCGCCTTCGACTGGCAACAGGAGTCCTTCGGGACCCGCTCCTGGTTCGCTCTCCTCGGTCCGCTGCTTCTGGCGCTCGATGAAGGCGCTGTCCTGCTCGTCGACGAGCTGGACGCCAGCCTGCACCCGCGCTTCGCCGCCGAGGTGGTCCGGCTGTTCCATGACCCGCAGGCCAACCCCAAGGGGGCGCAACTCGTCTTCACGTCACACGATCCGTCTGTGCTCACCACCCCGAGCGGCGGCCGTTTGCTGGAGCCCGCGCAGGTGTGGCTGACCGAGAAGGACAAGGTCGGCGCCACGGATCTGTACCCGCTGACCGACGCGTCCCCGGGGGAGGGCGAGGATCTGATGAAGTCCTATCTGGCGGGCGCCTTCGGCGCCGTTCCCTCCCTTCTGGAGGGCCAGATCGCCCGGCGGCTGCTGGCGGCGAACGAACAGGAACGCGAGTACGAGGCGGAGCGGAGCGGCAGCTGATGGCGCGCACGAGGGGGAAGGACTCGCTGGGTCCTGCGAAGAAGAGCGAGCGGCGTCGCAAGGTCGTGCACGTCTTCACCGAGGGCAAGGTGACCGAACCCGAGTACATCAAGATCGTTCGGGAGCGGGCGGGTGCAAACGGCGTCGAGGTCCGCATCGCAAACGCGTCCGCTCCCGGCTCACAGCGCAAGCCGATCAAGCTCGTCGAGGCGGCGGTGCGGCTGATGCGTGAGGAGACCCGGGCGGCCAAGCGCAGCGGCCTGGAAAAGAAGTACTGGCCGGCGGTCTGGTGTCTGTTCGACCGGGATCAGCACGACCACATCGAGGCGGCGATGAAGCAGGCGCGGGAAGGTGGTGTGGACATCGCCTTCTCGCATCCATGCTTCGAGGTGTGGCGCCTGCTCCACCACAAGCCGGTGACGGGAACCTTCAGCGGCGTCTGCGACCTGGTGGCGAACAGGCTGCCGTTCGCGGGCAGCGCGGCGAACATCAAAATGGTGCTGCCGGAGCAGATCCCGAAGGGGAGCTTCGCCGAGGCGAAGAAGCGGGCGCTGAAGATGAACGAGGCCTACGCGGAGCATGTGCCGAAGGTGCTGCGCGATCCGTACACGGATGTCTTCGAGTTCGTCGAGAAGGGACTCGGGATCACCGCGTACTGATTACGTACCGACAAGAGCGTGCCGAGACGGATGAGCGACCTTCTCCCGAACCCGCTGCCACCATAGGGTTCCTACGTCACACCGAGGACGTAGGGGGTTCTATTCGTGGCCAAGCTCACGCTCATGCAGTTGGAGCGGCATCTGCTCGCTGCCGCGGACATCCTCCGCGGCACGATGGACGCCTCGGAGTGCAAGGACTACATCTTCAGTCTGCTCTTCCTGAAGCGGGCCAACGACGAGTTCGAGGCGGCCCGGGAGCAGGTCAGGGAGCAGGCGGAGCGGAACCTGGGTCTCACTGGGGAGCTGTTGGAGGGCTACCTGGAGCAGGAGTCCGCCTATGGCGAGGGCGTGCTGTTCGTCCCGGAGAACGCCCGCTGGAAGTGGATCTCCTCGGCGAACCACAACATCAACGAGGACCGGCTTCGCCCTGCCCTCCAGGCGCTGGAAGGCCAGAACAGCAAGCTCAATGGCCTGTTCGACCAGCTCGACTTCAACCGCATCGGTGGCTCGCGTACGACGTCTGAAGCTGCCAAGCTCGTGGACCAGCGGCTGAAGCTGCTCATCGCCCACTTCGGGCGTATCCGGCTGCGGACTGACGACCTTGCGTTCCCTGATCTGATTGGGGCCGCCTACGAGTACTTGATCAAGCAATTCGCGGACTCGGCGGGCCGTAAAGGCGGCGAGTTCTACACCCCGCGCGCCGTGGTCCGCATGATGGTCGAGCTGCTCGCTCCCAGGCAGGGAATGCGCATCTACGACCCGTGCGTCGGTACGGGCGGAATGCTCATCCACGCAAAGGAGTATGTGGAGGAACACGGCGGCGAGAGCTCGGACATGTTCTTCGCCGGCCAGGACACCAACAGCGGCTCATGGGTCATGTCCACGATGAACCTGGTGCTGCACGGGGTGCGCCGCTTCGACCTGCGCACCGGCGACACTCTTGCCGAGCCGGCGCACGTACCGAAGTCCGACGCGGACCGCTTCGACGGTGTGCTGAGCAACCCGCCGTTCTCCATGGACTACACGCTTGATGATCTCCGGTACGGCGCGCAGCGTACGACGTACGGTGCGACGAGCGAGCGCGGCAAGGCCGACCTGATGTTCCTCCAGCACATGCTCTGGGAGACCAAGCGGGAAGGGCGCGGTGGCATGGTGATCACGGTCATGCCGCACGGCGTGCTGTTCCGCAGGGGCGGTGAGCGGGAGATCCGTACCAAGCTGCTGGACGAGGACGCGATTGAGGCGGTCATCGGCCTGGCGCCGAACCTCTTCTACGGCACGGGTATCCCTGCCTGCATCCTGCTGCTGCGCCCGCCGGGGAAGAAGGACCCCGCCCGGGCGGGCAAGATTCTGTTCATCAACGCGGACCGCGAGTACCACGCGGAGCGGGCGCAGAACGTCCTTCTGCCCAAGCACGCCGAGAAGATCACCTCAACTTTCCACTCGTACGCGGAGATGCCGGGATTCTCGCGGGTCGTCAGCCGTGAGGAGCTGCGCGACAACAACGACGACCTCAGCATCCGACGCTACGTGGACAACACACCCCCGCCGGAGCCGCAGGACGTATGGGCGCACTTGGCGGGCGGGGTGCCGCGAGCGGAGATCGAGGCGAAGAGGGAACTCCTGGACGCGTACGGCGTGGCACTGGGCGACCTGTTCGCCGAGCGCTTCCCGGTGGATCCGGTGTACGTGGACTTCCTGCCGGAGGAGCGGCGCCCGGACGCGGCCCGGCTGGCAGAGCTGGCCCGTCCGCGCGAGGAGGAGCTACGGGCCGCGTTCGCGAAGTGGTGGGGGGAGGAGGCCCGCCACTTGGAGGCGGTAGCCGCTTGCCCTGAGCGCCTCGCCGATCTGACGCCCTCGGAGCGCAAGGTCGCGCTGATGACGGTGTGCGGCTCGTTGATGGAGTCGTTCATGGAACGGCTGGGCGGTGTGGGCCTGCTCGACCGTCATGCGCTCGCGGGCACGTGGGCCAGCTGGTGGTACGAGGCCAAGTACGAGCTGCTCGCGCTGTCGGAGAACGGATTTGCCGGGGTGCTGGACGGCTGGATCAAGAATGTCGAGATGACGCTCGCGTCGGAGCAGGACCCAAAGACGAAGAAGCTGCGCCCGCGCACGTCGGGGGAGCGTCGACAGGCGTACGACCACAAGGTGGTCGCGGCGATCGTCCCCGAGTTCCGGGCCGAGTTGGCTGAGGTGGACGAGCGCAAGGCGGAGCTGGACGTACGCCGGAAGGAACTCAACGCCGAGCTGAAGCCGTCACAAGACGGCGATGCTGAAGGTGACGAGAAGGCTGTCACGTGCGAGGAAGTCGACTTGAGGGCTGAGAAGTTGGCAGAACTCGCCCATGTGAAGAAGGAGCTCGTGAAGGCGGGCGCGCTGATCAAGCGCCTTGAGGCGGACCTCTGGTTCCCCTGGCCCAGCGACCCGCCCAAGCTGGACGAAGGGCCGTCGAGACTGTTCCGGGCGCGGGCCGCGTTGGACGCGGAGGGAGAGCGCCGGGTGGTCTCGGAGATCCTACGGCAAGGGCTGAGGAACATACTCGACGACCTCATGCGGGAACGGCGCCTGGACCTCCTGCGGGCCTATGAGAATTGGTGGGAGAAGTATGGGCTGTCCTTCCAGGAGATCGAGCAGCAGCTGACTGGAACGGCAGAAGGCACCATCGCGAACAATCCCTGGTCCCAGCGGAGTGCCTGGTACCTGATGGCGGACCGCGCAAGCATGATGGCCGATCGGAACGCCGTCGCCGAACTTATCCACTCACTGATCGATGCCGAGAAGGCCGTTGAAGGTGCGCTTGCCAAACTGAGCGTCGATGAACTGCTGTTGCTGATCCCAATGGTTGACCCCGGTGCGGCAAGACAAGTACAGAGTTGTCCGCTGCGCGAGGTGGTCACGTCAGCACGGACCGGAGGCGTCTACCGGTCGAAGGGCCTGTCCGGGGTGCCCGTCCTTCGACCGGCGGACCTGACCGATCGCGAACTGAAGCTGTCCGGGCTCCGGCCTGACAAGGCTGGACTCTTGCCGCGCCCAGACCGACGCGAGGTGATGCTGAGCCCTGAGGACGTCCTGCTCGCCGCCAATGATGCAGCGGGGCGGACATTTCGCGCCGCGGTATGGCGGGATCAGGGGGCCCAGGCTACGTACAGTGGCAGCGTCATACGCCTCAGGCCCGATGCCAGTCGCTTGACTGCGGACTATCTCGCGGCTTGGTTGATGCTTCCAACGGTCCAAAAGCGAATCTACGTGGTGGCACGGTCACAGTCCGCCGACGGCGTGCATTTCGTCAATCCCGTCCGGCTGCTCGATGTTGACATAGAACTGCCGAGCATGGCTGAACAAGAAACCTTCGCTCAACGCCTCGCCACCCTGGCCCCGGAAAGGCGAGTTCGTCGTGCCCAGCTTGCGAAACTCCACCGTGTGAAAGAGATCCTGATGAACAACCTTACGCAATCGGCGCGTGAATGATCATTCTCAGGCGGTCAACTCTCCACTCTTGACTGCTGTGACGAACGAGGACCAACTGCCTATGGGGAATACCAGAGCGGGGCCGTGCGGGGCCTTGGAGTCTCGGACGGGAACGCCTGACAGGTGGCCGTCCAGTATCTCGATGCAGCTGCCGCCTTCGCTGCCGCTGTAGGTCGACTTGCGCCAGCCGGTCAGTGAGGAAGCGTCCGGGATGGTGTGTTCATCCATGGTGTCCGTAATCCTTTGCGGTCGCCCTCAGTAGGGCCAGTGACTCCTTCAGCGGCAGTGCGTCGCTCAGCGCAAAATCGTAGCGGCCTTGCAACTCCTGGACCACGGACGGGGAGTCGTGCACCTTGCCCAGGCGCAGGCCCTCGCTGTACGCCACAGGCGGTTGATCCTCGAACCACATCAGCGTGAGCATGCTTTCCAGCAGTGGGTGGAAGCCCAGAGTGAACGGCATTACGTGCACGCGGATACGCTCCGCCTCCACCAAGCGGACGATGTGCATGACCTGTTTCGCCATGTCATCGGGTCCGCCGAGAGCCCGACGCAGCACCGCCTCGTCCAGAAGCGCCCAAACCACTGGCAGTACCGGATCGTCAAGCACCTTCGCCCGCTCAAGCCGTGTGACAACGAGCCTGTCGCACTCCTCTTCACTCACTGGAGGGAACGACGTGCTCAGAACCGCACGCGCGTACCCCTCCGTCTGCAGGATGCCCGGGATGAACGACAATGCGAACTCCCGAATCATCACCGCATGTTGTTCGAGGAGTCGCGCCGACTCGAAGTAGTCGGCGACCGCCGCGTCATCGTCCGGCAGGAAGCTGCTCAGCGCGTTCCCCGTGTTCAGGGCCCTGTCTAGGCGGCGTGCGTCCTCCTTGGAGGGAATGCGACGCCCCGCCTCGATGTGGGAGATGTGCGAGCGGGTCATCACCGCCGCCGTGGCCAACTCCTGTTGCGTCAGTCCGGCCGCCAGGCGTTGTTCCTTCAGCCAGTCCCCATAGATGTTACTTATGGTCAACTCCCGTGCGACAAAATTTTCGTCACCCGCTACTCCCTGGCGAGCCTAGCCCGGCCCGTCTCACTCTGTGAGTGGATCGCTACACAGCGATGTCTCTTCGCCGGCCGACAACAAGGGACCCCCGCAGCCGCGTGAACGGCCCGGGGGCATGGCCATCAACCTCATCGGAGTTGACGACGTGTCGCACTTTATCGCCCGCCTCTTCGAACCGCTGCTGCGGTTCCTGTGGCCCGCTCAGGGCCGTCACCGGTCACGCGAGGCCTTCCTAGCCGCTCCATGCGGGGCTGTATTGCCTACGACTCCCCGTCGAGCGCCCGCGCCCGTGCTTCGAGGCGAGGACAGTCCCCTCGTACGCCCGTACCTCCTCGCCCATGAGCAGCACGAGGAAGCCCGTCGCCAACGGGCCCGCCGCCGGGCCCTGTGGCTCGCCGTGCACGGCATCGATATCGGGCCACGCCAGATCCACGGCGTGGAGGTGGCCGCGTGATCAGCCGGATGACCACCACCGGGCGCCTGCTCCCATGGTCCAGCCCAGACGGCAAGCCCTGCTACCTCATCGGTGACGGGACCGGATATGTCTCCCGCGTCGCTGACAACATCGAGAGCGTCCAGCTCGGTATGGCCGCCGAACTTCTCGGGCACGCGGCCGACATGCTCGATGACCGGCAGGTCACCCCGGAGCAGCTCCGGTTCGTCGTGGCCCGAATGGCCGAGGCCCTGCGCGACCTGCACCGCATCGCGAAGAGTCGGGGCGCCCGGCTCCCCGTACCGGCCCCTGACGGCTGGGAGCAGAGCGACACGCCCCCGTCTGAGGTCTGAACGACTCCGCCGAGTCCGGTGGCGTAGCCCACGCGCCGCGTTACGTCAGCGGCTCTCGCATGTGGATGGGCGGCATCGCATAGATGCCGATGGGCATGCCCGGGTACCTCAACTGTGCCGCAAGGCCATCCAGAACTCCATCCGGACGTCGGCGTCATCCAGGTCCGCGTCGAGCAGTGCGGCGCAGCGGGCGATGCGCTGGCGGACCGTGTTGCGGTGCACGTCGAGCGCGACAGCCGTACGGTCCCAGTTGCCGTGCAGCGAGAGCCAAGTGCGCAGGGTCTCCGTCAGCGGTTCCGTGAGCGGCTCCAGGAGCTGGCGGGCGTACGCGGCGGCCTCCCTGCGGTCCATCAGCGCGCCGAACCCGGCCGGGCGGTGACGTGCCAGCGGGATGCGGGCAGCCTCCGCGCGACGCAGCGCCCGTGCCGCCTGGGCGTCGGCCGCCGGGAGGTCGCGTGCCCTCGACGTGGCGCGCTGACCCCGAGCACCCAGCCGTGCTGGGGCGCGACAGTCGGGTTGAGGGGGAGCAGCAGGCGCACCACCCCGGCGCCGCTGGCCGTGACACCACCTGGGGCGGCGGGGGCGGCCACGGTCTCCGGACCGCCCGGCGGCGGGAGCTGGTCCACCAGGGGCGTGCCGAGGGCGGCCGCCAGGGCCGTCGCCGCGAACGGGGTGCCGACGCCACCGCGGGCGTGCACCACGGTCCACTCGCCCGCGCCGCGCAGTGGCGCCACCGCGCCGGCGTCCGCCCCGAGCAGCAGCCGCACCAGCGCGGCGGCGCGGGCGGACTCCGGGGCGCCCTGATGCGGCGTCGTGAGCAGGGTCAGCAGGACGACGGCGACGCCGGTGATGGTGTGGTCCCCGGCCTCGCGCCGCTCGGAGGCCACCCCGAGAACGAGCCGCCGGCCGCCCGCGAGGGCGTACGCGGCCAGGTGGCTGCCGCCCGCAGTGTCGGTGGCGGAGGCGGGCGCGGTCCGGGGGGCAGGGGCG